>JAGXIC010000143.1 GCA_024635875.1 Pricia sp.
ACCTTTCCATCGGGTACAATTTCGATCTGAATTTAGACTATATAAAAACCCTTAAACTTACTTTGAGCGGTCAAAACCTCTTTACGATAACGGGCTATTCGGGTATAGATCCCGAACCTTCCCTACAGGACAATCCCGATGACCTTGTCAGTAATTTGCGATCAGGTTCCGCCAATCTGCTGGCCCCGGGTATCGATAGGCGTAATACCTATTTCTCATCCCGGACAATTACGGTAGGATTAAATGTTAACTTCTAAAAAAATACTATGGATCGTTTACTCAAATATACATTGCTCGGTACGGTACTTGTTGCCTTTTCATGTACCGATTTGGAGGACCCCCTGGAAGACTCCTTAACGGAGACTTTTTCAAATGAAGGAATTTCTACGGGGGGCGGTGGGGGCGGAGGTGCCCTTTTGGCACCCTTTTCGAGACTAAGGGCAGGGTCTGCGACCAATGGAGGCTATTTTTCTACCCAATCGGTTACCGCGGACGACATGGCCGTGCCACAGAAAGGTGGCGACTGGTTCGATGGCGGTATTTGGATCAACCTGCACCGTCATACCTTCGATTCTTCCCTGAATCGCATCAATGACGCTTGGACCGATGCCTACACGGGAATCGGGGAATGTAATACGGCATTGGCCAGTGGTGTGCTGAATGCCAACCAAACCGCACAGGTAAAGGCATTAAGGGCCTATTTTTACTGGAGATTGTTGGATCTGTACGGTCGGGTAAAGATAATTACCTCTCCCGGTGCCGATGCGCCCCAATCGGAAAGGGTAGCGGTTTTTGATTTTGTGGAAAGTGAACTATTGACCGCTTTGGGCATACCTGCGGTAACCGCCTCTATGGATCTTTCAGGAAGTGATTTAAATACAGATATTTCCAACTATAGGATCAACCAATATGCCGCCTTGGGCGTATTGGCCAAATTGTACCTGAATGCGGAAGTTTATACGGGCACCTCCCGTTATCAAGAAGCGGACTGGGCGGCGACCTATATTTTGGACAATAGCCCCTACCAACTTTGTGGCGAGGGCTGTTCGGTACCGAACCTCTCGAAACGGCCTGCCGTCGAATCGGATCCGCTGACCTTGGAAGGGTACGCGGCCGTATTTGCACCGAACAACGAGAACAATCCCGAGATTATCTGGGCCATCGAATACGACGAGACCAGTGGCACCGGAATGAACTTTTATATGATGACCCTGCACGGACCCAGCCAATTGACCTATGGGTTGGATGCCCAACCTTGGAACGGTTTTGTGGTCTTGGAAGAATTCTATAATAGCTATGAGGAGGGGGATGCCCGTAAAACGGCCAACTTTTTGGAAGGGCCACAAACCGATTTTAATGGGGATCCCCTATTGGATTACGCCGCTGACGATGACGATCTCCAGATCAACTATACTCCGGAAATCAATGAACTGGAACCCAATGCCATACGTCAAGGAGGTACACGGATGAAGAAATTCAGTTTCCAGTTGTTGGGAAGGCAGGAAATGAACAACGACTATCCCATCGTTCGATTGGGCGATGTACACTTGATACGCGGGGAAGCCCGGGCACGTGCCGCCAATGATTGGAATTTGGCATTGCCCGATGTCAATGCGTTAAGAGATCGTGCAGGCCTGACAACACCGTTGACCACGATCGATGCCGACGGTTTTTTCGCCGAAAGGGGAAGGGAAATGTTCCAGGAGTCAAGTCGTAGGACAGATCTTATCCGCTTTGGCAAATGGGGCGATCCTTGGTGGGAAAAGACCAATAGTGATCCGTACAGAACGGTATTCCCTATTCCACAGGCACAAATAGATGCCGCTGGGGGTACTTTAACACAAAACCCGGGATACTGATTCCCAATTACTGATTATAAAGAACGTTCTATTTTTGAGGGTTGCCCTTTATGGGCGGCCCTTTTTTGATTCGATACTACTAATGAAGCGAGTTTCGCTACTTATCGTTTTACTATTTGTTTCCTGTAGCAAAGAAAATAATGGCTCCACTCCCTTATTTATGCTAAGGGATTCCACGACGGGAATTTTCTTTCAGAACACCTTGACCTACGACGAGGCCATCAACCCCTATATCTATCGCAATTTCTATAACGGTGGCGGGGTAGCCATTGGCGACATCAATAACGACGGCCTACAGGATGTCTATTTTACGGGCAATATGGTCGATAACAAGCTTTTCTTGAACAAGGGTAATTGGCAATTTGAGGATATTACGGAAACAGCGGGTGTCGCTTGCCCCAAAGTCTGGTCGACCGGGGCGACTTTTGTCGACATCAATGCCGATGGTAAATTGGACCTTTACGTATGCAAGTCGGGAAAACCGGGGGGGGCCAATAGGTACAATGAACTTTTTATAAATAATGGCGACCTTACCTTTACCGAATCTTCCAAAAAATATGGCCTCGATGTCGAGGGCCTTTCGGTACATGCCGCTTTTTTCGATTATGACAAAGACGGGGATCTTGATGCCTATGTACTGAACAACTCCCTACAGTCCATCGGTGGATTTGACCTTGTCAAGGACCAACGGGCCATTCCCGATGCATCGGGAAACGGTAACAAGTTCTTTCGTAACGACAGCGGGAAGTTTACGGATATTACCCGGGAAGCGGGCATCTATACGAGTAAGATCGGTTTCGGTCTCGGTATTACCCTGGGCGATTTCAACAATGACAATTGGACGGATATTTATATATCCAACGACTTTTTTGAAAGGGACTATTTATACATCAACGATAGGAAAGGGAAGTTTACCGAGCGGCTGGAAGACTACTTCAGCTCCATATCCATGGGATCCATGGGTGCGGACCTGGCCGATTTGAACAACGACCTGCTGCCCGATCTTATGGTAACCGAAATGTTGCCCGCCACCTTGGAACGGCAAAAGACCAAGACCGTATTCGAGTCATGGGACAAAAATCAAATGGCAGGCCAACAAGGCTACTATAACCAATATTCCCGCAATACACTTCAAAGAAACCTGGGCGATACTACTTTTCTCGAACTGGGCCGGCAAGCGCAGATCGCCGCGACCGAATGGAGCTGGGGAGTCTTGCTGTTCGACATGGACAATGATGGACGACAAGACATTTTTGTAAGTAACGGCATCTACAAAGATCTGTTGGATCGCGACTATCTGACCTATACGGCTAATGAGGAGACAATAAAAAATAAGATAAACAATAACGAAAAAAACGTTATTACCAAACTGATCGATGCCATGCCATCACAGGCTGTCCCCAATGCGGCCTTTAAAAATTTGGGGGATTTTAATTTTAAAAATAAAAGTGCGGAATGGGGACTGGACCGTCCGAGCTTTAGTAACGGCAGTGCCTATGCGGACCTTGATAGCGACGGAGATCTGGATTTAGTGGTCAACAACGTAAATATGCCGTCTTTTATCTATGAGAACACTACCGACACCTTGGCCCATAGAAGTATTACCCTAAAATTTGCGCAAAAGGACAAAAACCTCAATGCTATTGCGACCAAGGCCATTATAAAATATGGCGACGATAGAATAAGCTACGGTGAAAATTATACCTCTCGTGGATTTCAAAGCAGTGTTCCCGCCAGAATCCATTTTGGGGTAGGAAATGCCAATTTAATAGATTCCTTATGGGTAACCTGGCCCGATGGTGCCGTCACCATCGAATCAAATCTGGCGACCAATACGATCCATACCGTTGAACATCCCACGAAAACCGATAGTTTGAGGAAAAGTTTTAAAAACAGCGGCAAAAAGTCCCTATTTGAAGGGATTGTGCCCTTATTTAATTTTGTACATCAAGAAAACGGCTATATTGACTTTAACAACGAGCGGCTACTGACCCAAATGTACAGCAACGAAGGCCCGGCATTGGCATGCGAAGACATTAACCAAGACGGGGAAACCGATTTTTTCCTCGGTGGGGCCAAAAACGGATCCGGAAGCTTATTTCTATCATCCCCTAAGGGCTATGATGAAATCAGTTCCCCGTTTGCGGACGAAATAGGTTCCGAAGATACAGATGCTTTATTTCTTGACGGAGACAATGACGGCGACATGGATCTGTATGTCTGTCACGGCGGCAAGGCATTCTCCCCCTACTCTACGGCACTGAACGATTGCTATTACGAAAACCGGAACGGTATGTTTATAAAATCGAATACTTCCCCTTCCTTTCCCAGAGCGATAAGCTCTTCGGTAGCAAAAGCTGTCGATTTTGACAATGATGGAGATATTGATCTGTTCGTAGGCGAACGGTACAAGACGACCCTATATGGACTTCCCGGATCCGGATACCTTCTTAAAAACGATGGAAAAGGAAATTTTGAATCCGATCCGGCGAACATCCTAAAAAATATCGGTATGATTACCGACGCTGGATGGACGGACATCAATAACGACGGTTGGCAAGATCTCGTTATTCTCGGGGAATGGATGTCCTTAAAAATCTTTATAAACCGAGGTGGTAAATTAATTGACGAGAGCAGTTCCTATAATCTTACCCATACCTCGGGACTTTGGACCGCCCTTCAAATTGCCGATGTCGACAGTGATGGCGATCAAGATATTATAGCGGGCAATATCGGCCGGAACAACTTTTTCGAGCCCAATATGCGAATGTATATAGCGGATTTTGATGGTAACGGTTTTCAGGAACAGCTTATATGCAAAAAGCAGGGTGACAAATACTATCCAATTGTTGACAAAGATGAACTGATATCGCAGATACCGGCCTTGAAAAAGAAATTGCTATATTATAAAGATTACGCCAAGGCGGATATCGGATCTTTATTCCCGAAAGAAATATTGGACCGGGCCTTGACCCTTGAGGTGCAGATCTTGGAGAGTTCCGTATTTTTTAACGAAAACGGGAAATTCACGAAAAACGCACTTCCTGGCCAAATACAATACGCCCACATATACGCCATTACCTCAACAGATCTAGATGGGGACGGGTATATGGATCTCTTCTTCGGAGGAAATCAATATTTTGTTAAACCTCAGTTCGGAAGATATGATGCTTCGATGGGATGGGTTATCTTTGGTCCCTATCCCCCAAAAAATACCGGGCCCGAAGTCAGTCCCTTGAATATCAAGGGACAGATCAGGGCCTTACAATGGATCGTTCACGACAAGAAAAAAATATTGATCGCTCCGTTAAACAATGAAAAAACAGCTTTTCGTGCCTATAATGACAAGTCTTAAAATTATTGTCCTTCTTTTTTTTATTTCGTTGACAAGTTGCTCGGAATCGGAATATTCAAGACTTGTAAAAACAGAAATGGCCAAGGGTACCGTACACGATTCGCTCTTTCTAGGGATGCACTTGGGCCAGACCAAACAAGAATTCTTTGATAAATGCTGGAAACTGAACAAGAACGAAATCGTAACGAACAGTGCCAATAATAATTTTGTGGAATACATTTTGTCCGGCCCAAAAGGAAACCATCAAAATCGGCCCATAACCATGCTTTTCTATGGCATTTTCAATAAAGAAAACACCATGACCGGAATGGATCTAAAGTTCTACTACGAAGCATGGTCCCTATGGAACGAATCTACCCACTCCGACCGATTGTTCCAAGTGGTCAGGGATACGCTAAAATCATGGTATCCCGGCAACGATTTTATTAAGGTTCCCTTAAAAAATAACCAAAAGGAACTTTTTGTCAAAGTCGATGGCAACCGTCGTATTACCATCAAACCGTTGAATGACCCTAAGGAGGTAAAGGTGCAAATAGACGATCTTAGATATCTTCTCGATGAATAACCGGTATATCCTATTACGACATATCTGCCGCAGCCTATTTTTTGGGCTGCTCGCCTTGTTTCTGTTCCATTGTAAGAAGAATAGGGAAAACACGCCCCGACCCGAAACGTCCCAAACAATCTTTGAACTCTTGGATGGCTCAAAGACCGGCATCGATTTTTCCAATACGCTTGTCTACGACAACGCGTTCAACGTTTACAAATACAGAAACTTTTATAATGGCGGCGGCGTAGCCATAGGCGATATCAATAACGACAGTTTACCGGACATCTATTTTACTTCCAATCAAGAACAGAACAGACTGTACCTCAACTTAGGGGATTTTAAATTCAAGGACGTTACCGAAAAGGCCAAGGTCGGCGGAACGAAGCCGTGGTCTACCGGGGTTGCTATGGCGGATATCAATACCGACGGCTATCTTGACATCTATGTATGCAATTCGGGCGACCTCAAGGGCGAGAACAAACAAAACGAGCTTTTTATTAATAATGGCGACGAAACATTTACCGAAATGGCCGCCGAGTACAACCTTGACGACATAGGGTTTTCGACACATGCCTCGTTCTTCGATTATGATAAAGATGGCGACTTGGATGCCTATATACTGAACAATTCCTATCGGGCAATCGGCAGTTTTGACCTTCGCCGCAACGTACGCCAAAAAAGGGATCGGCTCGGAGGCGATAAGTTGATGGAAAATGTAGGGGCAAAATTTGTGGATGTCAGCGAAAAGGCAGGCATTTACGGTAGCGAAGTGGGTTTTGGCCTAGGCGTAACGGTAGGCGACGTTAATAACGATGGCTGGGAAGATATGTATGTGTCGAACGATTTCTTTGAGCGGGATTATCTATACATCAACAACCAAAACGGTACGTTCACCGAAGAGCTTGAGAACGCGATGACCGCCATCAGCGGGGCATCGATGGGGGCCGATATGGCCGATATCAACAACGACGGCTACAACGATATTTTTGTGACCGAAATGCTACCATCCGAATATGGCCGCCTAAAAACAGTAACCACCTTTGAAGATTGGAACAAGTACCAATTAAAGATCAACAGCGGCTATTACAATCAATTTACCCGAAATACCTTGCAACTCAACAATACGAACGACTCCTTTAGCGAAATAGGCAGATTGGGCGGTGTCGAGGCTTCGGACTGGAGCTGGGGCGCATTAATTTTTGATATGGACAATGACGGGCTCAAGGATCTTTTTATAGCGAACGGGGTCTATCGCGACCTGACCGATCAAGATTATCTCCTGTACCTATCGAACGAAGAAGTCCTGAAATCGATGATTAGCAACGATACGATAAATTATGCCAAGTTGATCGATATCATTCCCTCGAACAAATTGAAAAATCAGGCCTATAAAAATTTGGGAAACCTTCAATTCAAGGATTTTGAGGGTTCCGGTCTACAGACAGAGAGCTTTTCAAACGGTGCCGCCTATGGGGACCTCGATAACGATGGCGATCTTGACCTGGTGGTGAACAACTTGAACATGAAGGCTTTTGTTTACCGAAATACCGTTATCGACAATGGTCAGGGCCACTATCTAAAGTTCGTGCTCAAAGGCGAGAACAAGAACACCTATGCGGTCGGTTCAAAAATCGTCATTGGACCGGCTGGATATTCCATGGAAAACCAGCCAGTCAGAGGGTTTCAGTCCAGTATGGATCCCAGGCCCAATTTCGGGATGCCGACCGACGCGCCGGTATCGGTAACTATCACTTGGCCTTCGGGAAAGGCAACTTCCTTGTCCGATGTAAAGGTCGATCAAATCTTGGCATTGTCCGAAAAGGATGCCGAGACGGTGCCAAAAGAGACCAACCCGGGCGAAAGCCCACTATTCGAGAAAATCGACCCCAAGATTGACTTCAAGCACAATGAAAACCGTTTTGTCGATTTTGATAGGGACCGCCTTTTGTACCGTATGTACAGTACCGAGGGACCAAAAGTTTCCATGACCGATGTGAACGGTGACGGTCGGCAAGATCTGTTCATCGGTGGTTCAAAGGGCAATTCGGCGACCCTGCTGTTGGGTGGCAAGGACACTTTTATTCCCACGAAAACCGATGCGTTTGAAAAGAACCGCAATGCCGAGGATGCGGGCAGTCTATTTTTTGATGCCGATAATGATGGGGATCAAGACCTTTACGTATGCAGCGGGGGCGTTGAATTTTCGCAATACTCCACCAATTTTTTGGATCGGCTTTATTTCAACGACGGAAAGGGAAATTTTGAACTCTCCGATCAGAAGCTGCCGACCAAGGCATCGGTTCACAGCACTTCGACCGTAAGGGCATCGGATATTGATAATGACGGAGACCTCGACCTGTTCGTAGGTGAGCGTATGGTGCCCCTCAAATACGGCTCGCCCTGTTCGGGGTTCATCCTTCAAAACGACGGCAAGGGAAATTTTACCGATGTAACCGATACCCTTGCCAAAGATCTGAAAGATATAGGCATGGTCACCGATGCCCAATTCCAAGACCTGGATAATGACGGGGACGACGATCTGGTAGTCGTCGGCGAGTTTATGGGCATAGAACTATTTGTAAACGGGAAAGGCTCGTTCACAAAGAAAAACGACAACCCGCTTTCAGATCTAAAGGGATGGTGGAATACGCTGTACGGGGCCGACCTTGACAATGATGGCGACCTCGATTTTATCGTGGGTAACCAGGGCTTGAACAGCAGGTTCCGGGCCAGCAAGGAACATCCGATAACCCTGTATTCCAAAGATTTTGACAATAACGGTTTTACCGATCCCATTCTTGCCTTTCGCGGGGATAATGGTAAAGATTATCCCTATGCCCTGCGGCACAATCTCATCGACCAGATAAAGGTGCTGGCTAAAAAATTTCCCGACTACCGATCTTTTAGGGATGCCGGTATTACCGATATCTTTACCGCTGAAGGATTGAACGGGGCAATTAAGCTGCAGGCCAATACACTTTCGTCCGTGACCTTGATAAATGAGGGAAATTTTAAATTTACCGTCCAAGAACTTCCCGTAGCAGCGCAGTTTTCCACCGTTTATGCGATCGCGGCCCAAGATTTTGACAACGATGGGGACCAGGATATCGTACTGGGCGGAAATCTGTACGGTGTAAAGCCCGAAATGGGCAGATATGATGCTTCCTATGGCGTATTTTTAGAAAACCTCGGTCAACTGAAATTCAAAAGTCATACCGATGGCAAGGGCTTTTCGGTAAAAGGAGAGGTGCGCGATATGGTCATTGACGATCGAAAATTGATCGTGGCGCGGAACAGCGATTCGCTGGCAATATTCAAATTTTAAATGATGAAGTGTTTAGCTTCCATTGCCGTTAGTATGATCCTGCTTTTTGTTGGCTGTACCAAAAAAAAGGAGGAAGTTGCGGTTGAAAGGGGCCCCATTTATTTTAATTCCGTACCCGCGGACAGCAGTGGTATCACCTTTTCGAACGACCTGCACTATACCGACGACCTCAACATTATCGAATATCTCTATTATTACAACGGCGGCGGGGTGGCGATAGGCGATATCAACAACGATGGTCTCGAGGATATCTATCTTTCCGCCAATCAGGTTTCTGATAGACTGTACCTCAATTTGGGGAATTTAAAGTTCAAGGATATTACCAAAGAAGCAGGAATGGCAATGGATTCAACCTGGTCTACCGGAGTAACCATGGAAGACGTCAATAATGACGGCCTATTGGACATCTACGTTTGCAAAGGGGGCAACTACAAGTCCCTAAAAGCCCATAACCTGCTCTACATCAACCAAGGAAACGGTACGTTCGTCGAATCCGCTTCCGCTTACGGACTCGATTTTTCCGGCTTTTCCACACAGGCCTCCTTCTTTGACTATGACCGAGACGGCGATATGGACATGTACCTGCTGAACCATTCCATCCATACCCCTAGAAGTTACGGCAGTACCGAACTGCGCAAGGTAAGGGATTCGCTCGCAGGCGATAAACTGTACGAAAACAGGCTGGAAGAGAGCATACCGGAATTTATCGATGTTACCGCCGAAGCGGGCATTTATAGCAGTGCCTTGGGCTACGGCCTCGCCTTGGCCACCTCTGACCTCAACGACGATGGTCTGATCGATATCTATGTGGGCAACGATTTTCATGAGAACGATTACCTCTACATCAACCAAGGCGACAAAACGTTCAAGGAATCCATTTCAGATTATCTAAGCCACACCACCCGTTTTACCATGGGGGTCGATATTGCGGATATCAACAACGACCGGCGATTGGATATCCTCACTTTGGACATGATGCCCTTTGATAAGGGAATATTCCTAAAATCTGCCGGGGAGGATACCGATAAGGTCGCCCAGATCAAGAGAAATTTTGGGTTCGCCGATCAATATGCCAGAAACACCTTGCAATTGAATCGAAACGACCGATCCTTTTCCGATGTGGCCCTGATGACCGAAACCTATGCCACCGACTGGAGCTGGTGCCCCCTGATCCAGGATTACGATAACGACGGACTCAGCGACATCTACGTTACCAACGGCATCTACAAACGCCCCAATGACCTTAACTACATCAACTATTTGAGCAATATCGATTTTGCCCGATACGACCGGACCAAGCAGAACGAACTGGAGCGAAAACTGATCGAGGAAATGCCCACTATGAAAATCCCCAATATCGTATTTCGCAACAAGGGCGACCTTGAATTCGAAAGGCTCACGGTTACCGCCGGCCAGCAACCCTCCTACTCCAATGGAGCGGCCTACGGCGATCTTGACAATGATGGCGATCTCGATATTGTGGTCAACAACATCGATCAAGATGCCTTTTTGCTGGAAAATACCGCGGTGAACGAGGGGGCAAATAATTTTATATCCTTTACCCTAAAAGGCGATGACACCTTAAAAAATACCACGGGCAGCAAGCTGTATGTGTACGGGAAGGGAAAAACCTTCTTTAAGGAACTCTCCGTGGACAAGGGGTTTCAATCGGCCTCTACCCACCGGTTGCATTTTGGCCTTGGCACCGTGGATAAAATCGATTCCGTTACGGTGAATTGGTTGGACGGTACCGCCCAGACCGAGCGGGCAATTACCATCAACCAAGAGAATACGATAATAAGAAAACCCTCCGCACAGGCCAAAAAAGTGGTGGAGGGAAAAATGGAATCGTTTACCACCTTTCCTTTCTTCCATCAAGAAAATAATTTTCTCGATTACGAGCGGGAGCCCCTGATGCCCGAAAAATTATCTTCCGAAGGTCCCGCAGCGGTTCAGGTGGACTTTAACGGTGACGGGTTGGAAGACCTTTTCATCGGTGGGGCCAAATACCAATCCCCATCCCTTTATTTTCAGGGGAAAAATGGCGAATTCGTACAGGATAAAAATTCCAATCTCGCCAAAGACATTGTCTATGAAGATGTCGATGCGGCCGCTTTTGATATGGAAAACGACGGGGATATGGATCTATACGTAATGAGCGGCGGCAACGATAACATCGAGGGCCATGAACACTTGGAGGACCGCATCTACGTCAATGACGGTAACGGCCGGTTCAAGCGCTTGGAAATACCCTTGGTCAAGACCAATGGTGGTAGCATCTCGACCGCAGATTTTGATGGGGACGGGTTTCAGGATCTCTTTATCGGCAATCGTTCCATTCCCGGTGGCTACGGGTTATCCCCTTTTAGCTATATCCTTAAGAATGACGGAACGGGCAAGTTCGGGGTGCTTCAACAAGACCGGATAGGCATGGTAACCGATAGCCAATGGGCCGACCTGAACAATGACGGCTTGTTGGACCTGGTCATCGTCGGCGACTGGATGCCGGTCACCATACTCATCAACCAAGGCAATTCAAAATTTCTGAACGAGACCCGAAAATATGGCCTAGAAAATACCCAAGGTATGTGGAATACCATTACCATAACGGATGTCGATTCGAACGGCTACAACGATATCATCGCAGGCAATGCAGGTCTCAATTTTAAATGGAAGGCATCCCCAGAAAGACCCGTGAAATTGTATCTCGACGATTTTGATGGCAATAAACAATCCGACCCCCTTATATTTTACGATTTCTTCGGAAAATATGTTCCCTTTGCCTCCAAAGACCGTCTTACGGATCAAATGCCATCCCTGAAAAAGAAATTTTTGGACTATACCGCCTTCTCCAAAATAGCGAACGTTACCGAACTTACCGGAAAGGCCGAGGCCGATATTTTAGAAATTAAGAAAATCACGGAACTCCGTTCCATGACATATCTGAATATGAACGGCGGTTTCAAGGGGGTACCCTTGCCCAAGGAAGCCCAGATGAGTACCATTGAGGATTTTCATATTCAAGAAAACGACGGAAAAAGACAGCTAATTTTTGTTGGAAATTATTTGGATTATACCACCGAACTCGGGCAAAGCGATGCCAATTCGGGTGGTGTGCTATCGATGGATGAAAAGGGAAATTTTGGGTCTTTTCAATTCCTTCCCCTACCCTCAAACCTAAATTCAAGAAAAATCATAAAACTAGACAAAAACCGCTTCCTGGTTGTCTCAAGTAACGGTAAATCATATATTTTTGGAATTCCTGAGGGGAAGAAGGAAAATCCAATCTCCAAATAAAAACGATAAAGAGGATGTATATAAACGGAAAGGCCAAGCAAGCCAATACTTATGATGCCATAGTCATCGGATCCGGCGTAAGCGGAAGCTGGGCCGCCAAGGAACTCTGCGAAAAAGGATTAAAGACCTTGGTGCTAGAAAGAGGGCGATTGGTAAAACATGTGGAGGACTACCCTACGGCCAATATGGATCCATGGGACTTTGAAAATCGGGGCAATTTGACCGTGGCGGAGGCCAAGACCTATGAAAAACAGAGACGTACCGGCTTTGTGGGCGATGATGAAAAACATTTTTATGTAAATGATGAAAAGCACCCTTATGAGGAAGTCAAACGATTCGACTGGATAAGAGGTTACCAAACCGGTGGCCGTTCCTTGATATGGGGCAGGCATTGCTATCGTTGGAGCGACATCGATTTTGAGGCCAATGCCAAAGAGGGTATTGCGGTGGATTGGCCCATTCGTTATAAGGATATTGAGCCTTGGTACGACTATGTCGAGCGTTTTGTTGGGGTAAGCGGCCAAAAATTGGGCCTGAAACAACTCCCGGACGGGCAATTTCTGAAACCTATGGATTTAAATTGCCTCGAATCCCAGGTCAAGGAACGTGTAGAAAAGCAATTTCCAGGCCGGATCATTACCATTGGTAGGGTAGCCCATCTAACCGAACCTTTGGAGGGCAGTATAGGTCGCGGCACCTGCCAGTTTCGTAACCGATGCAGTAGAGGTTGCCCGTTCGGGGCGTATTTCAGTGCCAATGCGGTAACACTTCCCGCAGCGGAAAGAACGGGGAACATGACCTTACGCCCGCATTCCATCGTACATGAAATCATGTATGATGATACCAAGGGAAAGGCGACCGGGGTGCGAATCGTAGATGAAGAAACCAAAGAGACTATCGAGTACTTTGCGCCTATCATTTTCTGCAATGCCTCCACAGTGGGCAGTACGGCCATCCTTTTGAACTCAAAATCAGATCGTTTCCCGAACGGAATGGGCAATGACAGCGGTGAACTCGGCCATAATATGATGGACCACCATTATTTCGCCGGGGCCAGTGGCAAATATTCAGGATTGGAAGACGGATATTACCAAGGCCGAAGGCCCAACGGTGTCTACATCCCCCGATATCGCAATATTGATGAGGCCACAAAAACCGATGCCTTTTTGAGAGGCTTCGGTTATCAAGGCGAGGCGCATCGCGAGAGTTGGGACCGTGGTACGGCACAAAAAGGTTTTGGCCCCGAATTCAAGGAAGCCATGACCAAACCCGGTGAGTGGACCATGATCGTCAACGGTTTTGGCGAATGCCTGCCATACCATGAAAATAAAATGTACCTCCATGTGATCAAAAAGGATCAATGGGGCCTTCCCTTGGTCGTATTCGATGCAGAGTTCAAGGAAAACGAACTCAAGATGCGCGAACAGATAAAAACGGATGCCGCAGAAATGTTGGAGGCAGGGGGCCTTACCAATGTAGAGACTTTTGATGAAATCGGCGCGGTCGGCAAAGGCATTCATGAGATGGGTACCGCACGTATGGGAAGAAGCTCTAAAACTTCGGTATTGAACGCAAACAATCAAGTACATGCGGTACCCAACGTATATGCTACTGATGGTGCCTGTATGACATCGTCTGCCTGTGTAAATCCATCCATAACCTATATGGCATTGACGGCACGGGCTGTTAACCATGCCGTAAAAAACACAAAATAAGAAACTATGGAACGAAGGGAAGCCTTAAAGTTAAGTGCCGGTTTTTTGGGATACAGTCTTTCAGGAGTGGTTTTCTCAAGTATGTTGAACGGCTGCAAAGTAGATACGAGCGAAGATTGGACGCCCGTTTTCTTTACCAAGGAACAGGCAAATACCATTGCCGAAATGGCGGAACATATTTTACCGAAGACCGATACCCCAGGTGCCAAAGATGTACTGGTACATCGGTTTATGGATAAATTGATATCGGATTGTTATACGGACCAAGAAAAGAAAGCCTTTTTGAAAGGGCTAGAGGATTTCCAGGCAGAATGTACCAATAAAACAGGAAAACGTTTCGAGGATTGCACAACGGAAGAGAAAAATATCATCTGCGCCGCACAAGAAGAGATCCCTTATGAACCGGCCATGTATCTATGGGGCAATAAGATCAAGGACGAAAAAAAGGTTACTTTTTATCGTCAGGCCAAGGGCCTTGTACTTTTTGGCTATTTCAGTTCGGAGGAAGTAGGTAAAAATGTACTGAACTATGACCCTATACCTGGCAAATTTGTGGGGTGCGTTCCACTGGAGGAAATTGGAAATGCATGGGCCTTATAAAGCCGTTTGCCCCGCCACCCTACAAACAATAGCTTCCCGTTAATCTTCCGAACAAAAACTATGTGTTGGCGACCTTGGTCACCGAACGTAAAAAAGGGAAGATTTCATTGGGTTCATGGAGGAACTGTCCCCTCCCGATAGCTATCGGGTCTAGCCCACCCCGGAAGGGAGGGAACCGTTTCCCGATGCCCCCTGGACCCTTACTTATTCTCGGGATCTGCTCCCCTCCTGGGGGGGCTGGAAGAAGACAATCGGCTGAAAGGCTTTCCATTGAACAAAAAAGGGAAATTTGTCGTACACTCCCGTGGGATAAATTGTTTGTCGCTAAAAGAAAAATGCTATATTTACTAAAAATCGCATGTCCCCACTTTTTGTATTGCACTATTGAAGATTGGGCAGTGAATAGATTATAAAATTGTCATTGTCGTATTTTGCGAAAGTTATCAACTCGAAACCGTTTTCGTAACTCTTGTATAGCCAAATATTCAGTATTTAACGATTTTTTTGTATATGTTTAACCTTTGATTTTAAATTAACTCAACTCAAAAACAACTTTTATGAAGATTACATGGATTAGGAATCTGATAATGTTCGGGGCATTTTTATGCTTTGCATTCACTCAGGCCCAAGAGGTAACGGGAACGGTTTCCGATGCCAGCGGCCCCTTACCGGGAGCCAGTGTCGTGGTCAAGGGAACGACCACAGGTGCACAGACCGATTTTGACGGCAACTATACCCTCACCGATGTACCGGCAGATGGCACATTGGTATTCAGCTATATCGGTTATGCCAATCAGGAGGTGGCTGTAGATGGCCAAACGAATATTGACGTCACCCTTCAAGAAGATGCGCAGGCGCTTTCCGAAGTGGTGGTTATCGGTTATGGTACAACAACGGTTAAAGACGCGACAGGTGCAGTTGCAGTGGTAACCTCCGATGAATTTAACCAAGGGGTTATTTCATCTCCCGAACAATTGATACAGGGAAAGACCTCAGGGGTTCAGATTACCCAATCGAGTGGCGAGCCAGGTGCTGGCATGAACATAAGGATCCGGGGTACTAGTTCGGTTAGATCAAACAATAATCCCTTATTTGTCGTGGATGGAATACCGCTTTCAGGGGAAGATACCTCCGCGAGTGGTGGAAATACTGGTGCCGGGGACAGTTCGCCAAAAAACCCTTTGAACTTCTTAAACCCCAATGATATAGAGAGCATCAGTATATTGAAAGATGCCTCAGCAACGGCCATTTACGGTTCCCGAGGTGCCAATGGGGTGGTAATCATTACGACCAAAAGTGGTAAAGCGGGCAAGGGACAAGTGGAATATACCTCCAATATAAGTTATTCCGAACCTGCCGAAAGATTCGACCTCTTGAACAGGGAACAATTTCTTGCCGCTGTCACACAATTTGGTGGTGACGCCAATGCCCTTGACTATGGTTCTGATACCGATTGGCAAGATCTTATTCTACGTAATGTCGCTTCACAGGACCAGAACGTTTCGTACGCCAAAAACTATGGATCTGGCAATGTCAGGGCCTCCATCGGTTATGGCAAGCAATTTGGGGTTGTGCAACACTCCTCTTTAGAGCGTTTGACAGGCAGGATCAACGCATCGCAGCGTCTCTTTGATGACAAGTTGAAACTGGATGCCAATGTGACCTTTTCACGTATCAATGATGAAGCTGCAGCAATCAGCAATAACTCGGGTTCAACCGGGGACCTTTTGGGATCGGCCTATTTTGCTAACCCCACTTGGCCGGCCTCTTCCAGTTTTAGTACCGGTGGCGCCGAAATAAACCCACTTCAATTGTTGAACTATTACCAAGACCTTACCCATACCAATAGGGTGTTGCTCAACTTTTCGGCCGAATACAGCATTTTGGAAAATCTAAAGGCCAAGGTAGCGATCGGTTACGATGAATCGGCCTCAAAGAAAAATCAAGTACAATCCGGTCTTTCTGTAGGTATAGCTGATGCGCCTGGTCAGGGAGAAGGTTTTCTAAGCGAACTGTATGCTACCAGTAAATTGATGGACATTACGCTTAATTACACCAAAGAATTCGGAAACTCCAAGTTGGAGGCTTTGGTCGGGTATTCCTTTCAAAGTTTTCAAAGGGAAGGAAAAAACATTGAAGGTCAAGGCTTCGGCACAACGGACCTCAATGCAATGGAACGTAACCTGAACACTGCAAAATTATTCGTGGAAAACGGTCTGTCAGGTTCATACCAACAATTTGGTTATAACCAAAATGGCACTTTTGTAAACCGGTTATTCCCAACGGCTTCACAAAATGAAAGTGTGCCATCACCGGGGGGTGTTCCGGTAGAAGCGCTTAGGGGCGATTATTTCGACTTTAAAGACGAGTTACAATCCTTTTTTGGCCGTCTAAATTATACTATAGCTGACAAATATTTGTTGACCGGTACACTTAGGGTCGATGGTTCTTCACGGTTTGGACCGAACAATCAATACGGCTACTTCCCTTCTGGTGCCTTTGCATGGAAAATTGACCAGGAAGGTTTTATGCCCGATGCCATCTCTACCTTAAAATTACGTTTAGGATATGGTATTACAGGTAACCAAGAAGGCCTGGGCTATGGTAACTTTACCACAAGGCAGCGTTATGAAGGCATTTCTATTGAACAAAACCAAAACATTAATCCTCCAGGGCTGGAAATCGTTTCCTTTACCAACCCTGACCTGAAATGGGAATCTACCTCACAGGCCAACGTGGGTGTTGACTTTGGCTTTGCCAACGATCGATTGACCGGTAGCTTAGATATCTATTACAAGAACACCAATGATTTGTTGCTAAAGCAAGAAGCAGCCCAACCTTCGCCTCAGCCATTCTTTTTTAGTAATTTAGATGCGGAGGTCATCAACCAAGGGGCGGAATTTTCACTGGCATACGACATCATCCAACAGGAAGATGTTAATTGGAACTTAGGCTTCAATATTTCGTATAATGACAACGAGGTGAAGAATTTTGATGGCTTGATTCAGACAGGTGAAATTAATGGAAATGGCCTTTCGGGCGCCTATGCTCAATTATTGGCCGGCGAAAGACCACTTTTTTCCTATTTTCTTAGGAAATTTGCAGGTTATGATGCCGAGGGATTCTCCATTTATCCAAATGGGGATGTACAGGAGTTTGTAGACAAAAGTGCTTTGCCCAAAGTCAATTTGGGCTTATCCACCAGCGTAAGCTATAAAAACTGGGATTTTAGCGCCTTTCTTGCAGGACAATATGGGTTCTATGTCTATAACAATACCAAAAATGCTTACTTTACGGCGGGTATATTGCAAGTTGGCAAAAATGTGACCCAAGATGTAGTTAATTCAGGTGAGTCAGGGGCAAATGCTGCTGAGGTTTCTACCCGTTTCTTGGAAAAAGGGGATTTCCTACGATTACAGAACGCCTCCTTAAGCTATAACGTGCCCATGAGCGGTGAGGGGCTTTTCAAAACCCTGCGGTTATCATTGATCGGCCAAAACCTCTTTGTGATTACCAATTATAGCGGATTGGATCCCGAGGTAAACGTACCTAAATCGCTGAACAATGTACCCTCTTTGGGAATCGACTATACGGCCTACCCAAAACCGAGGACCTATACCTTGGGAATAAGTGCAACTTTTTAAAAAAAACTATGAAAACAAAAAAAATGAACAAAGTATTCGTCTGGGTTACGATGCTGGCCTTTTTGGGCTGCACCAACCTAGAGATCGAACAGACAGATTCAGTATTCACTACCCTTTCCGGTGAATTTACGGGAGTGGAGGCGGCCTCAAGTTTAGAAAGTCTTTATAATTCCGTAAGAAGCCAGATTGAAACGGATGGCAACCTTTATACCCTTCAAGAAGTAAGTTCCGATGAAGCTTTGGTCCCTACGCGAGGAACCGACTGGGGAGATAATGGGGTATATCGTGTGTTACAGGGCCATACATGGAGTCCAACACATAGCAATGTAAAAACCGTTTGGAATGATCAAAACCAAAACGTGTTCAATGCAACGGCTATCATTGACAGCAGAAGTAACCCAACGGCCCAGCAAGTGGCAGAGGCTAAATTCATACGGGCATTTAGT
>JAGXIC010000144.1 GCA_024635875.1 Pricia sp.
CATGGTTTTTTCAGTACCTTAGGGGATTGCTTATGTGAAAAGGTCAACCATTGGAAAGTAAATTTCCTTGGACGATAGTTAATAATAAAACTAAAATTGATGAAAAGGAATCTTGCCTACGCACTTTTGGTAATGCTCATTTCGGTTGCTTCATGCAGCTTTACCAACAAGTCTTTCGAAAATGACGATAAAGATAAATTATTATTGGACCTGATTACTTACGTACTCGAAAAGGGCCATTACGAACCCAAGAATATAGACGACGATTTTTCCGTCAGTGTCTTTGAGGATTTTATAGATGTTATTGACCCCACAAAACGCTATTTTTTGGAAGGGGATATCAAGGAATTCGAGCAGTTTAAATTTCAGATCGATGACCAGATCAAAAGCACCGATATTTCCTTTTTCAATTTGGTTTACGACCGCTTGATTATGAGGATGGAAGATGCCAAAGGTATTTATAAGGAGGTTCTCGATACCCCTTTTGATTACAATGAAAAGGAAAGTATCGATATCGATTATGAAAAATTGCCCTTTGCGGCAACTAGAAAAGATTTGAAGGAACGTTGGAGACAGCAGTTGAAATATGCCACTCTGGGTACGTATGATTCAAAGGTTAGAAAAGTAAGTGTAGAAACCGAGATGACCGAGAATGCCGATGGTGAGATGGTAGAAATCGAAGGGGCACAGAAAGAAATGGCCGAAGAAGCTTCCGATACCCCCATGAGCCCTGAAGAGGCCGAGCTTTCTTCCCGCGAATCCACAAAAAAGACCTTGGACGAGTTTTTTGATTTTGTCAGCGATCTCGAACGTAAAGATTGGTTTGTACAGTACATCAACACCATCGTCGACGAATTCGACCCGCATACTTATTATTTCCCACCAGAAGAAAAAGAAAAGTTCGATGTGGGCATGTCGGGCAAGTTTGAAGGCATCGGTGCCCGATTACAGAAAAAACCGCAAGGAGCCAAGATAGTGGATATAATTTCCGGTGGTCCGGTATGGCGCGATGGCCAATTAGAGGTCGGGGACGAAATAATGAAGGTCGGCCAAGATGGCGAAGAACCTATCAATATTGTGGGTATGCGTTTAGACGATGCCATCAAGCTGATCAAAGGTGCAAAAGGTACCACTGTAGACTTGACCGTCCGTAAAATAGATGGTTCTATGGAAGTTGTTTCCCTGACCCGTGATGTCGTGGAGCTGGAGGAATCTTTCGCCAAATCGGCGAACATTATTAAAGAGAACCATAAATTCGGACTCATAGACCTACCAAAGTTTTATGTCGATTTTGATGATTACACCGAACGGAATGCGGCCACAGATGTTGCCAAAGAAGTAGAACGTTTGAAGGAGGCCGGTGCCGAAGGCCTTATCCTCGATTTGCGCGACAATGGCGGCGGATCGTTGAAGACCGTAGTCGAAATGGCAGGATTGTTCATAAAGGATGGTCCTATTGTGCAAGTCCGTTCTTCCGGAAAAGGAAAGGATGTTTATGACGATAAGGATGAGCGCATTCAATGGGACGGGCCCTTGGTGATACTTGTCAACGAACTATCCGCCTCGGCTTCCGAAATTTTGGCAGCGGCCATGCAAGACTATAAAAGAGGTATTGTCATCGGAAGCGAACAAACTTTTGGCAAGGGCACGGTGCAGAATGTGATTCCCTTGGAAAATATCGTACGTAGTAACGAACATGGCGATTTGGGTGCCATAAAGCTGACCACCCAAAAATTCTATCGTATCAATGGAGGTTCTACCCAGCTTGAAGGGGTAAAGAGTGATGTTGTCGTTCCGGACAGGTACAGTTACATCGATTTGGGAGAGCGCGATCAGTCGAATCCTTTACAGTGGGATAAAATATCTCCGGCGAACTATAAGCCATGGAACGGTTATATAGATTACGACCAGACCATAGCCAATAGTAAAAAGCGGATGGCCAACAGCGCCCAAATCAAGTTGATCGAGGAAAATGCCCAATGGTTAAAATCAAAACAAGACGAAACGACCATCTCATTAAATTACGATGCGTATAAAGATGATGAGGAAAATGACAAAAAGAAATCCGAATATTTCAAGACCATTACCGATTACGATTCCAAGTTAACATTCGAATCCCTGAAGTACGAAGAGGCCCTGTTCACTAAAGACTCTGTTTTGCGCGAGAAGCGCGACCGATGGCACAAGAATCTTGCTAAAGATGTCTATGTCGAGGAAGCCGTTAACGTATTGCAAGATTTGAAGAATAATAGTATGGAGCATGGTAAGCTTGCCGTTAAAGGTTAAGATTAGCTGCTAAGTTGACAACATATAAAATGAAAGAACCCCGATACTGATGTGTCGGGGTTTTTTGATGTAAAATCCTGGCATCTTAAAAGGGCCAGCTATACCGCTAACGGAACCACCCGCATACCTATCCATTCTCCATCGATCCTAGGGTCGTCCAATACTACATCAAGTAGCTGTTGCAAATGACCTATACCGGGCAATCTGGTATCGACCAACTGGCAAAGCCTTTCTATAAATGGATGCGGCGCTCGACCGACCGTAGATTCAACTGTGATAATTTTAAGATGATTTGGGATCAGTGACTGATTATTCTACTAAAATCATTTTTCCAGAATCCACCACATTTGAAAATCGCTTCAATAACAAATCTAATTTCGGTTGGATGTAATTTTGACAAAACGGTTTCTGAGGATTTTTATAGTAGTAATCGACGAATTGCTGATCGGAAGGTCTGAATGTTACGTAGGGAAGTACCTTGGTAATCAACGGTCGTTCAAAATTTTGCTGTAGCTTTTTTAATATCTCCTTTGCACTGATTTTTTGCCGGTCCGAGAAGGTATACACCGCCGAACGGTATTTTTGTCGCATAGAATGATTGGAGGTACTCTGGTGCGTAAGTAAATGGACTTCGATGAGGTCTTTCAGGGTAATGGAGATAGCGCTAAAATGAACGATAACCGCTTCTGAAAAGGTGTCATTTTTGTCTGTGGAAGCAACAAAGCCCTGTTCGACCTTTTCCACACCAAGGAGTGATTGAAAAACCGCTTCGGTACACCAGTGGCAACCTCCGCCTAAGCCTATTTTCTCCATTTTGATGCCACTAAGTTAGTTGAGCATTTGTTCACTCCCTACACTAAAGGGCTTTAGACTGAAATATTCTTCAACTTGTCAGCATGCATTTTGCGCAACTTAGATAGTTTGGGCGTAATCACAGCACTGCAATAGCCTTGGGCCGTATTGTTTCGATAGTAATCCTGATGATATTCCTCGGCTTTGTAAAAGGTTTCAAGCGGACTTATTTCGGTTACTATTGGATTGTCGTAGTAACTGGCCATTTCTTTCACGACCGCTTCGGCGATTTCCTTTTGAGATTCGTCATGGTAGTAAATTACGCTACGGTATTGCGTACCGCGATCGGCTCCCTGTTGGTTCAAGGTTGTGGGGTCGTGAGTGGTCATAAAAACCATTAAAAGGTTCTTGTAAGAAATGACTTCGGCATCAAAGCTGACCTGTACCACCTCGGCATGTCCGGTAAGTCCAGAGCATACTTCTCGGTAGGTAGGTTGACCGGGTGCCTTGCCGCCGGTGTATCCCGATACTACCTTTTCAACACCCTTCAATTCCTGTATAACGGCCTCTACGCACCAAAAGCATCCGCCACCGATAGTGGCTATCTCTAAATTCTTGTCGTTCATAACTAATTAAATTTTTTGTCATTCCCGTTCTCCCACTACGCTCGTCATATACACCTGCGGGAATCTTATGATGTAGTTTCAAGCTCAAAAAAAGTTTATGGGTTAATGGTTTATGAGTTTATAAAATGGATAATTTTTCATTCCTTTTAACTGCTACTGCTACTGCTACTGCAATTGCCCACTACCGATCTCTTGCAATCTCAAAGATTCCGAATTCATACAGTATCGTAATCCACTGGGCGGCGGACCGTCTTGGAAGACGTGGCCCAAGTGTGCGTCACAAGTGTTGCATAGCGCCTCTACCCGAATCATACCGAAAGTGGTATCCTTAAAATATTTTACGGCATTTTCTTTGATGGGCTGGTGAAAGCTGGGCCATCCGGTACCTGATTCGAACTTGATCGTAGAATCGAATAGTGGTGTATTACAACAGATGCAATTGTATTTACCGGCCTCGTGCGCTTCGCAGTAGGCACCTGAATGTGGAGCCTCTGTTCCTTTTTGTCGTGTGATTCGAAACTGTTCGGGTGTCAATATTTCGCGCCATTCGGCTTCCGTCTTGTCGACCTTTCGGTCAGGCTCTGGATTTCCTTTTGTGCTGAATCGTATTACGTCTTTCCAAGTAATCATGTTTCCTTGATTTTTTAATGTTTCTAAAGTAAACCTTTGGTCGTAGAAATAGGATGAAACTATCCTATAATTACGTGAAAGTTTAGGGTCACATTTAACAAAAGCTTTTGAGTTGTAGACTATCAAAGAATGTCCATAGGAAACTATAACAGTAACTTTGACAATAGTTTAAACCGCTGTTGCCGCGCGTAGAATTTTGAAATATAGCATTAGGGTCTTTTCGTTTATCGGATTTTGGTCGTGTTCGAAGCGGACATGAGGTTACAAAAGGCTTTGTCCGAAATGGTAGTTTTTCACAGAACGGAGCGGTTGTCTTAGAATACGCATCAAATTATGGTAGGGTGTTTAAATTTCCCATCTTTAATTTGATTCGTGGGTTATTAGTTAGAACCGTAAAACTTGACCGAAAACTTGGATTCGAATGGAACAACAGATAGACATTAAGGATTTCATTTCTGACTTTTCACACTATTTTGAAACGGAACGGGACCGGCTACTTTGGGAAGTGATATCTAACTTAAAGGAATTTTACGTACTCTTGGCCCGGACTTTAAAATATCAGACGGAATAGCCATTCATAAATCTGTAATATTGGAAAGTGGAATTACGATCAAAAGACCATTTATCACAATGGAAAATTGTCATATGGGTGCCAATACCTACTTTAGGGAAGGCGTGTTTTTGGATACATCGGTAAAAATCGGACCTAGCTCAGAAATAAAAAGTAGCATTATATGCCCAGGAACGGCAATTGCACATTTAAACTATGTAGGGAATCGTATTATCGGACAAAATGTAAATTTCGAAGCGGGTTCTATTGCCGCTAATCATATAACAAAAGGACCAATAAACAAATCCGGGTACTATACAAAAGTCAAATCATAGATACAGGAGTTACCAAGTTCGGCACTTTAGCAGGAGATATTTCAAAAATTGTGGCAAATGCCGTATTGTCGCCGGGAACACTCTTACAAAAGAATGCTATTATAGGAAGACTGAAATAGATCCATCAGCTTAACGGGAAATAATAGTGGTTAACACATTGAAGTTGAATTCGATTTTTGCGTCCATCGAGGCAATGCACTCCAAGGAAAGAAGCGCAAAGCGATAGGTGTTCAGCGTATGACCAAAATAACCGCCCCATGAATCGAAAAACCATATATACCCTCCTACTGGTTTCCTGCATCGTCGGTTTCTGGGTTTTTGAGAACTTTTATACACCGGACACCTACTCAGCTTCGGAAAATACAAGCTTGAAAAAGGATATTCCCCTTAATTTTCTGCCCAGTTCCACCACGGGTGCCATCGTAGCGCATAGTTATTACAGTTTGTCTTACAATGAGCCTTTCGAACAGGCCGAATGGGTAGCCTATATGCTAAAGAAAAGCCAGCTGACCCGTGATCAGCGAAAGCGTCCTTTTTTTATCGAAGACCCAAAAGTGAAAACCAAATCCGCGGATTGGCGAAATTATAAGGGTTCGGGCTACGATAGGGGACACCTTTGCCCTGCGGGCGACCGTCGATTTTCAGAGCAGGCGTATAACGAGACTTTTTATACCAGTAACATCAGTCCGCAAGACCGTGATTTTAACGCGGGTGTCTGGAACAGGCTTGAACTGCAGGTACGCGCTTGGGCCGGACGCTACAATGAACTATTCGTCGTGACCGGGGGCGTTCTTGAACCAGGCTTGCAAGAAATCGGGGAAGAGGATGTCGATGTGCCCCGATATTACTACAAAATCATAGCCAGGGGAGCGTCGGATAACCCCAAAATTTTGGCCTTTCTGTTTTTAGGGAAGGAAAGTACTAAACCGCTTCGCCAGTTTACGGTTTCTGTCGACGAAATCGAGAAACGCACGGGAATAGATTTTTTTGAGAATCTTCCGGATGAGTTGGAGGCGAGATTGGAGGGAAGGGTCGAAGTTGGGGATTGGAAGTTTTAACTAAAATTCCAAATCCCAAGTACCAAATTCCAATATTTTTTTTGAATCGGGCATCCAAGCGTTAAGAGAATTTTAGGAATTTTCACACAAACGTGCGTCATCCGTCACCCATCCTTTTTGGAATTTGGAATTTGTTTTTTGGAATTTCCCTTTTAAATACCTTCCTTCAACCGATTCGCATCCAACTTTATAAAAATGAAAAGCAGCATGGTGAAAAAAAGCATTCCCGACCCACCGTAACTGAATAGGGGCAGGGGTATGCCAATAGTAGGCAGTATACCGATGACCATGCCTATATTGATAAAATAATGTATAAAGAGAATTGAAATCACCCCGTATCCGTACATTCGGCTAAAAGCGTTCTTTTGTCTTTCGGCCAGAAATACCAATCGCAATAGCAATAGGGTAAATAACAGCACGACCGTTACCGTACCGATAAAGCCCCATTCTTCACCGACCGTGGTAAAAATATAATCGGAATGCTGTTCGGGCACAAAATTGCCTTTGGTACGGGTACCTTCCAAAAAGCCCTTACCAAAAAATCCGCCGGATTCGATGGCTTTTTCTGATTGGTATGTATTGTATCCAATGGTTTTTTGAATCTGTGCCAGTTTTGCGGGATCTTTTTCCAAGCGTAGCCAAAGGGAGAAACGGTCGCGATGCCGCTGCTCAAAGACATTGTCAAATACAAAATCGACCGAAAGCGAAAAGAGAATGGTAACGATAAGTGCCGTAACCAAAGGAAATAGGGGCATTTTGAATTTTCTCTTTTTCAATAGGAGGAACACGAGTATGATCAAGGTTAAGGCTATGGCTATCCAAATGGTACCGAACATCAGTGTGGTAACAAAGATCAATACAGCAAAAAGTGCTATACCGAGATAATACACGGGAAGCCCTTCCCTAAAAATAACGAACGAGAGGGCGAAAAATACAAGGGCACTGCCCGGATCGGGTTGCGGAATAATGAGTATCGCGGGTATCAAAATAATAACAAAAGCGTAGAGCTGGTCTTTTGTGCGTTTTATATCGGTCTGTATATCGCTCAAATATTTCGCTAGGGCCAAAGCGGTTGCCACTTTTGCGAATTCGGCAGGCTGAAGGTTGAAAAAGCCGAGGTCGTACCACGAGGTTGCCCCCGAAATGGTCTTTCCAAAAACAAATAGGCCTAACAACGATAGCATCGATACGATGTAGAAAACACTGGAAAAACGTTCGTAGAAGTTGGCTTCAAGGGCCAGCAGGATAATGATGGAAGCAAAGCTGGCCATAATAAAAGACAATTGCTTGCCGTGCAGGGTGCCAAAGTCGAAAATCGATTCGCCGTTTTCGGTAAACGTGCTCGAATAGATGTTTACCCATCCGATGCTAACCAGCAGCAGGTAGAAAAGCACGCTTAGCCAATCGATACGCTTGAGGACACTTTTACCGGCCATAGACGCTTATATTGAGGAATCCTCTTCTTTATGCTTGATGGCATCTTGGCTCCAATCGTATTCGTTGATCTTAAATTCCTTGCCACTATAGGGCTTGGCGTATTCACGTTCCAGCGTACGTTCGAGCATTCGTTTTTCAAGGTCGGTACGGGTGATTTCGCCCTTGAGGTATTTTTCAATCATCAGCGAGGCAATGTGGCCTGCATATCGAGAGCCGTAGTATCCGTTTTGAATGTAAACGGCTATAGCGATTTTTGGATTATCTATGGGGGCAAAGGCAACGAATACCGAGTTGTCGGTCAGTTGTGTCCTTACGCTATCTATTTTAATAAAGTTTTCAACGGTACCCGTTTTTCCGGCAATCTCGATATCGGGTATCTGTAAATACTGGGCGGTTCCTTTATGGTAAACATCGGCCATGCCCTGAATGACCGGTTCAAAATGCCTCTTGTCAATGGTTGTCCGTTTGGGCTCCACAAAATCGGGAATGTTTATTTCTTTTCCGTCGACTTTTTTGAGGATGTGGGGCGTAAAGAAGTGTCCCCGATTGGCAATGGCCGCGGTCATATTGGCCAATTGCAATGGCGTGACGTTGACCTCTCCCTGTCCAATGGCATTGGAATAGGTAGTGGTGGCCGACCATCTTTTGTCTCCCTCGCCATACCATTTGTTGTAAAGTTCCGTGCTCGGAACACTGCCACGTCTTCCCGTGTAAAGATCAGATCCCAAATAAGACCCCAAGCCGAAACTTCTGACATGTTTTTCCCAAGCATCCATGGCATCACTATTGGACGGAAATTGTTCGAATATTTTTTTATAGGCACCTACGAAATAGGCATTGCACGATTCGTAGATTCCACTATTCAAATTTCGTATTCCACCGCCACAATGACATCCTTTTTTTCTGCTTCCTATATAAAATCCATGAGTACATGTAAATGTCGTTGATGGTGTTATCGCCCCTTCCTGCAATGCAATTAAGGCGTTGATTGCCTTAAACGGGGAACCTGGGCTTTTTTCAAATGATATAGATCGGTCGAAAGTAGGTTTAGAAATGGAATCGTAATGCAATTTGCTGTAGTTGGCGGATCTCTTTCTTCCCACCAATAATGAGGGGTCATAGGTAGGTCCGGATATCATGGACAGAATTTCACCCGATGAAGGTTCGATAGCAACGATACCTCCCCATTTTCCGATCATAAGCCGTTCACCATATTCTTGCAAGGCTTTGTCAATCGTGATATTGATTTCGAAACCTTGTTCGGGCAAGGTATCTAAGATACCATCCTTATATTTACCGATATCCCGATTATAGCGGTCTTTTTGAATGTATTGTACGCCCTTTCTTCCCCTTAAAATGTCTTCATATTGCTTTTCGACCCCGGTGCGGCCCGTAAGTTCCCCCTGTACGTAATAAGGATTCTTGGCCAGATCACGTTCGTTCACTTCGCTAATGTAGCCAAGTACATTGGCCGCGCTGTTGGTGTCATAATATCTGAGGGATCGTTTTTGAATGTAAAAGCCCTCATAATGACGCATTTTTTCTTGTAGCTGCGCATAATCCTGTTTCGAGAGCTGGGGTACAAAAACCGATGGAAGCCTTGGCGAGTATATCCTAGCTTTGCGTAGCTCTTTTTTAAATTTCTTTTGAGTTATCTTTAGAAGTCGGCAGAACTCCAAGGTGTCGAGCTGCTGTACCTCACGGGGAATTACCATTACGTCGTACGCAGGATCGTTACCTACCAAAAGCTTGTCGTTACGGTCATAAATATAACCGCGTTCGGGGTAGTCGTAGACCCGTTTAATAGCAGGATCTTCCAGCACTTGGTCCGGCGAAAAACTGAAAATCTGCAAGTACGAAAGCCTACCGATAAACGTGATACCGATGATGACGATTATGGAGGATAAGAGTAGCTTTTTCAAGTAAGATTTTATTTTAAGGCCATCGTCGAGTTGCCGGGCGCCGACGATGTAAAGTTCTAATTTTTGTATCTCGTACTTCTGGCCCTGCCCCTTTTTTATTCTTTTCTTATGCTGAAAAGCGAACCGAAAAGCAAACAAAGCAGCAGAGTTACGGCACCGGTCGCAGATACTTTTTTCAAAATTAACAGGAAATTCTCCAAACTAAAAATTTCTAAGGTAAAGAAGACCAAATGGTGTACTATAATCAATAACGTTAAAAATGTAATTTGTTGTATACGAGTGGTATTACTTATTTTAAAACTCTGAAACTCTAAATTTACGCCGAACACCAAACGCATAATCGCAGGTCGCATGTAGGCAATGGTCAGCGTAGATGCGGCGTTTAGGGCCATCGAATCGGAAAAGAAGTCTATCGATATGCCCAATAAGAACGCAAGGCCAATGAATGCCCCCCGGTTCTCTTTGATGGGGTACCAGTAGAGAAATAGAATGTAGACCATCGGGTTGATAAAACCGAAAAAATTAAGGCGGTTGAACACCAGCACCTGTACCAGCACAAGCAGTATAAAGCGGACCACGTTCAAAAAGTACGAGTTACTGATCATCGGTTCGGGTCTGGTTTTCCAATTCCTTTATTTCTTCACGCAATTCGTTGTTTACGATGTATACGTTCTTGATATTGGTCATGTCGTTAAAAAGTGCCACATCAATACTGTAAAAACTGTTCGAGCTGTTGAGGTCGAACTTGCGTATGGTACCTACAGGTATGCCTTCGGGAAAAATGCTGCTCATACCGCCCGTGACAATGGTATCGCCAACGGTAAGCTTCACTAATCGGGGAATATCGATGAGCTGCACGACGTCATACCGTTTCATGTCCCAGACCAGCGAACCGAAGTGGTCGGTGTTCTTGATTTTGGCGTTGATGTTCGATCTTTCGTTCAGAATGCTTTGTACCGTGGCAAAATGATTCGAGGTATTCTCTATGATACCCAAAATACCCTTGCTGGTTATGACGCCCATATCACCTTTTATACTATCTTTTTCGCCCTTATCGATAGTAAGGTAGTTACGGGGCTGCGCAAAACTGTTTTTAATCACCCTGCCCGTCGCTATGGTATACCTGCGTTGTATGGAATCTAGAGCCGTCGTATCCGTTTCGCCCATGTTAAAAAGTAGGTCACGCAAACGTTTATTCTCGTTCAGCAGTTTTTGGTTTTCGGCATCGAGTCCGAAATAGGTAGAAACGTTGTTGGAGGTCTCAAGAATGTTACCGGTAAGCCAGTTCGAAGAATTGAAAAATCGGGATTGGTGGTACGAGTGCGATTGTATGGTAAAGGTCATGGATATGATCATCAGAAAGATATAAAGAAGAAAGTTCTTATATCGAATGATAAAGTTGATAATCTGCTGCATGCCCCGTGCTAGTTAAGATTTTTTTCCGGATACTTCGACTTTGGAAAGATATTTTTGGCGAGTAATTTTTTTTTAATTTAAAGAGGATGTTCTTATAAAACCGGATAGTTTCTCGATTTGGCTGTCGACTAGTAGGCTTGATCGATAATTTAATATTTTCCGTCATCCGTCATCCGTCATCCGTCATCCTATTTTATCAGGATGCTCTTGTACCGATCTAAATTCTTTAAAGCGATACCGGTACCGCGCACGACTGCCCGCAAAGGATCTTCGGCAATATATACGGGAAGGTCCGTTTTTTGGGATAGCCTTCGATCCAATCCACGAAGCATCGAACCGCCACCGGCCATATAGATACCGGTATTATAAATGTCGGCAGCAAGTTCGGGAGGTGTCTGTGACAGGGTCTCCATAACGGCATCCTCTACACGTAAAATGGATTTATCCAAAGCCTTGGCGATTTCCCGATAGGATATCTGCACTTGCTTCGGCTTTCCAGTCAACAAATCCCGTCCCTGAACCGATTTGTCGTCAGGCGGTGTCTGTAAATCTTCGGTAGCAGCACCGATTTCAATCTTTATATTTTCTGCGGTAGCTTCACCTACATAGAGGTTGTGCTGTGTACGCATGTAATATATAATGTCGTTGGTAAATACGTCCCCCGCAATTTTCACGGATTTGTCACAAACGATACCTCCCAAAGCGATAACCGCAATTTCTGTTGTTCCACCGCCGATGTCGACAATCATATTTCCCTTGGGCTGCATGATGTCGAGGCCGATACCGATAGCGGCTGCCATAGGTTCGTGAATAAGATATACTTCCTTGCCGTTTACACGTTCTGCGGATTCCTTTACCGCGCGCATCTCTACCTCGGTAATACCCGATGGAATGCAGATGACCATACGCAGTGCCGGCGGAAACCATTTTTTCTTAAGTGCCGGAATGTTCTTAATGAACATGTTGATCATCTTTTCGGAGGCATCAAAGTCAGCAATAACACCGTCTTTCAAAGGCCGGATGGTCTTGATGTTTTCGTGCGTCTTGCCCTGCATCAAATTGGCCTCTTTGCCAACGGCGATGATTTTACCGGAAATACGGTCGCGTGCCACGATAGACGGACTGTCGACAACGACCTTGTCATTGTGGATGATAAGTGTGTTCGCCGTTCCTAGGTCGATGGCGATTTCCTCGGTCAAGAAATCAAAAAATCCCATTTTGTTATATTGATTATAGTGTTAGTTAGACAAGGGTTGAAATCGCAAGATGAATACCATGCGTTTCATCGACAAAAGTAGCGAAATTAGCAGCCGCTCCATTTTTTATGTTGTGAATTCGCTTCTTAACATGGTCAAACTATAGAGTATTGAAGGCTATGCCACTTGAAACAACGGTTTCAGTGCTGTTTTAATGATTAAGTTATGTTTTTATACTATAAAAACATAAGGCCGAACCATTTAATGTTTAAAATGCCGCGTGCCCGTCATTACCATCGATATATTGTTTTCATTGCAATAATCGATGCTCAGCTGATCTTTAATAGAACCTCCGGGCTGTATGACACTGCTGATACCGCTATTCCCCGCAATTTCGACACAATCCGGAAAAGGAAAGAAGGCATCGCTGGCCATCACGGCTCCCTCAAGCTCGAATTTAAAAGAATGGGCCTTATGGATGGCCTGATTCAGGGCATCTACACGAGATGTCTGCCCGGTGCCACTTGCGCACAATTGTTTGTTCTTCGCCAGTACGATGGTATTCGATTTGGTATGCTTGCAAAGTTTCGAAGCGAAAATCAGGTCTTCCAGTTCTCTTTCGGAAGGCCGTTTTTCCGTTGCATACTGAAAATCCAATATACCATCCGTTTTATGGTCCTTGTCCTGTACCAAAACACCGTTGAGGCAGGTTCGCACTAGGGTATCCGGCAGATCGACCTCATTTTGGATTAAAATAATCCTATTTTTCTTACCCTTTAAGGCATCCAATGCATCCTCGGAATAGCTGGGCGCAATGACTACTTCGCAGAACAGCTTATGTATTTCTTCCGCGGTCGCCTTATCGATTTCGACGTTGCTGATCAGAATGCCCCCGAAAGCGGAAACCGGATCTCCGGCCAAGGCATCGACATAGGCCTGACGTATCGTTTCCCGTTGTGCCAATCCGCAGGCATTATTGTGCTTTAAAATGGCAAAGGTCGGCATATCACCCTTGAATTCGTTCATCAAATTGACCGCGGCATCTACGTCCAATAAATTGTTGTACGAAAGTTCCTTGCCGTGCAATTTGGCGAACATGGCTTCAAAATCGCCAAAGAAAAATCCCCTTTGATGCGGATTTTCACCATAGCGCAAGACCTGGCCGTTGGTTTCGCTAATTTTTATCGATGCAATTTCGTGACTTTTATTGAAATAGTTAAAAATGGCGGAATCATAATGAGACGAGACGTTGAAGGCCTTCGCGGCAAAGGTTTTACGGTTTTCTAGGGATGTACTTCCATTTCCTCCAGAAACGAGTTCCAAAAATTCCCCATAATCCTCCATGGAAGACACACAAAGCACATCTTTATAATTTTTGGCGGCGGCCCGTATCAATGAAATGCCCCCGATATCGATTTTTTCGATAATCTCCTGTTCGGATGCACCACCGGCGACCGTTTTTTCAAAAGGATAAAGGTCCACGATTACAATATCCAACTGCGGGATGTTGAATTCGGCCAACTGGGCTATATCGTCCTCATTGTCCTGTCGGTTCAAGATGCCACCGAACACCTTGGGATGCAAGGTTTTTACGCGCCCCCCTAAAATGGAAGGGTAGCTGGTCACCTGCTCAACGGGAACTACGTCGATGCCCAAGTCAGTGATGAATTTTTCCGTCCCTCCCGTGGAATAGATGGTGATACCAAGTTCTTGGAATTTTTTAACGATAGGTTCCAATCCATCCTTATGAAAAACGGAAATTAAGGCGGAAGTAGCTTTTTTGATACTCATTTTTATGTAGTTATAATGGCACAGAAGTCCAAGTGCCCCGTTTGATTTCACTGACAAGCAAAAGTACTTTTTCCGTAAGGAAAATGGTAGGGAGGTTATCAACAATCGAAGGGAAGTTTTGAACGGATCAACCTTCTGATGAGCCGACCAGCCTTGGGCAGATGCAGGTCACAAAAATCTATATGCGGATTTAGGGACTGTTTTAAAATAATATCTTCGCTACCTCAACGTTCACATACTCCAAAAATCGTTCATCAGCTTCGGTGAACGGATCCGGCGTATTCGAGTCGATATCGATCTGGCCGATATTTTCGCCGTTTATGAATAGCGGGACTACGATTTCCGCTTTAACGGTAACGCTGCAAGCGATGTAGTTGTCCTGTGCCTTTACATCGGGCACTACGAAATTCTGGTTGCTGACGGCTACCTGTCCACAGATACCTTTCCCAAAGGGAATGATTGTGTGGTCGGTAGGCTCTCCCGCGTAGGGGCCTAGTTTAAGCTCTTCCTTATCGCCGTTCTTAAAATAAAATCCTACCCAATCGTAGTGGGGTACCGTATTTTTTAAAAGCTCGCATACCTGCTGTAGGCGGATGTCGGTCTTTAGCTCTGAACGGTTGAGTAGCACGGGAATTTCTTTTCGTAGTTGGTCGAACATTTATCGCTATTTTTTGCAAAGGTAAAGAAAGCGGGAAAACTACTTGTTTAATTCCCGAGCGTATAATTCTCCGAATTTTGCTGGGTAGTATTGACGATATTTCTAACGATCTCATCGAATTCAGTTGCCGACTGAAATACATGTTCCAAAAGTTGTTCTCTTTCCTTTTGATCAACTGAGGGAGAATCTTCCTTGAGCAGATCGATTAATCCCATCATACGTGCAAGCGGTGCGCGCACCACATGCGATTGGGTCCAGGCAATTTTTCTGAGCTTCTCGTTTTGCGCTTCAATGGCCTTGATATGATTATAGCGTTCGGTAATATCGGTCGCTAATACCACCTCGGCCTTTTTACCTTTGTAAAACAATATATTGCCTCGAATTTCAACGATTATTTCCTGCCCGTTTTTCTTTTTATGCAAATACTCACCACTTGAATAGGATTTTTCCTTTTGTTTTAGTTGTAGTATAGCCGCTTCTAATTTTGGAATTTCAGATTTTGGCCTTATTTCCCTTATGGTCATATTCAGAAACTCCTCGTAAGAATACCTATAGTGTTTGATGGCGGCTTCGTTGACATCCATAAATTTCAAAGTATCAATGTCATAAACCCACATAGGCTGCGGGCTAAGGTGAAATAGATCAGAATAGCGTTGTTCGGATTCTTTAACCGCTTTCTCGGCTTTTATACGGGCCGTAATATCCAGGCCTATACATTGTATTTCAGAAGGGATTCCTTCAGGATCTACAATACACACGAAATCCCACAGGGTAGTGATAATTTTCCCATCGCTGGTGGGTTTGTCAAGTTCAACTTTAAACACCTTCCCATGTTCGGCGATACACTGGCCCACTTTTTCCTCTACTCTTTGATGATGATAATCCATAATCGACGGCATGGAGTTTTTACCCAGTATTTTTCCATCAGGGTAAAGCCAACCAAATTCCTCGATAAACTTTTTGTTTGCATAGGTATAGTTTCCTTCCATATCGGTTCGAAGCACATAATTGGTCTGTGAGTTGTATAGTCCCCGATAGTAGGCTTCACTCTTTTTTAGTGTTTCTTCGGAAAGTATTCGCTCGGTTATATCTCTCGAATTGGCCACCAGCCCTCCTATGGCAGAATCTTCCATAAGGTTGGTAATTATGGCTTCTATCCATCGCCATGAACCATCGCCATGTTTAAATCTAAAGGGTTTGAGAGTGAGTTGTTTTTTATTTTCCAAGCGCAAAAGACTGGCATAAGCCGCTTCTTTATCATCAGGATGAATAAATTCAAAGGCATTTTTGCCCATAAATTCTTCTGGGGTGATACCTAAGACGTTAACAGAAGTGGGGCTAACATATTGGTAGTTGGCCTCAAAATCTAGTATAGCTATTAAGTCAGAGCCACTTTGAACCAGGCCTTTGAATCTTTTTTCACTTTGCTCGATCTCCATCCGTTTTTTGCGAAGCTCAAAAAGATGTACCACCTGATTCGCCAGGGATTTTAAGGCCTCCAATTGCTTTTGTTCCAGCTTTCTGGGCTTATTGTCTATAACGCAAAGCGTGCCCAAAGCATTCCCTTCACTGCTTATCAACGGTATGCCTGCGTAAAAAGAAATATTCGGCTGACCCGTAACCAAAGGGTTATCTTTGAAGCGCATATCTTTTCGGGCATCTTCCACAATGAAAGGCTTCTGGGGAACTTTGATGGCGTAGGCACAAAATGACTGCTCAATTGGCGTTTCGGATACATCCACTCCCTGACGTGATTTGAAAAATTGCCGGGTGTCAGTAACTAGGGCGATCAGGGAGATGGGGGTATTACAGATGAAAGCCGCAAGACTGGTTATATCATCATATTCTTTTTCGGGAAGGCTATTTAAAAGCTTCATGGACTTCAGGTCTTGGATTCTTTTCTTTTCGAAACCGTCTGTCATAATTTGTTGTTTTGGATAGTATTGAACTAAATATAAAAAAAATAATCAAAAAAAGTAGGTTATTTCTTGTTATGCGTTAGAAAAGAGTTCCGGGAGGAGTTGGTGATACCCTTTTAATTAGAGTTTTGGAAAGCCTGAATGCCTGAATAACTTCAAGTCATCTTAAATAAAAAAAAGCCCTGCTATGGGCCTTGCTGAGTGTGACTCAATTTAGGGGCTAATTAGGGATATGCAATGATTTTCTTAAGGTCTTCAGCCTTCAGGGGCTTGGTAACAAAATCCCTTACGAACCGGGGATGCAGTTCTGCCAAAAGCCGGTCATTTTCGCAAATGGATGAAGTCACCACGATGACATCGACGTTCAAGTTAAAATCTTCGAGTTCCATAAATTCCAAAAATTCGAACCCGCTCATCTCAGGCATGTTGATATCCAAGAGCACCAACATGCTCTTCTTCGCGTGGCAAAGCTCAGAACGCAGTTCGGCCAAGGCCTTTCTGGGATCGGTAAACGACCTTATCTCGTTGGCTATACCGATATTTCTTACAATCTTTTGGTGTACACAATTGACGATAGGATCATCGTCCACCATAAATACAATATCGTAAACCGGTTCTTTTTCATCCATTTGTGCCACTTTTATGTAGGTTAATAAGGGGCGCCTTCCCTAAAGCAAATTCGATTTTTCGATTCGATCGACCGATTTTGTGATGTCTCTTAGTTTATTAATCTGCAAGGGCTTGGTTACAAAATCCCTTACGAAACGAGGATATTCTTTCGCTAAGATCATATCGGATTCCGAAACGGAGGAGGTCACTATGATTACATCGATAAACTGGGGAAATGAACCGGCCATCATATGTTCAAGAAATTCGAAGCCGCTCATCTCTGGCATGTTGATATCTAGCAGGATCAATATTCGTGAATCTTTCCCGCCATGGGCTCGAATGTCCTTCAAGGCCTTTTCCGGATTTGTGAATACCTTTACCCGCTCTTCCAGGCCCAATTTCCTGAGCAATATGCGATGCAGGAAGTTTACCACATCGAAATCGTCTACCAAATAAATCAAGTCGTAAATCATAAATCAATTGCATTTAACACCGTTTCACTTGTAATTTAACTAACGATTACAATACCCATTACGGCGGTTGGGAACTTTCTTGATGATTAACGTAAAAGCAGGTTGAAAAGTATAGTTTAAGGGATTATGGGTACTATTTAACATCTTAAAGTCATTACATCGGGAACTTAACATCGTAGTACGGTGGATTGCCGGTAAGCATTCCCTCGATATGCTCGAAAACAATTGCATCAGGCAAAGGTATTGTTAAGAGCCTACCAAATAGGGTTCAGCACAATTTTTGGCCTTTTGAGCGGCAATCTTAGCATTCGGCAATGCTACCGTAAAAGTTGTTCCTTTTCCTTTGCCCTCGGACTCGGCGGTTATGACGCCATCATGAGAAAGCACAATTTTTTTTATCATATACAGCCCAAGTCCTGTACCTTTTACGTTCGAGTGGAATCGTAAAAAGGGCGTGAACAGTTTTTTAAGCGCACGTTCGTCCATTCCTGAACCGTTATCTTTCACCCAAAACCTATTGATGGAGTCATCTTGCTCGAATCCAACGGTAATTATCGGGGTTTCTTGATTCCCCATGTATTTGATGGCATTGTCCAAGAAGTTGCCAAATACCTGTATCATCCTGTTCCGGTCACCGTAGATGTCCGGTAGATTATCTGCTATATCCAACCGCACCCCTTCCATACTGAGTTTCCCACTGATCAGGGTTCTGGCCAGATTCATGATTTTATTTGTGTCAAGAACCTCATTTCTATTATCAATCGTGCCCAACCGTGCGATTTCTGTAATATCTGATATCAAGTCGTTCATAGTGTCGCAAGAAACATCTATCAGTCCCAAATACTCCTCTAGATTAGGGAAGTCCTTCATTGCAATTTCCATTGGAATAAGACCTGCAATACCCTTGATATTGTTCAACGGGCTTTTCAGATCGTGAGAAACCGCAAATGTGAACCGCTGTATCTCCTCATTTCTAGCGGATAGCTCGTCTGCAACTTCCATAAGTTTGTCTTTCTGTTGCAGCAGCTGTTGAGTACGTTCATCTATTCTTCGTTCCAGTTGGGCCTGATACTTTTTAATGCTCCTTACCTTATTAGCATACGCAATATAGAAGCATCCAAAAATAAAGAAGGTTGCCGATAGACGGAACCACCATGTTTTCCAGAACGGCGGATTGACGGTTATATAAAGTCTTCGTTCGTTATCGGCCCATACCCCATCGGAATTGGTGGATTTGATTCTCAGGGTATAATTGCCCGGATCGAGGTTGGTGTAGGTCGCATTAGGGTGGTTGCCAACATAGTTCCATTCCGTTTCAAAGCCTTCCAGAAAATAGGCATAATCTACCTTTTCGGGATGTCTGTAGGTGAGCGCCTTAAAATCAAAGTCCACCACAGAATTATTATAATTCAAGGTGATGGAATCGACTTGACCGATATCCCTTTTTAAAATACCGGACCCGTCATTGGGGGCAATGGACCTATTGAATATTTTCATCCCTGAAATGAACACCATCGGTTGGTTATTTCTTTTTCCAACTTCGTTTGGAGTAAAAATATTGAACCCATTGGTTCCTCCGAAAATAAATTCACCTTTAACACTGTTGAGAAAAGAACCAGCATTGAACTCGTTCGACTGCAGGCCATCTCCCATATCATAGTCAAGGGTTTTGCCGGAATGTGTATTATATTTTGTGATACCACCTTCGGTACTCAGCCACAGGTTATTATCAGTATCCGATAAGATACCCTTAATGGCATTATTTTTAAACCCGTCAGATTTTGTTAAAGCAAGAAACGAATCACTTTCGGGCAGGTATTGGTTAAGACCTCCTTGGGTACCTATCCAAACCGTACCTTCGTTATCCTGAACCATTGAATTCACGAAATCATTGCTCAAGGGTCTTTCACTATCCATAGTGTGGTAATGAACGCTCGTCCATGTATCCCCTTTCTCAGACAATCGAAACAGCCCCGAGGTTTGTGTACCGATCCAAATCCGTCCATTATCCTCCTCCATTATCGAATATACAGAAGTTACTTCAATGCCATCAGGTTCGTCTACGAGAGTAATGTCCCGATGTTTACCACTTTCGGGATAATATATTTGAACACCTCCAAAAAGGCTTATGATCCAAATACGTCCCTTCTTATCTTGGTGCAGGCCTGTGACGTTGTTGGATTTTAGAAATGAATTTTCCGAATTCAACTGCTCGAATTCTTTAGTTTTTGTATTGAATATTGTGAGCCCGTTCGCCCAAGAGCCTGCCCAAAGCCTATCATCCCCGGTTTGAAGTTAAGAAAGCACCACATCGGTACCGAAATTATGGTCCTTCAATGAATAATGCTCGAAGGTATCCGTTGTTCTGTTCCAGTAATTCAATCCCCCGCCATCAGTTCCAATCCAAATATTTCCTTGACTATCCTCTCTGAAACAATTGACCAATTTATTGTTCAGTGATCGGGAATCAAAAGGATTGATGTTGATATGTCTGAATTTATGGAACTTCGGATCATAAAAACTTAGCCCATTCTTAAAGGGCGCCATCCACATCACCCCGTTCCGGGCACTCATAAGTGACCAAATGGAGTTGCTGGATATGGAATTGGGACGGGTCATACTATAATCGATGTGCTTGATATCACCAGTAGGTTTGGAATAGATGAACAGACCGTTATTTTCCGTGCCTATCCAAATTGCTTCCGTATTATCCTTTGCCAAGGATAGTATTGCAAAACCTGGACTAATTACTGTTTTTTTAATCTGGATGTCCGAAGTCGGGTCAACTTCCAATTCTAACAGCGACCCGTTTCTTGTTCCAACTAAAAATTTGTTCCCGTCTAAATGCGTAACACCGGTAATGTTCTCGGGTTCCGTAATCTGCTTCAGAATCTGCAAATCTTCATCGATAACGAGGATATTGGAACTGGATACGACTAACAGCCGTCCGTGTTCCAAGCGCGCCACTTTCCAAATATGGTTGTTGTTATAATTTCCTTCACTAATTTCGTCATCGACTAGAAAATGTTTAAGTTCTCCCGTTTCAGTTTGGTATCCGTACAGTCCGTCCGTATAAGTGCCCAACCATAGGATACCGTCGGTCTTTGTAATCGATTTAATACTTTTCGCTTCCATTTTCTTTCCCTCGTTCTTGAACTCGTATGGCCTTACAATATCTAATGTGCGGTCGTATAGGCTCATGCCTTGATTCGTGCCAATGTATAGGTTTGTGCCATCTTCATACAATGCTCCGACATACTCATGGGTGAGGCCCGTTTTACCATCCAGGCTTTTCTCGAATATTTCAAAATCCGTTCCATCATATTTGTTGAGGCCGTTACCCGTCCCGATCCAAATAAAATCATAGCTGTCTTCGAAAAGCACGGTAGCCGAACTTTGTGACAAACCATTTTTGATATGGTGAAAGGTAGTGGGCCCAGCAAGCTGCGCCTGTAGGGTAAATGAGTAAATAAAAATGGCTAGTTTAAGAAACCTAGAAATATTCTGTAGTACCATGACAATTCCGTTTGATACGGATTTACTATCAACGTATTATTACGCAAGAAATTGCTTTTAAAGAGAATACCTTTTTAAGAAAGAATGCAGGCATGCCACCCGCAAAGAACCAACGATACGGACATTGGGATTTACTGACAACGATCGGGCTGTCGATTTCGCCATCAAATATAGCATCGGAATTTTACCACACACCAACCGGACTTCGAAAGTGATTTAAACAACGGCCAGTAGTTTGTTCAAATGCTTGGGGTCGAAGGATGAATGTTGAAAATTTTTAAATGAAGATGCCATAAAAGGATTTAATACGGCCAAAGTTCAGCATAATTCCGAAAATACTTTCAAGGTTCAAATAAACGATAGCATTTTGTAACCGATTTACCTAAACAAAAAAACCGCCCCGATAAAAATATCGGGACGGTTTTTTAACAATTTACAATTTGCTTGTAGAGGCTAACGGCTACATCATACCAGGCATTCCGCCTCCGCCATGTGGCATTCCACCGCCGCCGGCAGCTTCTTCCTTAATTTCGGTCAAGGCACATGCTGTGGTCAATATCATTCCGGCGACCGAAGCGGCATTTTCCAATGCGATACGGGTCACTTTGGTCGGATCGATGATACCTGCTTTGAACATTTCGACGTATTTTTCAGACTTCGCATCATATCCAAAATCATTTTTACCATCCAATACTTTGGCAGCAACTACGGAACCTTCACCACCTGCATTCTCTACGATAATACGCAACGGTGATTCGATGGCCCTCGCTACAATTTGCAATCCGGTATCTTCATCGGCGTTCTCGGTCTGAACTTTAGAAAGTACCGATTTAGCACGGATCAGGGCAACACCACCACCGGCAACAATGCCTTCTTCGACGGCTGCACGAGTAGAATGCAATGCATCGTCTACTCGGTCTTTCTTCTCTTTCATTTCGACTTCGGATGCGGCACCTACATATAGTACGGCAACACCGCCGGCCAATTTGGCCAAACGTTCTTGAAGTTTCTCTTTATCATAATCGGAAGTAGTCGTTTCGATCTGTGATTTGATCTGGTTGACTCGGGTCTTGATATCCTTCTGGACACCACCACCGTTTACGAGGGTCGTATTGTCTTTATCAATGGATACCTTTTCACAGGTACCCAACATCTCCAAGGTGGTATTTTCCAAGGAGAAACCTCTCTCTTCGGAAATTACGGTACCCCCGGTCAGGATGGCAAGATCCTCCAACATTGCTTTTCTTCGGTCACCGAAGCCCGGAGCCTTAACGGCCGCGATTTTCAACGAACCCCTCAATTTATTCACGACCAAGGTAGCCAATGCTTCCCCGTCTACATCTTCGGCAATGATCAACAAAGGCTTTCCAGATTGTGCCACGGGCTCCAATACGGGAAGCAAGTCTTTCATTGAAGAAATTTTCTTGTCGAATAAAAGGATGTAAGGATTTTCCAACTCGGAGACCATTTTTTCGGAATTGGTCACGAAATAGGGGGAAAGATACCCCCTGTCGAACTGCATGCCCTCTACAATATCTACATAAGTATCCGTTCCTTTGGATTCCTCTACGGTGATAACACCTTCTTTACCTACTTTTCCGAAGGCCTCGGCAATAAGTTCGCCGATAGTATCGTCATTGTTGGCCGAAATGGAAGCGACTTGTTTTATCTTATCGGAAGAATCGCCTACTTTTTTAGACTGCTTCCTCAAGTTGGCAACTATGGCCTCGACCGCTTTGTCGATACCTCTTTTGAGGTCCATCGGGTTTGCGCCCGCTGCAACGTTCTTCAGGCCTTCCTTAACAATGGATTGCGCCAGAACGGTAGCGGTAGTAGTACCGTCACCGGCAAGGTCGTTGGTTTTTGAGGCCACTTCCTTTACCATCTGGGCGCCCATGTTCTCCAAGGGATCCGCCAATTCTATTTCTTTCGCTACCGTAACACCATCTTTGGTCACCTGTGGCGCACCGAAAGATTTGCTGATAATAACGTTTCTGCCCTTGGGTCCCAAGGTCACTTTTACTGCATTTGCCAAAGCATCGACACCTCTTTTGAGGCCATCGCGTGCTTCCAAATCAAATTTTATATCTTTTGCCATATTGAAAATTTTAATTTTTAAAATTTAAGATCCCAATTTTCAAAATCCAAATTCCAATGTAGGAAATGGACTTTGAATATATTTTGGAATTTGGTATTTGTTTTTTTTAGAATTTGCGTCAGCTTAGATAATTGCTAAAACGTCGCTTTCACGCATCATGAGATAATCGTTGCCTTCGAGCTTGAGTTCGGTACCTGCATATTTGCCGTAAAGTACTTTATCACCGACCTTGACGGTTACTTTGTCATCTTTGGTACCGGGTCCGACGGCCACGACTTTACCTTGTTGGGGTTTTTCTTTTGCCGTATCGGGAATGTAGATTCCGGACGCTGTTTTCGTCTCGGCGGCCATTGGTTCGATAAGTACTCGGTCTGCCAATGGTTTAATGTTGACTTTTGTCATATTTCTAGTTTTTAGTATTAAAAAATGAAATTCTCTTTCTTTGTAGTCAGAAAGTATGCCATTAACTAAAAACTGACACTTTGTTAAAGCAAAAATGCCAGCTTGTCATTCAAACCGGCATTTTCCTCAATTTCTTTCGTCTTTTAAAGACTATCTGTTGGATTGGATTCGTCTGTTGCAGGTGCCGTAGGAAGTGATTCCGGTACCTCATCGGGTAGGGTCGTTTCTATATCGTCACCATTCAGCAATTTGGAGTCGTCTTCACCGAAATTACCTTTTAAGGTAACGTTGGATGCCAAAATCAGGACCACCAGAAATATGGCTAAAATCCATGTGCTCTTGTCCAGAAAGTCGCCGGTCTTTTTAACGCCGCCTACCACTTGACTGCCACCTCCGCCAAAGGAAGATGACAACCCGCCGCCTTTAGGATTTTGTACCATTATAACCAATACCAGCAAAAAGCAGACTAGTATGATAAGAATAAGGAATATGGAAAACGTGCTCATTTGAAAAAATTAAAGGTTGAAGGTTGAGCGTAAAAGGTCGGTCGCGGAATATGATGTGACAAACGCCTATCGGCCTTCTACTGTAACCTAAAAATTGTATCGATGAAACCGGCGAAGTTGGACTATAGTATAAAACAGCTACTTATTATTGTGAATTATCCTCCTTAAGTCGCTCCACCGCTTTAATTCGGTCTGCAAAGAAACCACTTTTTTCCGGATATTTCAAACTTAAAATTTTGTAGGCCTGAATCGCTTTTTTAAACTTTTTTTGTTCTAGGTATACCTTGGCCAAGGTCTCCGTCATCAGCTCTTTGTTATCGAATTTGACGGAATCGCGTATGGTAACTTTCCGTACGTCTTTTTGGGGCTTGATTTTCGGGTTTTCAGCAATGAATTTATCAATAAGTTCGAATTTTTTCGATTTTACGGCGTCTTCTTCCAACGGAAAATGGACGTTCTCCATTTCTTTTTCTTCTGACCGGTCTCCATTTCTCTTAACCGGTTTGAAAGAACTTAACTGCAGCCATTCGCTGAAGGAATATTTTTCTTTTTTGGTAAATGGAAGGGGTTCCCCGAGTTCCAGATCTTTGGAGGCCTGCTCTTTTTTCTCTAAGAGTTCCCTGTCGATTTTAGGATCTTTGGATTTAAAAAGTTCGGGATCCAACAATGTATCCGCCTCAGCTTTAGTAATGGGCAAAGGTTCGTCTTCGGAAGGCCCGTCAGCACTATTTTGGATTTTTTGGGGAACCACTTCCCCAAATTCGATTTCGCTATCGACCGAGGTTATGGACTTGCCCGTGAGTGTGTCGGCAATACGGTTCTGTAGGAAGTCTTTCGATGTGATAAAATCGAAAAGCACCTCGCGATCTGCAGTGTAGGCCGCGGTAAGCTTCAGGGCATTATTGTATTTGAAACTATTCAGACTTTTTAGTCCTTTTAAATGCAGCGAGCGCGCGGCTTGAAAATAGGGATATTCTTCCAATACCTCTTCCAGCTGGTTGGTCTGCATAGGGGAAACCACCTTGTTAGGATGTTGTAGGAGGTATGTGAAGTCTTTCGGGTTCATTTTAAAAAAGAAAATAGAGCATTGAATAGAGAAAAAAGACTACTTATGGCTTTTGGAAAATAGAGCGATTCACCACCTTTTCTATTCTCATATCTTTTTTAACTACCAGTCCGCCAATGACTCATTAAAAATATCCTGAGTAATCCGCTCAAAAATAACTTCGAGGGCTTCGGTTTTTATTGCGGATGGTTGGGTCGCTGCGGGGAAATCATAAAAGAACGAAAAACGCTGTTCAAAATCCGCATCCTCTTTAGTCTTGTTGTAAAAACGAACATTGACCGCCATTGACAATCGGTTTTGGGCGGCCGTCTGTTGGGCAGTGGCGCTCATGGGGGAGATGCGGTATTCCACGACTTCGCCTTCATATAACAGATCGCTTTCGGAATTGGTCAGATCCAGGCTGGTCTGGTTCAATATTCTATCCTGTAAGGCCTGGGTGAAATCCCGTTCCAATCCCGGTTCAAAAACGGAACCCGGATTTTGGGTAGCGTAATTCTGGAACCTTGGTACGGCAAATGTCGTCGCCGTACCCACATCGCCACCGGTGAAATTGTAAATGCCACAGCCGTTCAAGTTGAGGGCAAGTAGGATCGAAAATATAATTGGTTTAAACTTTTTCAATTGTTTTAGCTATTGTTTTTAAATTCCAAATCGTTCAATTAACCTTTTTTAACTGCAAGGAGCGCAGGGAAAAGGCGCAAATTTCGCAAAACGATTTCATCGTCATTTTAAGTCCGGGAACCAGTTTTAAATAAACTCTAAAACATGAACCCATACACTTTTTTAACACCAAACCTTATAAATCATACTGCTTGATCTTCCGATACAATGTGCGCTCGGAAATACCGAGTTCACCGGCGGCGGCCTTTCGTTTGCCGCGGTTGCGCTCCAACGATTTTTTGATGAGCTCTACTTCTTTTTCCTGTAAAGATAGGGTTTCTTCTTCCTGGATCTCTTCGGCGAAATGGTACTTGTCTTCTTGGGTCGGTTTTGGTGGCGGTCGCTGTGTGTCGTCTCTATGCGAATCGTGTTGGGGCAGTTGTAGTACTCCTAGCGAATCGCGATCGTCATCATCCATAATATCTTCATCGTTATCGCCGTATATTTTTTGGATAAGGCTTTCGTTTTCTTCTTGCACCTTGTCGCCATCATTGTTTTTCATAAGGGCCAACGTCAGTTTTTTAAGGTCGTTGAGGTCGCCTTTCATATCGAAAAGTACCTTGTAGAGAATCTCCCTTTCGTTGCTGAAATCGCCTTCGGATTTTTTTTGTCCGATAACTGCGGGCAGGTTCGAACCGCTGGAATCGGGTAGATATCCCTTTAGGGTATCCCAAGAAACGCTGCGGC
>JAGXIC010000145.1 GCA_024635875.1 Pricia sp.
GGAAAAATCTGTTTGAACTCCTTTTGTACCATGCCCTGAATTTTTCCTTTTTCGTCGACCAGCAGGGCGCGGGAGCTGGTGGTACCTTGGTCTAGGGAGATGATGTAGTTCATGATAGCTATGAGATTTTAGATAAAAGCCTAGAATAAAGACGTTAGACGTTGACAAGGTGAAATTTGTTTTGTCTCTTGATTCTACTGTTTATTGGAATGTTAAATATAGGATATAAATTTCCGTATTCAAACTACTCCATCGATATCCTGACCGAAACCTCGTTGCCAAGTGCGTCGATGGCGATAATTCTGTGTTTTCCTTTGGATGGACTTATCCCGATTTCATGAAAATTCTGGGTCTGGCGAAGAAACGTCTCGTCGAGATACCAAAAGACTTCGGTCTTGGGTTGGGTGTGGGCCAGTTTGAGTAACACTTCATTGGTCTTTCCATCGAAATTTTTGGAAAGGGAAATGCGGCTTCCGTTCTTGGGATAGATAAATGCCATCGTAGCTCCTAGCAAAGTGCCTTGACGACTTTCGACCACTGTGGCGGTGCGGACGTTGAAGAGCGCAGTGGGAAGACAAAAAATCAGCTAATGTACTCCCGCTCCAAAAAATACCCCACAATCGCCTCCTTCATCAGTACCGACTGTTCCCCTGCCTTTAAGGCCGGCAATTCTTCCTTGGTCGTATAATGCGGCCATCCCTCTTCATCAAAAAACTCGAATTCGTAATATCCGTAGGGCTCCAACAGTCGGCAGATGGCGATATGCATCAAATCGAGTTTATGATCTTTTTTGAATGTTCTATGGTGTTGGCCGAGTTCTTGAACACCGACCAAATAGATGATGGCATCAAGTTCCAAAGGGTCGCCATCGGCGAATTGGGCAGAAAGTTTTTCCACCAATTCTTCCCAGTGTTTTTTTAGTTGTTCGTCTCTCGCCATGTTATTACCGTTCCTTTTGGATTCAATCTCAATTACACCTGTACTGAGCCTAGTCAAAGTGCTCGATCTGACATTCGACCATGACCGCTTTGCCAGAAAGGGAGGCTTGCACTGAAAAAGCATCAAAGGTACAAATCAAAATGCTACTTTTGTTCAAACGCATTAACTATGAGCTTCCTGGATATCATTTTGGGATTATTGCTGGTATGGGGCCTATGGAAAGGCCTTAAAAACGGACTCATCATCGAGCTCGCCTCAATTGTGGCCCTGATCGCCGGTATCTACGGCGCCATTCATTTTTCCTACTATGCGGGGGATTATCTGTCCGAAAGCATGGATTGGGAAGAGCGCTACACCAACCTTACCGCTTTCGTCATTACTTTTATACTGATTGTTATCATCGTTAATGTTCTAGCCAAGTTACTGACCAAAATCGCCAGTTTCGCCATGCTCGGATGGCTGAACCGTTTGGCCGGCGGTATTTTCGGGGTCGTCAAAGTAGCCGTGATACTCGGGGCACTCTTGGTATTCTTCGACAGGGTCAACACCTCCGCCGGACTGGTCAAGGACGAAAATATGGAACAGTCCGCGCTTTATGGGCCTCTTAAGGAAATTGGCGCGTTAGTGTTTGACCGGGTTTTGAAGGAACCGGTGGTGGAGAAGGAAAGTATTAAGATTTAAGCAAAGTGATTTTAAGTACTTTACGCCATAGTACATTTATCCGTGTTAAATCATTTTTAATTATTTATTCCTTCCAGAAATTTAAATTTGCTTTTAATCTAGGGCATGTACCTTTTTTTCGACACAGAAACCGCAGGGTTGCCAAAAACCTGGAAAGCACCCGTGACCCAAGTGAATAACTGGCCACGGATGGTGCAATTGGCCTATGTTCTATATGACCTAAAGGGAAACAGAATTACCAAAGGAGATCATCTCGTAAAACCGGAAGGATTTTCCATTTCTATAAACGCCATAAAAATCCATGGTATTACGACCGAAAAAGCGATGACCGAGGGCGAACCGCTTATGCATGTTCTGGAAACTTTCGAAGGTATGGTTGATAGCGCGGAATATCTGGTAGCCCATAATATGGACTTTGACGAGAAAATCGTTGGCGCCGAATTTCTGCGGAACCAAATGACGAATAGTCTTACCAAGAAACTGAAAATATGCACGATGAAAGAATCCGTCGGTTTTTGTAGAATTAGCGGCCCATATGGTTATAAATGGCCCAAACTCTCAGAACTGCACTACAAGCTTTTTCGTACAGGTTTCGATGATGCCCACGATGCCGCCGCAGATATAGAGGCAACGGCAAAATGTTTTTGGGAACTGAGACGCTTAGGAAGAATTTAACCGGCACCTATTAGAACGACCTTCTCTACCTAAAAGATCAAAATGAAGAAAAAAATCTACATAAAAGATTGGCTAGAACTCAAACCCTATGAATCGCACAAACCGACAGATTCCTACTATCTCAAAATGGCCAATGAGATAAAGTCCATTTTCAGAAATCCGGATATTTTGGCATTATCGCTTTATCTGGACGAATCCGAGATAAATATGCTCTGTTGTTTTCTGGTCTCCTATTTTGAGGATGTCATTTCGGGCACGGACATTTTCAATACCTTTAGAAAAGAGCACAAAGCGCTGTATCAAAAACCGCTACCCTTTTATGTTACCAAAACGTATTATGACAATGAGATCAACAAGGCGGATGTCACATTTTTGTCATGGTATTTTCTCAATACCGTGCAACAGCGTGATTTCGCACTGCCGCATCACAAGGTCTTTCCTGCTTTTGCCGAAAAGGTGATGAAGGTCTTCGATAGGGAATACGAATATGCCCCCGAAAACGAGGCCTTGAAGCCCTACTATAAAATCGATGAAAACGAGACGGATTACTACAAGATCCGCGGTATCGTCGAAACGATTTTACTGGGCACCTACTTGTTCTATCCCGATACAGCCCTAGACATGATTTCCGAAGAAGAGGAAATTTTTGAAAAGCACAAGAAAAACAAAAATCTACTATCCTTTTTTCAAGAAAACAGGGATATCTTTTATTTCAAAACCCGTACCCGTTTACTCGGACTGAGCGGTACGGAGTGGGTTGCGGGTCTTGCAGGCAAGCAACATCCCTTATACTCCGATATTCTTTCAATTTCCCAACGTATTAGCGGTTTCTTTTTGTATAAAGGGCAAAACGAAAAAACGATACATCTGGAACATATCGCGTCCGGAAAGAAATTCGCGCTGACCAAAGCCTCTTTTGACCAACATGCGGACTTGAACGAAATCGATACGATTCTATTTATTGGAATCGTACGCTGGCAAAATTTATGGTGGTTCTCGGGTATTTTTTACATTCAGGATTTCAATGCCGATCTGATATTGGACGAAAAAAACTCCGTGCCATCCAGGCGGCAGGTCGCTTTTTTAGATTTTGAACGCAAGGAGACGGTCGATATACTAAAAAAACAAGAAAGAGCCTTTCTCGTTTTTAACAATGCCTCGCACATCGCATTTATGAAAACCGATCAACTCGAAAATTTTATAACGGGATATAACAACTTCTACAATGAAAGCCTTGGCCTGACCGACCAACAAATACAGGATGCCCACAAGAGAAGCAAAAAGGAAGGCTTTTTGAAAGACCAGATCAAACTTGATTTTGATTTTTCGGAAGAGTTTGAAGTCGCCACCGTCTTTTTCAACCCTAAAAGCGGTATCGAAATGGCCTTCAATTGTACTAGCGCATTTCCGGCATCGAACAACCCCTATTTCGATCCCGAAGAAAGTGATGAGGATGTTTATTATATACTGACATCCGAGGAAACCTCAAAAGAACTCGCCGATTATTGTCTCGATAATTTTAAGGATAAGCTGTCTTTTTTAAAAAATAGTACGAACCAAAAACTATTGAAGGACATCGATTTTTTATTACGGTTTTGGAAAAGGCACAACTACCACACCGAACCGCAAATTACTTTGACCGGACTAGAGGAACAGGGGCTCAACGCAAAATAAACCCGTCCTTCATCGGGTCGTTCGGATCGATTACGAAAATGTGCATCCCTGTGATATAAGCCATACCTTCCACTTGGGGAATGACCGCTTTAAATGGCCCATAATCTTCCTCGGATACCACCGAACCCTTGAACACAGAACCGGTAATGCTTTCAATGACCATGGTCTCTCCGATCTCGATTTCTTTTCTTGCCCTGTTGATGGCCATTCTTCCGGAAACGCCCGAACCTGTGGGGCATCTGTCTACTTCCCCCTCTGCGAAAATGCAGACGTTTCTGCTGTCGATATCCAGACGGGCAGAATTGCCAATGAAAATGGTTCCGTAAAGAAAACTGAGATCTTCTTCAAAAGGATGTGAGATTTCCTTATCCTGTTGCATTACGGCACGTTTGATATCCATCCCAACGGAAATCAAGGCGCGGTACGAATTTGGCGTCAAATCAAAATTGAAATTATTTTTTGCCAAATCGACATAGGCGTAAAACGCACCTCCATAGGCTAGATCATAGGTCACTTTTCCCAAATTTTCGACCTCGACCGTTCTATCGAGACGGACCACGAAACTGGGTACACAGTGAAACCTAACCCCGGTAACTTTACCTAGATGTACATGGGTAAAAGCGGTAATCCGGCCGCAGGGGGCATCAATTTTTAGGTTATTGTCGCCCTCATGAACGTCGACCCATCGCATTTCGACGGCTAAGGTCGAAAGGGCGATGATGGCATGGCCGCACATCGTGCTATAGCCTTCGTTATGCAGAAAAATGACTCCGAAATCGCCGTCATTATCGTTGGGGGGCGTCAAAATACAGCCGTACATATCGGCATGCCCGCGGGGTTCGAACATCAGGGCTGTTCGTAAGTGGTCGTAATTATCCTTACAATACCGGCGGTACTCCAAAACGGAATTTCCTCGGAGGTCAGGAAAACCATCAACAATGACCCGTAAAGGTTCGCCGCCGGTATGCATATCTATGGTTTTGATCTGCAGCCAGTTTTTCGGGGGATTAAAAGCCGTCTTCTCCTTTATATTTTTGAAAACCTTACTCATCGATAAATTGTTCATAATAATAGGATGCGGCCATCAAATCTTCAAGCGCATGCCCAACGGATTTAAAAAGCGTAATTTCTTCGGGATGGCTTCTTCCCTTCGCATTACCGGAACACAGACTGAAGAGATCGCCTTTGATGTCTTCCTCTTTTAAAGCCCCACTTTTTAGGGGGATGGCAATATCACCACTTTCTTTGAGTCCGCCTTGAAAGGTATCGATATAAACGGATGCCTTGGCAAGGGTCTCATCATCTGCTTCCCTCATGTCTTTTCGATAGGCGCCAACCAAATCGACATGCTGGCCCTTTTTCAGATATTTCCCTAGAATTAAGGGCGTTTTGGATAGCGTAGCACAGGACACAATATCCACCTCGGCGATTTTTTCTTCAATGGTCTGAACGGGCTTGCAGTCGAAATGTTGGTTGTTCAGGACATTACAGACTGCTCGGGCTTTCTCGAGGTTCCGCCCCCAAACATAGACGGTTTTGATAGGGCGGACACTGGAATGGGCCAGAATTAGATTGGAGGAAAGTGCTCCCGTGCCGACCATCAACAAAGATGACGAGTCCTTTCGGGACAGGAATGAGGAGGCCAGGGCAGAGGCCGCCGCCGTACGTTTGGCGGTCAGGCTCTTTGCCTGAAGGAGGGCTTTCATCGTGCCCTTTAATGCATCCATCAAAATATAGACCGCTTGGATTGATGGCAAATCCAACTTTCCATTTTCCGGACTTACCGTAGCGATTTTGACTCCCGCTATTTTCCCGGGATGCCAAGCGGGCATCAGCAAAAGTGTGGAATCCGCCCCCATTTCCGGATTCAGAAAATCATGGTGATGCCGCATAGGTGCCGAGATTTCTTCGGAGGCAAAACCCCTTTTCAAGGCGGCTATCAGCTCTCGAAAGTCGGTGTTCTCGTTTATAAAATCGTCGGGTATTTGAACCATTTTTTCCATAACCTTCAAAAATAGGGAAATAGATGGATATGGGCTGGGGTTTGATGCTGGATGCTTTGTCGTGCCTCCCTGGTTGGTTGCAAGTCAAGGGGGGTTCTCACGAACAAACTTCGTCATAACTCTCCACTCATAACTTTTTTTGAGCTTGAATTTGCGCTTGAACTTGAACGTTATTCCCGAACCACCTCAACCCACTGCC
>JAGXIC010000146.1 GCA_024635875.1 Pricia sp.
AACCCGGTAATCCATAATCCTTCTATATCGTATCCCGCTTGGGGCACTTTTTCCATCTCCATACGGTCTTCCGCCCCTACGAACAAAAACTCGGCATCGGGATGTCTTCTTTTCAACTCATCGGCTATAGCGATGGCCGGATAGATATGACCGCCCGTACCGCCACCGGATAATATGAATCTATAGTTGCCCACTTAGTACTTCTAAAGGGTTGTTTTCATCAATCTTCACTTTGGAGCCCGAAACGGCGCGCTCGCTATTTTTAACACTCACACTGAGTATTATTCCGATGGCCAAACAGGTCATCCAGCTACTAGTTCCACCGCTGCTGATCAAAGGGAGGGTCTGGCCGGTCACCGGAAAAAGTTCCACTGCTACGGCCATGTTCAGCAAGGCCTGAAAAACGATGGGCAACCCGACACCCAAGGCGACCAATTTTCCGAATATGGAAGGGCTCGCATGGGCCACTATAACGATTCTGAACAAAAAAAGCAGGTAAAAGAACATGAGAGCGAAACCGCCTACGAGTCCGTATTCCTCAACAATAATCGCATAGATAAAATCAGAGGAGCTCTGCGGCAAAAAATTCTTTTGAACGCTTTTTCCGGCACCCTTTCCCATAATACCTCCGGTGGCGATGGCTATTTTGGCCCTTTCGATCTGATAGTCCGCTTCTGTATCTTGCCCATCGCTAAAGCTTTCGATACGGCTTGACCAAGTATCCACACGGTTCGGGAATACGCCGGGAAATGCCTTGGCCGCCAAAACAAAAAGGGTCAATGACAGCAATCCCGTTCCAACAATTCCCATTAAATATTTCATGGGAAACCCTCCTAAAAAACAGAGCAACAATACCATAGAAAAGATAATTCCAGCCGTCGAAAAGTTGGCCGGCAATATCAGGGCGATCACCAAAAAGACGGGCATCCACAACGGCAGGATGCTTTCCTTGAAAGTAACGGTCTTATCCTTTATTTTGGTCAGATAGCGCGCGACATAGATCATCAAAACCACCGCTGCCAAATTCGAGGTCTGGAACGAAATGCCCACCAACGGCACACTGATCCATCGGCTGGCATTCGCCCCGTCGATGGTCGTGCCCTGCGCCAAGGTGAATGCCAAAAGCACCAAGACTATCGGCATAGCGATAATGGAAAGTCCCTTAAAAAAACGTGTTGGAATGCTATGCACCCCATAAATAATAGCGAACCCGAGCACCAATAAAAGTCCGTGCTTGACCAAATATCCAAAAGTGGTACCACTGCCGACTACATACACCAGATTACTACTGGCACTATAGACCGGCAGGAACGAAAACAGACCTAATAGGGTTATTACAGCCCAAATGGTCTTGTCTCCTTTGATATTTTGGAATACTCCCTTCACGGATTGTTATGGATTACTAAGTATTGATTTTTAATTCTAGCATTCGTATTCAATTCTTCACTGCGTATATGAAAACATCAATTTTACGCCTCTTCAAAATGTCTTTTTTGACAGCTCTGTCAAAGGCGAAGGTTACCACAAATTTCTTTCCCATAGCCCTGAACCCAAAACTTTACACTGCCTACCCTAACTGCCACTGCCTATTAACTTCCGCCTATAAATTCTTGATGGCCTCCTTAAACTGATTTCCCCGATCTTGATAATTTTCGAACAAATCAAAACTGGCGCAGGCCGGTGATAATAAAACGGTATCCCCGCGTTCGGCTATTTTGTACGCCACTTTTACAGCTTCCGACATGGCATAGGTCTCGACCAACAGGTCTACTACGTTTCCAAAAACTTCTTTAATCGTTTCATTGTCCATGCCGAGACATACGATTGCCTTTACCTTTTCACGCACCATACTCATCAACGGCTTGTAATCGTTACCCTTATCCTCGCCACCTACGATCCAGACTATTGGGGTCTTTATACTATCCAAAGCATAAAAAACGGAGTTGACATTGGTCGCCTTTGAATCGTTGATATATTGTACGTGGTGTATTTTCAATACCTTTTCCAAGCGGTGCGGTGCCCCCTCAAAATTAGCGATGCTCTCTGCTAGGCCTTGCTTGCGTATGCCTACCAATTTCGCCGCGGTCATGCCCGCCATAGTGTTTTTTAGATTGTGTTTTCCTTCCAAAGTCAGTGTGTCAGTCGTCATTTCTAGTGTCTCGTTTTTGGTTTGTATTCGTATGTTTTTATTCACTAAATCAGCCCCTTCGTCTACCGGTCGTTCGATAGAAAAAGGAAGCAATTTTGATTTGATAGGATGTGCTTTGAGCCAGTCAACTATTACCGGGTCATCGGCATCATAAATGAGAAAATCATCTTCGGTCTGGTTTTCGGCAATTCGGAATTTCGAAGCGATATAGTTCTCAAACTTATGGTCGTAACGGTCCAAATGATCGGGGGTGATATTTGTCAGAATGGCGATATGCGGCCTAAAATCTGTAATCCCGTCCAATTGAAAACTGCTGATTTCCAAAACGTAGAAATCAGGGTCGCTCTCGGCCACCATTTTGGCAAAACTATCACCGATGTTCCCAGCCATTCCCACGTTTAAACCGCCTTGGTTTAAAATATGGTGCGTGAGCATTGTGGTGGTTGTCTTGCCGTTACTTCCCGTAATGCCGATAATCGTCGCATTGGTATAGCGGGATGCAAACTCGATTTCCGAGATTACAGGAATCCCTTTTTCCTTCAAGGCTTTCACCAAGGGAACGGAATCAGGTATACCGGGACTCTTCATTACCAAGTCGGCATTCAGGATCTTTGCTTCCGTATGCTTTTCAGCTTCCCAATCGATATCAAAATGTTCAAGAACGTTTTTGTATTTCTGCTTAATTTTCCCTCGGTCGGAAACGAATACCTCGAATCCCTTTTTCTTCCCAAGGATGGCCGTACCGACACCGCTCTCACCGGCTCCAAGAACAACCAATCTTATTCCGTTCATTTTTTCATTCTTCTTCATCCACCATTACCTTTCTAACTTTTCACTTTAGTTTTACCTACCTCACCTTCAGCGTCACAACCGTTATAATCGCCAACATTATTCCAATAATCCAAAATCGGGTGACAATTTTACTTTCGTGATAGCCCTTTACCTGATAGTGGTGGTGTAAGGGCGACATGAGAAAAATGCGCTTGCCCTCCCCGAATTTTCTTCGGGTATACTTAAAATAGCCTACCTGAAAAATGACGGAAAGCGATTCGGCGAAAAAGATGCCGCAAAGCACGGGAATCAAGAGTTCTTTTCGGACGATTATGGCTATAACGGCTATGATTCCACCAATAGTCAGACTGCCCGTATCGCCCATGAATACCTGTGCGGGAAATGTATTATACCAGAGAAAACCGACCAAGGCGCCCACAAAAGCCGTAATAAAAACGATGAGCTCGCCGGAGTTCGGAATGTACATGACATCTAAATAATCCGAGAAGATGACGTTACCGGAAACAAAGGCGAAAATACCTAGCGTAAAAACAATAATGGCCGAAGTACCGGCCGCGAGCCCGTCAATACCATCGGTAAGGTTCGCCCCGTTCGAGACGCCCGTGACAATCAATATGACGATGGGAATAAATATCAACCAGGCATAATTCTTGGCGTTTTCACCTGCCCAACCAATAAAATCCGCATAGTCAAGCTCGTTGTTCTTGATTAAGGGTACCGTCGTCCGTGTTGACTTAATTTCAAGTCCCTCGATCTTTTTTACTTCATTTTGTTCGGTAGTTACGGTCGTACCTTCTTCTTTCATGGTCACTTCTGGATGAAAATAGAGCGTGGCCCCGACTGCCAGGCCCAATACAATCTGGCCAATTATTTTAAACCTGCCCTTGAGACCTTGCTTATTTTTTCTGAATACTTTGATGTAATCGTCCGCAAAACCGATCAGGCCCATCCAAATGGTGGTGACGATGAGCAATAAAATGTATATATTTTCCAATTTGGCGAACAACAATACAGGAATCAATGTGGCCATAATGATAATCAGCCCTCCCATAGTCGGTGTTCCGGCTTTTTGTTTTTGGCCTTCGAGCCCTAGATCACGGATGCTCTCGCCAATCTGTTTCTTTTGTAGAAAGACGATGATGCGCTTACCGTATGCCGTTGCAATCATCAATGAAAATAGAATAGCCATGGCCGCTCGGAAAGTGGTGAACTGAAACAAGCTCGCCCCAGGCAACTGGTATTCTTTTTCCAAAAATTCAAAGAGGTAGTACAGCATTGGAAATTATTGATTATTTAGTACTGATCGTTATTTGTTGATTGTTTTAGCTCTAAACTTACTTTCATATTTCTCACCTTATATTCCGTATGTTCTTAACCGTCAGCTACGATTGTCCACTAAAAATTTTAAGTCTCTTTTCACTCGTCACTTTCAACTTTTCACTTTTCCATTACTTGTCCATATCTTTTACTTGTCCATATCTTTCAACAGCTCTTTAACTATCTTAAAGTCATCAAAATCGACCCGGGTACCGTTGATCTCTTGATAGGTTTCGTGGCCCTTGCCAGCTACCAATATGATGTCGTTGGCATCGGCCAATTGACAGGCGGTCTTGATGGCCTGTTTTCGATTTTCTATGGAAAGGATTTTCTTGACGTTTTGAGGTTCGACACCAGCTTCCATAGCCGCTATAATCGCTGTGGCGGATTCCGTTCTCGGGTTGTCCGAGGTGAAAATCGCCTTGTTGCTCATTTCGGAAGCGATATGCCCCATAATGGGACGCTTCGTCGTATCTCTATCGCCGCCACAGCCCACGACGGTGATGACGTTTTCATTTCCAGTCCTTAAATTTCCGATGGTTTCGAGTACGTTTTTAAGCGCATCGGGCGTATGGGCATAATCGACAATCGCCGTGATTTTTTTATCGGATATAAAATATTGAAATCGACCGTCTACCGTTTCCAGCTCGCTCAGCAGGCGGAGGGTCTCTAATTGTTCCAAACCTAAAAGGTCGGCAGTTGCATAAATGGCCAATAGATTATAGGCGTTGAAATGGCCTATCAACCTAGACCAGAGTTCGTTTTCATTGATTTTCAATAATTGCCCGCTAAACTGGTTTTCCAGCACCTGTGCCCGATAATCGGCGTAGGTTCGTAGCGCATAGGAATATTTTTTGGCCTTGGTATTCTGCAACATCACAGCTCCGTTCTTGTCATCGATATTGGTCAATGCAAATGCCTTTTTTGGCAACTCGTCGAACAAAATCTTTTTGGTGTCGCGGTACTCGGCGAACGTCTTGTGATAATCGAGATGGTCATGCGACAGATTGGTAAAAATCGCTCCGGCGAAGACCAATCCCTTGGTCCGTTTCTGGTGGATGCCGTGCGAGCTGACTTCCATAAAACAAAATTCTACACCTGCATCGTTCATCAACGAAAGATGCTCATTGATGGCCAACGCATCGGGAGTGGTATGGGTGGTCTTGTACTCTTTTTCGTCAACCCATATTCTAATAGTGGATAGCAATCCGACTTTGTATCCCGCTTTTTTGAAAAGTTGGTACAAAAGGCTGCTCACGGTCGTTTTTCCATTTGTACCGGTCACCCCTACCAGCTTTAAATTTTTGGAAGGATTGTCATAAAAATTAGATGCCATCACGGCCAAAGCGGTATTCCCATCCTTTACGGCAACGTAGGTCACTCCGTTCACGATCTGCTCCGGAAGGGTTTCGCAGACTATGGCCTTGGCTCCGGTATCGATGGCTTTTCCGATATACAGGTGGCCATCGGTGAGCGTTCCTTTTATGGCAACGAACACATCGTCCATTCCCACTTTTCTGGAATCAAAGCAAACGGCGTTCACCAATATATCGGTCGAACCGTTTACCGCGGAAAGGGATACACCGTATAATATGTCCTTTAATAGCTTCACGATAGTTCGAGGGTTATGCTGCGTACGTTCTTAAGGTCCGTTCCGTGTGAAATGGATTGCTTTTTTACTTTTCCGTTGCCTTTGACTTCCACTTGAATTCCTAGATTTTCCAATAGGGATATGGCATCCATACCGCTCATTCCCTGTACGTTGGGCATTTTATTGTAGTTCTTTTGCGCCTCGGCATAATATTCTTGATAGGCTATTTCCAAATCGGCATCCTTCATCCTATCCATATCGATTTCATCTATTACAGGGGATGTGGCATACACCTTTTGGGCAATAGACTTGAACACGGGCCCGGATACATCGGCGCCGTAATAGCCTACACTTTTATCAGGTTCGTGGATGACCACAATACAGGAATACTTGGGGTTATCCGCAGGAAAATAGCCCGCGAACGTCGAAATATATTTCAATTTATCGGGGTCTTGCGACGCATAGTTCTTTTGTGCAGTTCCGGTCTTACCGGCCATCGAGAAATTGGGCGAATATAATTTATGTCCCGTGCCGTGTGGGTCCTCGACCACCTTTTTCAGTAAATCTTGAGCCATTGCGGCGGTTTCTTTAGAACAGATAGCGTCACTGATTACTTCCTTGTCAAATTTTTCGATGGTCTGGTCCCACTCCCTGACTTCCTTTATAAGGCGTGGTTTTACCATCTCACCGTCATTGGCGATGGCATTGTAAAAATTCAAGGTTTGCAACGGGGTTAACGATACCTCATATCCGTAGGACATCCAAGCCAATGAAATTCCGGACCAGCCTTTATCCCCCGGAGAGCGTATCACCGGTTCTCCTTCTCCTTTTATAGGCAGATCGAGTTGTCGGCCCAAGTTCATTCGCAACAAACGGTTGACGTATTTCTCAGGATTATCCTTGTAATTCGTATGTACCATCTTGGCAAAAGCAGTATTTGAGGACACTTCAAAAGCCCTGGCCAATGAAATCTTTCCGTACCCGCCCCACTTCGAATCCTTTACTATTCGGTCATAGATTCGCCAGCGTCCCTTTTCGGTGTCGATGACGGTACTCGTATCGACGACCTTATCCTCAAGTGCGGCCACTAAAGACATTAACTTAAACGTAGAACCTGGCTCATGTGACTCGCCGATGGCGTAATTAAGACGTTCGTAATACTTACCTTCTTTGGTCTGGCCCAAGTTGGAAATGGCCTTTACCTCACCGGTCTCCGTTTCCATAACGATAACGCAACCATGGTCGGCCTTATATTTTTCGAGCTGGCCCAAAAGGGCATGGTGGGCGATATCCTGTATATTGATATCAATGGTGGAGACCAGATCGTAACCATCTTTAGGCTCGATAATATTGTCCCATCCGATGGGTTTCCACTGGCCCTTGGCGATTTTTTGCTTTAGGCGCTTTCCTTCGATTCCCCTTAAATAGGGACCAAAAGCCCGCTCGAGACCTACCCCGGAATAGTAACCCTTGTCATCTACATTTTCATAGCCGACGCTACGTTCCGCAATCTTTCCCAACGGATGTTCGCGCACCGTTTTTTGCTCGATAATCAGACCACCTTTATACGGTCCTCTGTTGAAAAGCGGGAAGTCTTTAACGGCCATGTACTCCGAATAGTCAAGATTTCTGGCTATTAGGGCATATCGGTTCTTATTGGCCTTCGCCTTGCGCAACACTTGTTGATAATGGGAGGATGAACTGCCCAACATATCCGAAAGGGCATCTGACAGTGGTACGATGTATTTTTTAAAATCCGCATCACTCACGGTTACCGCATCAAAACGGATGGTGTAGCGAGACACCGAAGTGGCCAAAAGACTGCCATCATCGGAGTACAAGTTACCACGGTTCGGGGCGATCGTAAACATCTTTTCGGTACGCTCCATGGCCAAGGCCTTGTATTTATCGCCTTGGGCCACCTGTATATTTACCAATTTGAACAGTACGGCAAAGGCGAAGAGGAACATGCATGTCGTGACGACATACAAGCGGGTCATAATTTTTTTGTCATTAGTAGGCATTATAACTTCGGTTTAAGGTTTTTAATTAATTTGGGGGTTTGAATTGGTTTGGGATTTTGAATTGATTTGGGATTTTACTTTTATCTGTTTCGGTGGCACCTCTGATGGGTACAGGCCTTTTTCTTCAACGATATGCATTACCGTAGATTCGAGTTTCAACTGCTGCATGTCGGAACGGACGTCTACAAACTCACTACGTAATTCTTTTACCTCTTCGTTCAGGGCGGCTATTTGGTGGACTTTCTTATCGGCACTGTGCGAACTACCGATCATAACCGTCGCTAAAAAAGAAGTGAAAATGATGAACAACCAATTCTTGGGCGCGTCGCCGCTGATGAGAAATGTTCCCTTTAGTATGTTCAGTATTCCGGTTTTCATCTATTACTCCTTTTGTCATTCCCGCCCTTCGGCTCCGCTCAGGATAAACTTCGGCAGGAATCTTTTTACTTATCTCTGTTCTCTTAACTTTTCTCTCTTTTATTTACTCCCTTTTCTTCACTCTACCATCTAACAAGTCACACAACTAATTGGATATCAAAAGTTATTTTTTCTAAACTCATAAACTTCTAAACTTACCGTTCGTTAGATCCAAGTCCATTATCCTAGGACCATCGCTCCCGGAAAGGGACTCTTCCCTGATCTCTCTTTTCTTATTTCAAATCCTTTCCGCAATTCGTAATTTGGCGCTTCGGGCCCTGTTGTTCTTCACTATCTCTTTTTTTGAAGGCACTATCAACCCTCCAACTTTTTTAAAGGGGACGTCGATGTTCCCGTAAAAATCCTTTTCTGGCTCTCCCTCGAACTTGCCGGCGCGGACATAGCGTTTGACCAATCGGTCTTCTAAGGAATGGTAGCTGATGATGCTTAGTCTTCCTCCCTTGTCCAACAAATCCGGCGTCTGTAAAAGGAACTCCTCGATCACCGCTATTTCTTGATTTACCTCGATACGGATGGCCTGATAAATCTGTGCCAGTATTTTATGTTCCCTTCCCTTTGGCAAAAATTGTTGCAATATCGCTTTCAAGTGTTCCGTTGTCTTTATCGGTGCCTGCTCCCGCTCGGTCAAAACTACTTTGGCCATGGCGTTCGCATTCCGCAGATCGCCGTACTGAAAAAGAACCCTTCGCAACGCATCGTAATCGTATTTGTTGACCACATCGTAGGCCGATAGCGAACTGCGTTTGCTCATCCGCATATCAAGACTGGCCTCGTAGCGGGTCGAAAATCCCCTTTCGGCGGTATCGAACTGATGCGACGAGACGCCAAAATCGGCCAAAATACCATCCACTTTCCGTATGCCATAGAACTTTAAAAATTGCGTGACGAACCTGAAATTCTCGTTGATCAATGTAAACCGCTCGTCATCGATGTTATTCTCAAGGGCATCCTCATCTTGATCGAAAGCCAACAACCGGCCTTCGCCGCCCAGATGTTTCAATATTTCTCGGGAGTGTCCGCCGCCGCCAAAAGTGACATCCACATAGATTCCATCCTTTTTAATATGGAGTCCACCTACGGACTCCGACAGCAAAACCGGATTATGATACATCGCCATCATCTCCGTCATCACCCATTACCTCTTCCGCCAGCGTGGCAAAATCTTCGGCCGTATCCTCCAATACTTTTTCGTAGCTATCCTTATCCCAAAACTCTATGATGTTTATGGCCGAGCTCAAAACCACTTCCTTCTTTATATTGGCAAAATCCACTAAATTTTTGGGGATCAATAATCTTCCCGTTGCATCGATTTCCACCTCTTTGACACCAGCGGAAAAACGGCGGATGAAATCATTGTTCTTTTTCTTAAACTTGTTCTTTTTGTTCACCTTCAACATTAGCGCATCCCATTCCTCCCTTGGATACAATTCTAAACACGGCTGAAAAACCGATCTTTTAATCACAAAGCCCTTGCTTGAAATCGGAGCCATTTGATTTTTTAGGGCAACCGGAATCATTATCCTACCTTTGGAATCAGCCTTACAATCGTATGTTCCAATGAAATTGATCACGTAGTAGTTTTGTTATGTCCAACCGATTTCGGTAGCCCCAAATGGCAACCAAATCACCGTTTTACAGTACTATAACTCAAAAATACAAATTTTATTACCACATTTTACCACAAATTACCACATTGTTAATAAATAATGGGATTCTGAGGGTCATTTTCTATCGATCAGCTGAAAAAACGAGAATAGCTTTTTTGGATGTAGAAGAAATCCGATGCCAATAAGTTACGCCCGTATTACTTTGAATTGCCTATATTTGACGCAACCACCAGAACCATTGTGAATGGAAGAGAAAATTATCAAGGAAGGTAAATACCGGTATATCGAGAAAGGGGAAGGCACTCCCATCATTATACTGCACGGCCTAATGGGCGGTTTGAGTAACTTTCACGGGGTTATGGATTTTTTTCCAGAAAAGGGCTATAAAATACTGCTGCCAGAGCTGCCCATCTACGGTATGCCGATGTTAAAGACCAACGTAAAACAGTTCGCCAAATTCGTAGAAGGTTTCATCGAATTCAAAGGTTTACAGGATGTCATTTTGCTGGGCAATTCGTTGGGTGGACATATCGGGCTGTTGCATACCAAAATGTATCCTGAGAAAGTAAAAGCTTTGGTAATTACAGGAAGTTCAGGACTATATGAGAGCGCTATGGGGGATGGATACCCCAGACGCGGCGATTACGATTTCATTCAAAAGAAAGCTGAAAATGTCTTCTACGACCCCAAAATAGCCACTAAGGAAATCGTCGATGAGGTATTCGCCACCGTAAACGACCGGAACAAAATCTTAAAGACCTTGGCTATCGCCAAAAGTGCCATTCGCCATAATATGGCCGACGATTTGCCGTCGATGCTCACCCCTACTTGTATTATATGGGGGAAAAACGATAATGTAACCCCACCTGATGTAGCCGATCTTTTCAATGAGCTGTTGCCCGATTCCGAGCTTTTCTGGATCGACAAGTGCGGACATGCCCCCATGATGGAGCATCCTAACGAGTTCAATACCATTTTGAACGCTTGGTTAGAAAAGCACGGGTTTTGAGCTTGAACTTTTGAACGCTATGCACATAAAATCCGCCAACTTCGTCATCAGTAACACCGATGTGGCCAAATGTCCCAACGAGCCTCTGCCCGAATATGCGTTTATCGGTAGATCCAATGTTGGCAAATCTTCCTTGATAAATATGCTGACCGAACGAAAAAGTTTGGCCAAAACATCCGGTAGACCCGGCAAGACGCAATTGATCAACCACTTCAAAATCAACGGTAATTGGTTCTTGGTCGATTTACCGGGATATGGTTATGCGCGGGTTTCCAAGAAAAGCAAAAAGACCTTTCAAAAATACATCACCGACTATTTCGTAAAACGCGAACAACTGGTCTGCGCCTTCGTTTTGGTCGACATCCGCCATGAGCCCCAAAAAATCGATTTGCAATTTATGGAATGGCTGGGAGAAAATGGCATTCCGTTTTGCATCATCTTCACCAAGGCGGATAAATTAAGGCCGAAAGCACTTGAACGGCATGTGGAGACTTATATCAAGGAATTACTTTCTGGAGTTTGGGAAGAAGCACCACACTATTTTGTCACCTCGTCTTCTAAGAATGTCGGGCGTGATGAGGTTTTGGATTATATTGATGGTGTAAATGATACATTCTTTGAAAATCGCAGCTGAAAAACCTATAAGCGTTTTGTTTTCTGTGTTTTGTCGTTGAAAAAATTAGGAAGATGTTATTGAACATGAACCAATTGTACGATTCTTTGAACCAAAAGTTCGATTTTCCCATGATAAATTGCTTATTTTTATAGTATTCCCCCCTCTGTTGAATCAAAAGTCTCATTTTAAAATTTTAAGCCATGCCAATCTATATGGATTCACATATCGTTCCGGGGGTGGAAGCCAAACATGCAGCGGAAGCGCATAAAAAAGATCTTGGCAGTCAAAACCAGTTCGGTTGCAGGAATATGACCTATTGGATCGATGAGGATCGGGGAAGGGTCTTCTGCTTGATCGATGCCCCGAACGAGGAGGCGGTCAGGGAAATGCACAATCATGCACATGGACTGGTCCCCCATGAAATCATTCCGGTAAATAGCAAGGTAGTGGAAGCTTTTTTGGGAAGGATAGACGACCCCGAACCTTATTTTGATTCCAGTGAGCCGGGCCTTAAAATTTTCAACGATCCCGCTTTCCGGGTTATTCTGGCAATCAGTACAATAGATGTCGGACTGTTGTACCATCAATTGGGTGATGACCGGGCCAAGCAACTTTTTTCTCTGTATTACGATACGGTCAGGGAACAAATACAAAAATATGAAGGCAGTGAGGTCCAAATGAAGGGAGAAGCATTCGTGGTTTCTTTTGCCTCCGTTTCAATGGGGGTCGAATGTGGGATTGCCATCCAAAAGGCCTTACACGTTGCCGCCGAACTTATCGATTTAAAAATGGGCCTTCACGCGGGCCTACCAGTGGATCAAAGTGATACCCTATTTGGAAAAACCGTACAATTGGCCCGTTATCTATGCACAATCGGAGGTGAAAATCAAATTGTCATGTCCGCCATTGTGAGTGAATTGAACAAGCCTGATACACAAACAGAGTCGGCCTACCAAGAACGTATCAAAAGACTCAATGCGACGGAGGAGAAATCCTTGGCCCAATTAGTATATATCCTGGACGAAAATTGGCAAAATCCAGAATTTGGAATCAACGATTTTTGTGGCCAACTTTCCATAAGCAAATCACAGTTATACCGAAAATGCAAAGGTATAACCGGAAAATCGCCCAACGCAATTTTACGGGAGTATAGGTTGCTAAAATCTTTGAAACTTTTAAGAAAAGAGGGGCGAAACGTTTCCCAAACTACTTTTGATTCAGGATTTAATAGTCCCTCCTATTTTATCAAATGCTTTCAACAGCGGTTTGGTTTGCTTCCACTGAGTTATGCCAAATTACAGACATAAACTATTAAAATATAAGCTTATGCCACTATATATGGACATACACAAGGTCGATACCGATGACTTTACGGTCGAGGATGTTATCCAGGCCCATTTGCGTGATCTTGCCGTACAAGAGCGTTTTGGGGTCATACAACGTAAGTATTGGGTAAACGAAACTGATAAAATGGTGTTTTGCCTTATGGAAGGCCCGAACAAGGAAGCCTGCCACAAAACACATGTAGAATCGCATGGTATGACGGCATGCAACATCATCGAGGTCTCCGATGACGAATACAATATTTTTATGGCGCGCGGAAGTACCCAAAAGAACGATTTGGCCTATAAGGCAGACGGGGATCTTGACACTGGTTTCAGAACAATACTATTAATAAGCACTTCGGACTTTTCAGGAAACTTTCAACACTATATTAAGGAAACAAAAAGTTTGATAGAAAAATTCCACGGAATAATAGTGCACCAGCCACATGACGATGAGACCATGGCATCATTTCTTCTCGCTTCCGATGCAATAATAGCGGCAATGGCCATCGCTAATTTATTACAGAGTGTTCCCGATAACTTTGAATACCGATTGGCATTGGTCAGTGGCAATCCGGTTGATGAACGAGGGACCGACCTTTTCGAGGAAACCAAAAAAAAGGTACGGACGCTATGTTGGATCGGGTTGAGCAAAGTGGTCTATTTGGATGCGAATACAGAAGCTCTTTCCCATAAGGAATCAAACACACCCAAGGTAAACCACGCCCATGTAAAAATTGTCAACGCGACCGACTTTTCGTTCTGTGAAAAATTGTATCGAATTCTAAACCATGAATTGAACAGTCCCGATTTCAAAAGTGATGAGCTTAGTCAACTCTTGGGGTGGAGCAAGGCGCAGATGTATAGAAAAATAAAATCGCTTACGGGCATGTCCCCAAACACTTTAATGCGGGAACTTCGACTTCGCAAGTCGCTCAAGGCCTTAAAAAGCAATCAGAAAACAGTTGCCGAGATAGCTTATGATATCGGCTTTAATAGTCCAACTTATTTTACACGGGTTTTTAGAAATCGGTATGAGGTACTCCCTACTTCCTATGCCAAACTTAGTACTGCATAAAAAAAATAAACACGCCATGCCACTATATCTTGATTTGCACGAGGTCGACAGTGATACATTTTCAATTGAAGACGCCTATGAGGCTCATTTCAAAGATCTCACTATTCAGAAAAAGCATGGCGTAACCTACCATAAATATTGGATCAGTATTGATGCTAAAATGTCATTTTGCCTGATGGAGGGACCCAATAAGGTGGCTTGCCGTGCGGTACATTTGGAATCGCATGGGTTAACGGCCTGCAATATCGTCGAGATTTCCGACAAGGAATTCAACTTATATTTGGGCATGGGGGACAAAAACCAACACGATTTGGCGCTCACACCGAAGGGAGAGGTTGATATAGGATTTAGAACATTGGTTCAGACCGATGTGTTGGCGATTTCAGAAAACTACAAAGACTTGGTGCGACCCTTCGAAAAGCAAATTACCCAAAACTTCGGGACATCCGTACTCGAGCCGAATGGGTCTTTTACGGCCAGTTTTATCTATCCCGCAGATGCCGTTTCCTATGCCTCTGAAATACTTAAGGTATTAGGGAATTCACTGAATATATTGGATGTAAGATTAGGCATTGTCACTGGCAAGCCAGTAGATAGTGATGGACGAATACCATTTGAGAAAGCGAGAAGACAGCTAAAGTTAATCAATACCTTTGGCCGGTCTGGGGTGATGAACATGGACTTCGCAACAAGGTTACATCTCTTGAAAACCAGAGCCGCCCATAAAATTCAAGAGAACGCCGTAATTTTTGACGAGAATAATTTTCTCCTTTCCGAACGGCTCTTACAAATTATTAACGACCGCATTGGCGATTCAAGTTTTAACGTAGAAAAACTTGCTTACGAGTTGGGCCTAAGCAAAGCACAGACCTACCGCAAAATTAAGGCCTTGACGGGTTTATCGCCCAATACATTAATTCGGGAGATGCGATTGCGCGAATCGTTAAATGCCCTGAAAAAAAACGGCAAGACCGTGTCCGAAATAGCCTATGATCTAGGTTTCAATAGCCCTACCTATTTTACGCGGGTGTTTCGGAACAGATATGATCTACTGCCGACATATTTTGCCAAACTCAACATTGCCTA
>JAGXIC010000147.1 GCA_024635875.1 Pricia sp.
GCGGTAATCTTTTGCTTTTTTAGCGTCTTGCGTACGGTATACCAAATAACCGGCAATATCAGCACCGGAGTTTTTAGCCCATTTAACTGTAACTTTATTTTCACCGCCGTTGATAGCAGTAATCACGGGAACCGGTGGTGGAGTGGTCTTGGGAATTTCGACAGGTGGGGTGGCCAAACTTAAGGCACTATGTAGGCCGTTGGTATCGACCGATTGTAAGGCGTAGAAATAGCGATTGCTGCTTTGGCCGTTTAGCATCTTATCTATAAAAGAAAGGGCGTTTTCTTCGACGGCCCCTTCGTTGATCTTGGAAAAGGCATTTTCATTGTCCGGCAAACAGGCCAATATTTGTAGTTGCCCAGGGGTAAGCCCAGCATAATGAGAGCCTATTAAGACCGGATCGAGTTCATGGGGAATATTTTGGATGACATCCACATCGGCAGCCTCAAAATCGTAGTCGTTTTTGAAATTGGTATAAATGCTATTGTTGCGATTGGGCCGTTCGGCGTTGTCAATTTTGAACAAAGTTTCATCCAAGGCCCTGTAAATGTGGTATTTTAAACTAGCACCCGTATCGTTCCAATTGAGTGTAAAAGTCGATTTTCCATGAATATTGGCCGGACTCGCTTTTAAAGCTATGATTTGATCCCCGGCTATTGGGAGGAAAGAGGTGGGTGTGGCCGGAGTGTTCCAATATAGGGCCATAATGGTAGCTGCAGGAGAAACACTGCCTTCTTGTAGGTCGACAAAGGAGTTGACCCCAATTTGGGCATAGCGCACTTTATTGATATCGGCAGCTTGGATGGCGGGGTCTGGGAAAACAGGGTTTTCTATATATACAATGTATTCCTCATCAGTACCAATTCTGCGCTTATCGTAGGTTACGCTTAGGTCTGTCCACTGATTGGGGTCCTGATAGTTGATAAAAAAGTTGTTTTCCGGGGTTACTGCTATGCCAAAACCGTGATCTTTCAGCGGCACATCATTTACTTTTAGGGCCCAAAGTTTATGCCCGGTATTTTTTAAAATTAAAAAACTATGATTGCCATGGGTGAGCCAACACAAGCGGAAGGCATCATCCGGTAAGGAACCTATCTGTGACGGAAGGGTTTGGTCAAGGGCGATTTTAAATCTATGGGTTTCTATGTCTACCGCAGTGGTATTGAGAATCGGATATTTCGCCAGTTCCTCGGTGCTGAGATTTAAACTGCTTTTTGCTAGAGTAATCTCCTCTGGGATGGTGATTATAGTACCGGTATAGGTATTGAGCCATCCGGGATGAAAATGCACCCTAAAACTATCTACATCCGGGGCCTGTATTTGTAAGTTCTCAGACCATTTCCAGCGAACCACAATGGCGTTCTTGCCATTGGCCTTTAGCCAATCTTGGTCATCACTATTTATGGTGGTGTCCTTAAATATTTTCTCAACCGGGTCATAGGTGCTGTAATCAAGAAATTTGGCGGTCACTTCAATGGGGTGGGGTGGCTTGGGCGCGGTGACCTCATAGGTAACCGGTTCTGTAAACGAACTTTGACGCCCAAAAAGGTCGAGGGCTGCAATGCGGTAATCATTTTGTATTTCCAACGAGATACCATCGGTAAAATATTGCCGCTTTTGTGGCCAACCGATGGGTACATCTCGGTACTCATCTTCGATAAGTGAAGGTGAAACGAACAGGGGTGCGTCCTCAGTTAATAATTCAAGCGTACCTCCATGAGGTTTTCGCTCAATATGATATAATGCTGGATTAATGGAAATAAGTTCTTTATCTGGATTTTGATTGACTTCCCAATGCAGACCGGCCATATAGGGTCTCTCGGTTACATTACCATCCTGATCATTAAGTGTGCCTCCGGGCAATAATGAGGCTTCTAATTCTGTGGGGATCGATAAGGGTAGATGTGTATGTTTGAAGACCCCACAGACAATATATTCCTGTACATCTATAGGAAAAGCAGTATGGTCATAATGAACCCGACAAAGAGTAACCTCCGAGGCAATTATCTTGATATAATCTATCTGTTCTGCCCGTAGCCTTAAGATACCTCGCTCGGTGCTTAGTACTTCCCGGTCTACATACGCCGTAAACAAATTTTTATAGGCTTCCACCACGATCTCGCCCCCAGAGACGAAGTCAGGATTTATCATGACGAGTTGTACTTCGGTAACGGGCTGTAAAAAACTGAGTATATGGGGGATAGTTCCAGAAGGTATGTGCAGCCCTTGAACGGTCCTGAAAAGTTCATAGGGTGCCTCAATTATTTCCGGATTAACGGTGGTCGTCAGCACAGTATGTTCCTCCAGTAGTACTTGCTGAAAAAACGTCTCCCCGATCTCGTAACTGTCAAGAGTAATTTCGTGGTCGAGCCGCCGTTTAAGGTCTTTGGGCCACTTTGCAGTGATTTTGTAATCATAGGTCTTGCCGGTCTCGGCCTCCTTATCCACAAAATAAAGATCTAATATTCGGGCAAAGAAAACCTGTAGGGATTGGGTCAACAGAAAATCGTATTTCGAGAATTCCAGGGACTCAGAGCCTTCCGTATCTTCATTTTCGGAGGTTTCTTCCTCGTTGGGGAAAAGGGTCCAGCCCACTGGAACTTCAGACCCCTCGTCTATCATGGTGAGCAGCATTCCCTTTAATTCCAGAAATTCTACTAGTGTAATTGGGCTGCTTAGTTCATCCTCAAAACCCAACCTGCACAGTACAGTGGCCAAATCCCTGCCGATGATGGGCGGATAGACATCGTTTAAATAATCGGTGCCCTCAAGATTCACAGGGAGACCGCAACCGCAATGGTCATTAATCCGTTTCCAACCTTTGCCTTTTTTGCAGTCCCATGCGGCTAGCCAAACCAGCTGTATGCCTGTTCCGCGTAAAGCGATACCTGTGGCACCCTCCGTATCGAAAGAAAGATTTTGAAGACCCGTATTTTCTGCTGTAATAGCGTACGGGTAATAACTATCTTTCGCGGCCAGCATTTTAATGCTAAAATCGGAACTATCATCAATGACGAATATCAATTCCATTCTTAAATAGGTTTGGAAAAAAGAAAGGTTACTTCCCCGTTGACTTGCATTACCCTAGCGGAAGACCCATCTTCCAAAGTCACGTAATTAAGTTTTATGGAATCATTTTCTTGTCCAACGATTTTTACCGAATCTATTCGAAACTTGAAGCCGTCATTTGGTTTTGGTTGAAAGGTGAAAGGGATGTCTATTCTGTTAGGAATATTATCACTATACACTGGAAATTCATATTTGTTCTTCAAATCACTTTCACGGCGGTACAGCTTGAAACATGAAGGAAAACCAAGCTTGTCGTTAAAGGCCCACCTTAAATGGATGCCTTCATAGATGCCATCGTCACCTTTGGTGCCAAATGCTATCATATTCAAGTTTTCGTTCTCCATGATCACTGGTCTAATGTATTTAAAACTTTATCGTGAACCTCTATAAACCCTTGTATAAGAAATCCTCTGCCATTATTAGAATAACAGCTTGGCATTAGAGGTGGAGCATTATTGCTAGTAAGACCCATAGCTAATTATTTACAATGAAAATTTAATATGTAGCGTTCAACCTTTCTCGGCCTGCCATGGCAAACCTATTTTAGACCAGGTATCTATGGGCAATAAAGGCCACCCGCTTCTCGGGGGGTGTATTCTAAATTATTGGGTTCAGTTTTGGTCATTTAGTATGGACCTTGTCCCTGAACCAAAGTAATTCTTGATACCTGAAAGTAATGAATTGTTTTTGTCCTTTGTTTGTCGAAATTTATAAACGGTTGGATTGAATGTATAAATGGTTGGATTCAGACTGTAAGTGGATAACAAACTTAGGAAGAACTGAGACAAAGCTAAAGTTCAAATAAAGGATTAATTAAATCCGAATTGATTTGTACTGGTTTGATATGCCTTTATTATATTTATAGTGCGAAAGCATCAAAACGCTGTTTTAGGTGCCCTAATCGGTGTCCTATTATGCAAAAATTGAGATAAAATATTGGTTATAAGGGGAGTACTGATGGAGTTCTAACGCTGTCATAACTATTTCATTTTCCATTTCTTATATTCGTTGAGTACATGATATTCTTCGGAAGTTCTTCGCTTGTCCTCTGGATGAGTGAACTTTATAAATTAGTAAAAAAATAAGGTCCTTTCTCCAGTTTCCGAATCAAACCCAGCACTGTACGTGGCATAATCAATTTTGTCATCTCTGAGATGAAGCATCTCGATAGTTCTGACTAATACCAGTCCGGTATCCGATAAAATTCAAAGGGCCATGGAAAGTCTTTGATTCTTCTTGTTCACAAGTTGGGTTCAATACAAGATAATTCTGGCCAGGTAGCATTTATCCATCCAAGAATGACATTTATCATCTCCCCTTCCCCTTGGCTTTTGTAATTTTAAGTAATACACTCAAAGTTTTATTTATGGAAAAGGAATTAACGACAGATTTCATTCCCCTGGAGATGGATACCCCGATCTGGAACCGGTTTTTTACGATTGCCCCCTTGATTGTGATAGGAACCAAGGAGGGTGATGGCTATGATTTGGCCCCAAAGCATATGGCCACCCCCATAGGGCCATCCAATTATTTTGGTTTTGTTTGTACACCAAGGCATGCTACCTACCATAACATAAGGAAAACAAGGGAGTTTGCCGTAAGTTTCCCATTGCCGGATCAAACCGTGTTGGCTGCTCTTAGTGCCTCCCCTCGCTGTGAGGATGGTTCAGGGGCAAAAAATATTGTAGACGTTTTGCCCACGCTTAAGACCAATACCATTGATGCACTTTTTCTAAAAAATTCCTACCTGTATCTGGAATGCGAACTGTATAGGATAGTGGATGGTTTTGATGGCTATAGTTTTATCACCGGAAAGGTCAAAGCGGCCTTTGTTGATAAAGCATATCTAAGGGTGTCGGAAAATGATGAACAACAGCAGATTAAGGAACATCCTCTGTTGGCCTATCTCGCACACGGACGATTTGCCAATATTTCCGAAACGTTCAATTTCCCCTTTCCAAAGGACTTTAATTTTTGATGGAATATGAAGGACGCAGGTAAAATACAACAGTATTTGGAAGACCACCGTGAGGAAATGGTTGCTTTTTTGAAGCAACTCGTTACCATGGAAACCCCGTCAAAAGAAATTGAGCCGCAGCATAAATTGTTATCCTTTCTCAAAGAAAGACTTGAGAACTTGGGATACTATGCGCTAGAGATGCGTGGTCGCCAAACAGGGGGATATCTCTACGCCCGCCCAGGAAATCGGATAAAAAGACTTCCCCTGCAACTTTTGGTGGGGCATTGCGATACCGTTTGGCCGATCAATACCATAGTGGAAATGCCGCTTACGGAGACGATGGACAAGATAAAGGGCCCAGGGATCTACGATATGAAATCGGGTTTGACGCAACTTGTTTTTGCATTGCAGGCCATTCATGATCTTGCCCTTCCTTTGGAAGTGACTCCCATCATATTGATCAATTCTGATGAGGAAATCGGGAGCCGGGAATCTACCACAATGATCCAAACTTTGGCCAGATTGGTAGACCGTGCCTATGTCTTGGAACCCCCCCTTGGCATAGATGGAAAGCTGAAGACTGGTAGAAAAGGACTGGGAAGGTTCACTATTACCGCGAAAGGAAAGGCCGCGCATGCAGGCTTGGACCCAGGTAAGGGAATCAACGCCATTGTGGAATTATCGCACCAAGTACAAAAACTGTATGCGATGAACGATATCAGAAAAGGCATCACTGTAAACATAGGTATGATAGAGGGCGGTATTTCGCCCAATGTAGTGGCTCCCGAAAGTAAGGCGGTTATTGATGTACGCGTACTGACCGAATCGGATGGCATACTCATCACGAATAAAATAAAGGGATTGAGGCCCTATCTTCCAGATATCAAGCTTCATATAGAAGGCGGAATTGGTAGGCCGCCTATGGAAAAAACCGAGCGCAACCAAAAACTTTGGAAAACGGCCGTGGCCCAGGGTAACCGTTTAGGTATCGAGCTACAACAGGCTACTGCAGGGGGCGGTTCCGATGCCAACACGACCAGTTTGTTCACGGCGACTTTGGATGGACTAGGAACCCCAGGCGATGGCGCACATGCCTCCCACGAATATGTCTTGAGAAACAAATTGGTGGAAAGAACGGCCCTTCTAACGCTCCTACTATTGACAGAACCCTTAAATCAGAAATCATGAACCATCAATATATCCATACTTCTTTGACCCGGATTTCGGATCTGGACGAAAAGGGATTTGAGCTTAAAAAACTCCCTAAAGAGCAGTGGGAAACCGGCGATTATGTCGCTTGCGAGATTGTAAACGTCGGCAGCGAGACCTTAAAGCTTGAATTACCCAATGGCAGGATGCGCGGGGTAATTGGAGGGGAACATCTAGTAGGGGCACTAGGGGAACGTTTTGCTACCTTGGAAGCTACCGGAAGCTGGAGAAACGTAGAGGAAGATTTAAAAATGAGTGTCCTTACCGGTGCCGGGCTGTTGGGAAAGTTGACTTCCAAGTCGGTCTTTATACCAAAAATGATGAAGGTGCGATACTCCGGCCATGCTTTTAGGGGCGATACCAAGCTTGCTATGGAAAGCTTTGTGAAACCAGCACCTGACATCGCCTTTGATACCCCTGTGGTTTTATTCGTAGGCACGTCCATGTCGGCCGGTAAGACTACCTCTGCCCGTATTGTGACCAATTTGTTCAAGCAGGCGGGATACAGGGTTGTAGGGGCCAAACTTACAGGTGCGGGGCGTTATAAGGATATATTGGCCATAAAGGATGTAGGGGCGGATGCCGTAATAGATTTTGTGGATGTGGGCCTTCCTTCCTCAATTTGTCCTCCTGCGGAATACGAGACCAAATTGCAGCAGCTATTGAACAAAATTGCCCATGAAAAGGCCGATTTGGCTATTATTGAAATTGGTGCATCACCTTTGGAACCTTACAATGGGGATATCGCCATCAACACAATTCGGAAACAGGTGAAATGTACAATTCTAAGCGCCTCGGACCCCTATGCCGTCTATGGTTTGATGAAGGCCTTTGATATTGTCCCAGACATTGTTACCGGGGTAGCATCCAACACCCTTGCAGGGATACAAATGGTCAAAAAGTTATGCGAGGTGAAAGCTTTGAATCTAATCGATTCCACTACGACCAAAAGTTTAAAACAAATACTGAAGAACACCACGGGATTTGAATTATGAATGTAATTCAAATAATAAACATTTATA
>JAGXIC010000148.1 GCA_024635875.1 Pricia sp.
ACAGAATGCTTTCCGATGAAAAGGTCGAAGGCTTGAAACAGGCGTTCAACCTAACGGCGACCTCTTATGGGTTGCAACCCATCACACTGTTGGTACTTCAGAACAAAGTGCTTCAAAATGAACTGGTAGAACATTCATTCGGACAGTTACAGGTTGCACAGGCTTCGCAAGTACTGGTCATTTGTATCCAAAAGACCATCAGTACGGAATATATTACTAACTATTTCGAACAGGTAAAAAAGATCAGGGGCACCAGCGATATTATTCTAAATCCCTTTAAGGATGCCCTAGTCGATGATTTTTCCAAAAAGGATATTCAAGAAATCCGGCAATGGGCGAAAAACCAAGCGCATTTGGCCTTGGGAAATCTCCTCACCATTTGCGCCATGGAAAAAATCGATTCCTGCCCCATGGAAGGTTTTAATCCGGCGGGATACGATGCCGTCTTACAATTGGAAAGCAAGGACCTTACCTCCGTTTTGGTGTTGCCCGTTGGGTATAGGGCCAATGACGATATGTTTTCCGAATTTAAAAAGGTGCGCAAAGATTTGAAAGATAGTGTTATAGATGTTTTTTGATATGAAGATAGTTTATACATTTTCACGGTAGGGTTCAAGGTTCAATTCTGCTTTCGGCAGGTTCAAGGTTCAAAGTTTTACTTGAACCTTGAACAGCTGCGAAGCAGCGATTGAACCTTAAACCTTAAGTCTCGAAGGTTGAACACCAAGAATTTGTTAAAAGTCAATAATCAGTAATCAATACCGCCACAAATGCCAGGATTCGAACTATTTGGAGACCAAGAAAGAGCACAAGTACAAGACGTAATGGACTCCGGCGTGCTCATGCGCTATGGCTTCGACGGTATGCGAAACGGCCACTGGAAGGCTGTGGAGTTAGAAAAAGCCTTGGCAGATCGTATGCAGGTGAAGCATGCGCAGCTGGTCAGCAGTGGCACTTCTGCCCTGACCGTTGCCTTGGTCAGCGCGGGTATAGGGGCAGGGGATGAGGTCATTATGCCGACCTTTACTTTTGTGGCCAGTTTTGAGTCCATTTTGGCCATTGGGGCGGTACCGATTCTGGTGGATGTCGATAACACCCTGACCTTAGATCCGGACGCGGTAGAAAAAGCGATCACGACCAAGACCAAAGTGGTAATGCCCGTACACATGTGCGGATCGATGGCCGATCTGAAAGCCTTGAAATCCATCTGTGATGCGCACGATCTGTTATTGTTGGAAGATGCCTGTCAGGCCATTGGCGGTACCTTCGAAGGCAAACCCCTTGGTAGTTACGGTGATTTAGGCTGTTTTTCCTTCGATTACGTAAAGACCATTACCTGCGGCGAAGGCGGTGGGATTATAACGGACAACGATAGCTACAAAGCCAACGCCGACCATTATTCCGATCATGGCCATGACCATCTAGGAAAGGATAGGGGAGCGGAAAGCCATCCCTTTTTAGGATACAACTATCGGATATCCGAACTGAATGCCGCGGTAGGACTCGCCCAGATAGCGCGTTTGGATGAATTTCTGGCCATCCAGAAAAAGAACTATTCCATATTACGGGAAGCTTTGGAGGCCATCGAAGGAATCACTTTTAGGCGAGTGCCCGAAGGCGGCGTGGAGAGCTATGCCTTCCTCAATTTTTTCTTACCGGATGCCGAAACAGCCAAAAGAGCGCATACCGTCTTGGGTGATTCGGGCGTCGATGCCTGTTTTTATTGGTATGACAACAATTGGCATTACTACCGGAAGTGGGAACATCTTATCCATAAAACATCCCTTGGGAAATTGCCCCAAGAAGTATACGATCGACTTCCGGATTATTCAAAATCCGATTTTTCGAAGTCCGACCATTGGGTGGGGCGGAATATTTCGTGCCTGATTAAATTGGGATGGTCGGAAGACGAGGTTCGAAGTAGGGCGGCGAAGATGGTCGAGGTTTTCAAAACCGCTTTCCAGTAGCAGGTCCATATTTTTTTATATAGCTATTTGACTGTATAGCGTTTGAGGGTATTATGATTCCCGGAAAAACATTGATGTTCACGTTAGCACATATGGCACGTGTTATATGGTCAGTGTAGATGGTACGAAAAAGGAACTCCCAAGGAATCAAAGTTTTAAAAAGGGATTTGGAATAGAAGAATGAAAAGGATGAAACAAAAACAGCTTTCGGACTGCCTACACGTTTTTTTTTGGATAGGTCTTCTTTCTTATGGCTTTTGCAAAGCCCAAAACCCTAAAACTATTTCGACCTCCGACCCTGTCGACCTCGTATATTCCCAGCTCGACACAGAAAACTCCCGCTGGTTTTTCTTTTCCTCGGCCAGCCGTCCTTTCGGGATGGTCAATTTGAGTCCCGATACCGAAATCGATGGGGCTTGGTGCAGTGGTTATCGCTATAAAACCGACACTATCAAAGGATTTAGCCACGTACATGGCTGGCAGATTTCTGGGCTTTCGGTCATGCCAGTTATCGTTTCTGATGAAAATGAAGATGCGGTATTCACCGATTATCACTCCAATTTTTCACATGAAACGGAAAAAGTATCACCCGGTTATCATTCGGTCGGACTGGAACGTTACGGCATTACTGCCGAGCTTACCAGTACCAAGCGGGTAGGATTTCACAAATACACTTTTCCAAGCGAAGGCCGTTCCGCCATTCTTATGAACTTAAACACGATGCTCGGCCCTAGTGCGAACGTAAATGGCAAGATGATAAAAACAGGCGAAAAAACGCTATCCGGTTCGCTGGATATGGAACCAACAAACCGCCGTCCCAAACCCTTCAAACTGTATTTTCAAATCGTGATGAACGTACCTATCGATTCGGTGCGCCAAGACCAGAATACAGGAAATTATCTGGTCTATATGGATTCGGGCGAAAAAAATGTATTGATGAAAGCGGCCATTTCGTACACATCCTTGGAAAACGCCGCTGCCAATATGGATTCCGAACTGAGCCACTGGGATTTTGAAAAATCGGTCGCCGAGTCCAAGAAAGAGTGGAACGATCTCTTGGGCAGAATAAGGATTGATGGTAGCACAGAAACCGCACAGCGCAGATTCTATACCGATCTCTGGCATGCCCTTCAGGGGAGAAGGACCATAAGCGATTTTAACGGCGCGTATCCCGATAATACAGGCAAAAATTTTCGGATTGGACAACTTCCTATTGACGAGAATGGAAAGCCGAAGTTTGCCCACTACAACTCCGATTCCTTCTGGGGCGCGCAGTGGACCTTGAATACGCTTTGGGGATTGGTCTATCCGGATATTATGAAAGACGTTGCCCTATCCCTTTTGCAATATCAAAAGGATGGTGGACTAGTACCACGTGGCCCTTCCGGAGGTAATTATACCTATGTGATGACCGGGGCCTCATCAACCCCCTTTATAGTAAGTGCCATTCAAAAGGGCATATTGACCGAGGATTTAGAATCCGTATATTTAGCGCTGAAAAAAAACCATATGGTCTACGGTATCATGGCCAAGGCCGGTTATGAACATCATACTGCATTGGGCGGTGGATTGAAGTATTATATGGAAGATGGCTACGTACCTTATCCCATTCCCGAAGGAAAATTCGGCGGTCATCAAGATGGTGCCAGCCTTACTTTGGAATATGCCTATCAAGATTGGACGCTAGCGCAGCTGGCCCAAAAATTGGGACACGAAGAGGATTATGTTTATTTTCTGGACCGTTCCAAAAACTACAAAAATGTCTTCGATGAAACGATCGGCTGGATGCGCCCCAAAAATGTAGATGGAAAATGGAAGCAAGATTACGACCCCTACCAGCATCAACACGGTTTCATAGAGGCCAATGGAGCGCAGGCCACTTGGTTCGTACCTCATGATTTGGAAGGCTTGTCCGAATTGATGGGCGGAACCAAAAAGGCGATAGAAAAGTTGAATGCCCAATTCGAAACCGCGGGAAAACTGGGATTTACCTCTGGAAGCTCGCATTCACAAGAGCTGCATCCCGAATATAGCCGTGTTCCCATCAACTACGGTAATCAACCTTCCATTCAGACCGCTTTTATCTTCAACCAGTTGGGCAGACCCGACCTGACTCAATATTGGTCTCGAAAAGTTACAGAAAAAGTTTTTGGCGGCCTATCGCCGTCCACAGGCTATAATGGTGATGAAGATCAGGGCCTTATGGGTAGTTTGTCTGCGCTTTTGAAAATAGGCCTGTTCCAAATGAACGGGGGGACGGAAGAAAATCCTATCTATCAAATCGGAAGCCCTATTTTTGATTCCGTTCAAATCAGCCTAGATCAAAACTACTATCCGGGAAAAACTTTTACTATTAAAACTATCAACAATAACAAAGACAACATACAAGTAAAAAATAGTATCTTGAACGGTGAAAAAATGGAGGATTCGACTATTTTGCACTCCCAAATCACCGAAGGTGGCGAGTTGCTGCTGCAGATGGGTAGTTTTAAATAAGCAGCTTGTAAATCGTATTCACTTTAATCGAAAATGACAAAGCCAGTTTTGACTGCAACAAATAAATTTGTAAATTCAAATACAGTAACCACATGAACTCAAGAACACTTTGGTCAAGTTTGGCCGCATTTGCATTTGTAGCATCCGCAGTAAACGCGCAAAAATATTCCAGCACGCCTCCAAAAGAATCTCCCATGCCCATGAAACCTGAAATGACGGAAATTTGGGAGCCGGAAGTTGTATTAGTGGAACCCGGCAAGACCTTCGGCGATGCTCCGTCCGATGCCATTATTCTTTTCGATGGAACGAATCTGGACCAATGGGTAAAAGCTAAGGATAGTGAGGCGGCCGCCCCTTGGAAAATCGTTGATAACGACCATTTTGAGGTGGTACCTGGATCGGGAAATATTCAGACCAAAATGAAATTCGGTGATGTCCAGCTCCACATCGAGTTCAGTGCCCCCGATAAGGTAGAGGGCGAAAGCCAGGGCAGGGGTAATAGCGGCTTATTTTTACAGAACCGATACGAGCTGCAAATACTGGATTCCTATCAAAACCGCACGTATCGCAACGGACAGGCCGGCAGTATTTACAAGGACAAAGCCCCTTTAGTCAACGCCATGAGAGGTCCCTTAGAGTGGAATACCTACGATGTGGTCTACCGGGCACCCCGTTTCAAGGCCGATGGACAATTGGATACCCCCGCAACGATTACCGTATTGCACAACGGCGTCTTGGTACAGAATAACTCTACAATCAACGGCAACACCTATTATATCGGACTGCACAATTACCCCTCTGCGCACGGCGACGACGTCATCTCGCTACAGGACCACGGCAACAAGACCCAGTTCAGGAATATTTGGATTAGGAAACTATAGTCCGAAATAGCATGAAAAAAACCGCCCTGACATTTCTCGCCTTACTAACTGTTTTTGTGATGGTGTCCCAAGACATAACAGGCCAATGGCACGGCCTTCTAGAAATTCCAGGAAGTCCGCTTCGCTTAGTGATAAACATCGAAAAATCCGATTCGGCGGGATATACCCCGACCTTGGATAGTCCTGATCAGGGTGCCAAAGGTATTGCCGTGAATACGACCACTTTTGCAGATGGAAAATTGGAAATCGCCGCAAACGCTTTAGGCCTTACCTATACGGCTGAATTGATTGAAGATAAGCTAAAGGAACCTTAGCCCAAGGTGCCCTGATCCTTCCCTTGGAAATGTCACGGCAAGCCATCTATAAACCAACGCGCAACAGACCACAAGAACCGAAAGAACCCCTTCCGTACTACTTCGAAGCGGTTAGTTTCAAAAACCCGGAATCTGATATTGAATTAGCAGGCACTTTGATCTTGCCCAAGGGGACCGGAAAGTATCCGGTGGTCGTCATGGTTTCCGGAAGCGGCCCGCAAGACCGTAACGAGGAACTGGCCGGCCATAAACCTTTTCTGGTAATCTCGGATTACTTGACCCGAAACGGAATCAGCGTCTTGCGCTTTGATGACCGCGGAGTAGGGGAGTCAACGGGAGATTTCAAGAAAGCAATTTCTCCTGATTTTGCTTCCGATGTACAAAGTGCCGTGAGCTATCTGAAAACCCGATCAGAGATCGACAAGGACAATATCGGATTGATTGGCCATAGCGAAGGTGGAGTAATCGCCCCGATGGTGGCTTCAAAAACCGATGACATAAGTTTTATCGTGCTAATGGCAGGTACTGGAATACCCGGTAGCGAAATACTCGCTATGCAAGGTAAACTGATCGGAAAGGCAGCGGGCTAATTCAGGCACAGTGGCGGAAAGGTCGGCTATGATCCGTCAGCAAAGCTGCCACCCCTCTTGATCTTAAGAGGTGAGCTCTTAAAAGTCCGCCTTGGTTTTAGGTCTCAGCTCTAAAATCTCACGTCTCCCATCACATCCAACGGCTATTTCAATATCCTACTTGCTCCACGATTTCCAGCCCATATCCTACAATCCCGACCCGTTTGGTCTGTGTAGAATTTGTGAGCAATCGGATTTTAGAAATATTGATATCGTGCAGAATCTGTGCGCCGACCCCGAAATCTTTGGTGTCCATATCGATTTTTGGCGCTTTGAAGATGCCTTTTTCCTGCAGTTCCTTAAGTTCTGAAAGACGGTTTAGAAGGTTGAGTGACTGTGATTCTTGGTTAATGAAAACAAAGGCTCCCTTATCGGCGGCGTTGATGGCCTTGAACATGTCTTCCAGTTTTTTATCGGGATTGTTGGTCAATGTGCCTAAAATGTCATTGTTGACTAGGGTGGCGTTGATACGGGTCAGAACAGGTTCACCCGCTTCCCATTGCCCTTTGGTCAGGGCGATATGAATCTGATCGTTCGTGGTCTGTTGGTAGGCGTGAAGGCGGAATTTCCCGAAACGGGTTTCGATATCGAATTCCTCTTTCTTTTGAATGAGCGAATCGTGGCTCATCCGATATGCGACCAAATCTTCGATGGATATAATCTTAAGATCGAATTTTTTGGCTACCTCCACTAATTGTGGTAACCGCGCCATGGTGCCGTCTTCGTTCAATATCTCCACTAAAATGCCGGCAGGTTGCAAGCCTGCCAGTCGTGCCAAGTCAATGGCTGCCTCCGTGTGCCCTGTGCGTCGTAAAACGCCACCGTTTTTGGAGCGAAGGGGAAAAATGTGTCCCGGTCTCCCCAAATCATGGGGTTTTGTATTCGGGTCAACAAGCGATAAAATGGTTTTTGAACGATCGTGCACGGAAATCCCCGTAGTACAGCCCTGTCCGATCAAATCAACGGAAACGGTAAACTGGGTCTGGTGCAGAACGGTATTATTCTGCACCATCATTTCGAGGCCAAGGTCGCTGCAACGATCTTCGGTCAGTGGTGCGCAGATGAGACCTCGGCCGTGTTTGGCCATAAAGTTGATCATTTCCGGCGTCACTTTTTCCGCAGCAGCTATAAAATCGCCCTCGTTCTCCCGGTTTTCGTCATCGACCACTATAATGATTTTACCGTTCCGAATGTCCGTAATGGCTTCCTCTATGGTGTTCAGCACAATTTCTTTCTTCATATCGACGGTTATGCCGTAGCATCTTTTTCCTTTTTAGTAAAAAGCCTTTTCAGGCGGTCCAAGCCATTTCCAAAATTCATCATGCCCTTGTCCGCTGTGGCGCGTTTGGTCAAATAAACACCCAAAGGTAACATTATCATCGATGATAGCCATGCCCCTAAAATGGGATTGATATTTCCCTTGTAGGAATAGTTCTCAGAAAATACGCCCAAGAAATAATACGCCAAAAATAGAAGAACGGCGATAACCATGGGCAATCCGATGCCACCCTTGCGTATGATGGCGCCCAAGGGGGCACCTACAAAAAACAGGATGATGCAAGAAAACGCCAAGGCGTATTTATCGTGTAATGAAAAAATGTGCCTTCTGTGGATTTCGTAACGCTTGTCAAGCTCGATTTTTTTTCCGGTAATGGACGTTAAAATGTTTGAAACGGAATTCTTTGCCGTGTTCATCAATTGTATCTTTTGCCACTCCTGAAAGTGATCGACGATGTTTTTTTGTTCTTTGGATATTTCCTTTTCCAGAATCGGAACAGGGCTATCGGATTGTGCCACGGCGGCCGTATCGCCTGCAGTTTGCGATACGATGTGGGTGTCTTCCGACGCCGTGATTGTGGCTAGGGAGTCTTTTTTCCGTTCCTGTAAATTGCGGGTCTGAAAGGTATCGCGTGGGGCCATGGTTATAAAGGCGCCCATACGGTAAACGATATTTTTGGAAAATGCCTCGACAATGCGACGATTATCCTGTTCCAGCGAATCCATATCCTTTAATAAGCGGGAGACGTTTTTCATTTTTTCCCGGTTGGATACATTTTCTTCCTCGAGATCCATTTCCATTTCGGGGATTTCGATGTTCATCCTATAGACATTAAAATTCGCCTTAGCAAAAGGGTGTTTCTTTTTATCCGCAGCCTTTTTTGACTCTATATCCCTATAATAATGTCCATCCCTTAACACCAATTGAATTACTTCGGAGGCCTCACTACTGATCAATTCCCCTGTTTTCGCCTTGATGACCGTACTATTGACGTTCGCTGCTGTTTTCTGATGGATGATGACCTCCTTCAAAAAACGGTCTTGTTCGCCATACTTGTCCTCCACCTTAATGCTCATGCCTTCAAAATCACTGAAAACGCCCTTTTCTATGGCCGCTGCGGGTTTGACCTTGGCGATATTACGTCGCATATTATAGATTTTCTGTTCGGAAGCAGGAATGACGTTATTCGCGAAATAGAAGGTTACCCCGCCCAGAACGACCATAAAAACGATCAACGGAAGCATGGAGCGTTGTAACGATATGCCGGATGCCTTCATGGCGGCAAACTCGTAATTTTCAGCAAAGGTACCAAAGGTCAGAATGGAGGCAAGCAGCACGGTTAAGGGAAGTACCTTTTCGGTAAGGCTGGGTATCATATAAAAAAAGAACTTGCCGATAATAACTACATCAAGCCCCTTACCGGCGAAATCGTCTATAAACAGCCAGATGGTCTGAAAGACAAAAATAAACATCAGTATCACGAACGAACTGATAAAGTTGTACAGGAATCGTGATAAAATGTACCGGTCGAGTATTCTCAATTTTAGAATCTTAAAAATTAAATGAAGGTGGTTTTGAAATTGGACCAGTTTTGAATGAAGTCGCTTCTGGCAATGCGCCGACCAACATGCATTTTCTTATGGCCAAGAGCGTATGGCGTAAAGTGTTCTGCGGTTACCTGAGATGGGTAATCAACTTAAAACTGACCAATGACGCTTACCCTAACGGTATTTCAATTTCTAATGATATAGTAGCCTTCATCCTCATACTTTTTCTCGTCAAAAGTAAACAAGGTTTTCGACAGGGGCTGATCGGTTTTGAAAGAATTAACGGTAATCGTGGTGGCGGTACCGTTCTGCCCCTTATCGATTACCTGATAGATGTGCTTGGTCTCGGCGCCGACGCCTAATAAGATGGACTCGGTTTCCGAATTGGTGTCCATAGGGGTCAACTTCACATACTGTATTTTTTTCCCATCGTTATTTTTTAGATCGCCCATCTCGTAATTATAACCGTCACGATAGAAGGAAAGCATCTTGGCAGGGGTTAGGGCATTTTCGTCCTCGGATTTGTCCTCGATCGTGACTTCTTGGTTTTCGGGTACGACGGTATACACTTTTGATCCATCGAAAATCTGCTGCGCCCCGAAAAGATCACCTACATATTTTTCGCCCTCCAAGCTAACAGTTCCACGGGTCTCTTGATTGATACCCGCCTCTTTATTGTTCAGCACGTATTTGAAGTCGATTACGATATTGTCGTAACTTTTTACCTTGTTATATACCTCTTCCAACAAAGCCTTGGCCTCGGTAGCGCTTTGCGCGAATGTTGTAGTTGCGGATACTAATGTGATACAAATTGATACGTAAAGTTTTTTCATCATTTTTATATGTTCGTTTTTAATTCACTGTTGTCGCTACCTTGACCTATAGGTTTAAAATTCACGATCCTTACTCCCATTGTCTAGCTTTTTTTATCTTCTAGTCTCCTGTCTCCATGCTATTTAAGCTCATCGCTCAACAACATATTCAAGGCGGCCAGATCTGGTACAAGTACTTGCCGTGCCTTACTACCTTCGAAGGG
>JAGXIC010000016.1 GCA_024635875.1 Pricia sp.
GTGCGGGACCTCGCTAACATTTTAAAAATACCAGCGGAAAACGTACGTTTAATTTCAGCCTATATAGGTGGAGGTTTTGGAGGAAAAGGAACTGTATTATCAGACCTTGTTGCGGCTTCTCTTGCAGCTCGTGCTGTAAATAGACCAGTAAAACTTACCTTGCAACGCCCCCTAATTTTCAACAATACCACCCATCGTCCTGCAACTATTCAGAAGGTAAAATTAGGAGCTACTTCAGAAGGAACGTTAACTGCGATTGCTCTTGAAAGTTGGTCAGGTAATATTCCTGGTGGACTAGCAGAAGCTTGTACTACTTCTACCCGTATTTTATATGCCGGGGCGAACAGGCTTACGCGCCTTGGTATTTCCGAACTAAATTTGGCAGAAGGAAGTGCGATGCGCGCTCCAGGTGAAGCACCCGGAATGATGGCACTTGAAATTGCGATGGACGAACTGGCAGAAAAATTGAATATAGATCCGGTAACATTGCGAATAAAAAATGATACCCAAGTAGATCCGGAAAATCCTGAAATTCCATTTTCTACCAGAAAGTTGGTAGATTGCTTGGAACAAGGTGCTGAAGCATTTGGATGGAATAAACGAAATCCTAAACCGGGACAGGTAAAAGAAGGACAATGGTTAAAGGGCATGGGTATGGCTTCTGCTACTCGTGGAGCACCTATTACAAAATCTGCTGCAAGGGTTATTTTAGAGCGTGACGGAAGTATACTTGTTCAAACGGATATGACCGATCTTGGAACGGGCAGCTATACAATAATTGCACAAACGGCTGCGGAAATGATGGGTGTTCCTTTAGATAAAGTTTCGGTAAAATTAGGTGATTCTTCATTTCCGGAGTCTTCAGGTTCCGGAGGACAGTGGGGAGCTGCCTCGGCGACATCAGGGGTATATGCAGCCTGTGTAAAACTCCGGGAACAGATAGCTGAAAAACTTGGTTTTGATGCTGAAAAGGCCGTTTTTGAGGATTCTAAAGTAAAGGTAGGAAGCAAAACGTATTCCCTAAAAAAAGCAGCTCGTAAAGAAAGGTTAATAGTAGAGGATACTATGACTTATGGTGAACTTTCAAAAGAATATGCACAGGATACGTTTGGGGCGCATTTTGTAGAAGTAGCTGTACATGAGTATACCAAAGAAATAAGGGTAAAACGAATGCTGGCAGCTTGTCATGCCGGAAGAATTTTAAATCCTAAAGCAGCACGAAGCCAGGTTATAGGTGCAATGACTTGGGGCTTGGGAGCAGCTTTGATGGAGGATTTAGTGGTAGATACCCGATTGGGTTATTTTGTAAATCACGACCTGGCCGGGTACGAAGTTCCCGTTCACGCTGATATTCCCCGTCAGGAGGTGATTTTAGTAGAAGATGAAGACACTACAATGTCTCCTATGAAAGCAAAAGGAATAGGGGAGTTAGGCCTATGTGGAGTGGCTGCAGCGATAGCCAATGCAATTTATAATGCGACCGGTACACGAGTAAGGGATTACCCGATTACAGGTGATAAACTTTTATAATAGAATACTTACAACAGATTAAAACGAATGATTTCATCTGTTTTTAATCTATTTGAAATAGGAGTCAGCTTATGAAATTTTTATTTTTTATGGTTTTGGTATACACTTCTGTTTTTGTGGGCAGTACATCCTCTTGCAATAAAGATGATACTATAAACTACGAAAACAATAGCACAATGGCAAACGGAAAAATCAAAATCACGGTAAATTCACAGACCTTTACCGCCACGCTTTTAGATAATAATTCGGCAAAAGCATTCAAGGAAATGTTGCCCATGACCATACCTATGACGGAGCTGAACGGCAACGAAAAATACTATGACCTACCAAACGGACTTCCGACAAATTCGTCCAATCCGGGAACAATAAGAAATGGTGATTTAATGTTGTACGGCTCCAAAACTTTGGTGCTATTTTACAAAACCTATTCGACATCTTACAGTTATACCAAGTTAGGAAGCATCGAAAATCCCACCGGACTTGAAGAAGCCTTGGGCACTGGTAATGTTAGGGTTACGTTTGATGAGAATTAAAATAACAGGGTGGAAAGTAATTTGCTTAAATAATTCAATTGAATAAACTGAGGACTTAGATAAAAATGAAAATAGGACAACTATTATTTCTCGTATTGGCGTTACAGATATCCCAAACGTCTTTGGGCCAAACCTCCAATCCTGTGATTTCTCTTTTCCCTGAGGGTACAATCTTGCATGGTAATATAGCCTACAACAACGATACTTTGGCGAAGCATCATTTGGATATTTATGTGCCACCAAATATTAAAAGTCCAATTCCCTTGATCGTATTTATTCACGGAGGGGGGTGGATCGGTAACGACAAGTATGCCGACATCGGCTATATGAAAAATACGGTGTCAGAAATCATTAACAGCGGGTATGCCTTAGCATCCATTGATTACCGATTTGCAACAGAGGCCATTTTTCCGGCCCAGATTCAGGACTGCAATAGCGCAGTTTCCTTTTTATATGATAATGCTGAAAAGTATGGGTTTGATAAAGAACGATTCGCATTAATGGGTTTTTCCGCAGGAGGACATTTGGCTTCATTGCAAGGACTGTCGGAGAATAACCAAATTGATGACTTCTTTATGCCCGCCACATCCCGTGATTTTACCTTTAAGGCCGTTGTGGATTTTTACGGACCTTCGGAATTGACTTCCTTAAAAAGTAGCGAAGACCCTAAAGCGCCCGAGGCTATCTTATTGGGGGCAACACCTGTAGCGCGACCGGATCTGTCGAAAATTGCAAGTCCCGTGACCTATGTTGATAAAAATGACCCACCTTTTTTGATTATTCATGGAGCAAATGATGAGATAGTTTGGAACAGGCAATCAAAACTTCTAAACGGTTGGTTGACAACTGTAGGAGTAGATAATGAGTTGATTATTGTTCCCGATGCGCCACACTTCGGTGACATGTTCGATGTGGATACTATTCAAACACAAGTTATGCGGTTTCTGGAAAAACATTTGAGGTGATATGTGAAACTTTCTTGATTGTTATCCTATTATATTCGATTTGGTAAGGGATATCGATTATATCAAGGAAATGTACGACACCGCTATCTCGCACACCGTGCTAAGCCAGATAGCCGATAGGATCATACCCGATGTCAAGGCCTGCCAGAACCGCCCCTTGGAACCGCTCTATTGTATCGTTTGGCTAGATGCCATGCACTACAAGGTCAAGGTGGACGGGAAGATAGACCATAAGGCGCTCTACAATATCCTTGGCATCAACAAAGAGGGCCGCAAGGAAATACTGGGCATGTACATTTCCGAGAGCGAGGGGGCCAACTTACACAATTCTCGAACTTGTTCCGTAAACGGCCATTTTAAGGGACAGTCCGATTTATACCTATTCCATCTTTTTAAACTAAAGTCTAAAAAATCAAATCATAGCGATAAAAGAAATCTTTCTTTTGTGCGCCCACGAAATACGAATACAGAAATAATATACTTATAAAGGTGTATTTCGATGAAATATCAAAAATAGAAGACAAGATTCAAGTATTAATTTGCAGTAATAAATAATTTCTTGAAACTGATTATCCCCGAGGCCTTCGTCCGCCAAAATGGCTACATGAAGTCGTGACAAGCCAGAGGGGTATACTTCGGCTAAGCTCAGCACCGGTTTCGCCAGTTGCATTTTGGCCTTGGGGCCAAAAACCGAAATTTTGTATTTGCCCCACCGGGAATTGCGAAAAGGCAATTCCGACCCGTGCATTTCTCTCGCTGTGCTCAGCGGATGCAAGCGGGGAGGTGTAATAGGACACCACGTGGCAGAGCCATCGAGGAATTATTTAGATTAACAAGACGCTAAAAAGATAACATAGCGAAGCGCTTGTAGTAACTCATTCGCCGATAACGTTTATAGGGTTCTCATACCATATCATCGGCATCCTGAGAAACAAAACAACTTCGTCCTTTATTGCAATTTACAGGCGATACCAAACCATTATCAGGGCCCACGGCTCCTGCGGAAGTAATACACCAGCAAATCGTATTGGCATCATCTAACAAAAGCCAGGGATTATCTCCTCCTTCCATCATCCCATAGGGGTTTCTAGCGCGTAGGAATTTGCAGATTCTTAATTTGTTGGGTTTATTTTCTTCCATATCTAAGAAATTTCCAAAATTGCTTGTTTAATAGTTGATACAAATAGAGGCACCTTATAACCGTTTTTAGCAAGTGGGCGTGCTATTTTCATAGCCGCTTCCGCGGCAGCCAGGGCATTTTCACTATTGATGGTCTTATTTTCAATAGCCCGTTGGGCTTCCATAGAGCGATAAGGTACCGGAGCGGCCGCCCCTAAAACGATACTCGCCGAACGACATGTATTGCCCGAAACCTCAAAAACTACCGCTACATCTCCCAACGACCAGTCATAAGATTCACGGGCCACTTGTTTAATATAAGTGCTCTTGGTGTTTTTTGTGGGAGCTGGAAGAATGATTTCCGTAATAATTTCCTTTGCCTGGAGAATGTTTTCCATAGCAATATCCTTGCCTGCTGTAACGAAGAAATCATCCATAGTCACTTTTTTCTTTTCTCCTTCAACATTGATGATAACAACACTGGCATTAAAGGCCATAAGTGCCGTAGCTATAGAAGATGCATGAACACTTACACAGGAACCATTATCAATAATAGCGTGATTTTCATTTTCACCTGTTTCAGATTGGCGGGCAGAACAACGATCTCCCCCTTTGCGGAAGCAATCGTGATCGGCAGAGCGAAAATACCAGCATCGGTTACGCTGGGCTATATTACCTCCCAAAGTAGACATATTGCGCAATTGAGGGGTGGCCGCATGGTTCACCGCTTGATGGAGTGCCAAATAATGATCCTTAACTTCAGGATTTGACGCTATATCCGCCAAGGTAACATTAGATCCGATGCTCATTCCCCTTTTAGGATCATAACTGATTATGTCAAGACCTGGAATGTTTCTGATATTGATGATTTTTTGCGGTTTGAGCAAGCCCTCTTTTATCCAATCGAACATATCAATACCACCGGATTTAAATACAGATGCCTTGTTTGTAGGCTGATATAACTCTTCAGATACTGTTGAATTCACTTGTTGAAGGGCATCTTCAATGGATGTGGCTTCGTACCAACTAAATTTATTCATGTCTTTGTATTTAAGAGACTTTATTCAATGCTTTGAGAATACTGGATGGGGTAATGGGTATTTCGTACAACCTTACCCCAATGGCGTTATACACTGCATTGGCGACCGCGGCCGCCGTTGCAATATTTGCAGGTTCCCCTATTCCATAGGCATCCGTTGAGGAAAGTGCTGAATATTCTTCCACAATTAGGGTTTCAATCTCCGGAATTTCCATAGAAAAAGGCACCTTGTACTGATCTACATTGGCGTTCATCATATGACCGGTTCCATTGTCCATCACCCTATTTTCATATAAGGCTTACGATACACCTTGAATGACTCCCCCGTTGATCTGACTTTCCAATTGACCTATATTGAGCGGTCGGCCACAACTATGGGCTGCCACTACCCTATCTACTTTTACAAATCCGGTATCGGTATTAACACTTACTTCCGCAAATTGTACCGAGCCCAAATCACCATAGGCCAGACCCCATGGTTGTTGAAAGCCACCGTAGTCATCTGAGCGGCTCGCAATTTTACTTATTTGGCTGGTCCGCATTAATTTGGTCGCTTCCTTAAAGGGCATTTTCAGCTCCGCATTCTTGTTACTACCTACTTGACCGTCCTCGATGAACAATTCCACAACATCCGTTTCCCATTTTTTTGCTACCAATTTCAATAACTCTTTTTTGGCCTCAAAAGCTGCATTTCGGGTCGGAGGGGTTATAGAACCAGTGACCACACTTCCCCCGGAACCTGGCCCCACCGGAAAAAAGGTGTCGCCAATATTCACGGTAATATCTTTTACCTTCAGGCCTAATTCCTCGGCAACTACTTGAGCAAGAATGGTTTTAGTCCCTGTTCCAATGTCCTGGACGCTAGACCGTATTTCAACACCGCCATCGTTATGGATCTTAACTTCTACCGAAGAATCGAGCGTTACAAAGCGCGGCCAAGTAGATTGGCCCACTCCGAGCCCTTTCTTTACGACATCTTTGCCACTGCCGGCGGGTTGACGTCGTGACCAATCGAAAAGTTTCGCTCCCCGTTGTCGTTCTACCTTTCTTACCTCACTTTTATCAATAAGGTCTCGATAGCTTAAAGGATCCATTCCTAGTTTTTCCGCCAATTCATCAATAGCCTGTTCCAATCCAAAAGCACCTTGAACATTACCGGGTGCGCGCCAAGCGGCTCCTGGACCTGCATTGGTCAATACATCATATTGTTCGGTCGCAAAATTCGGACAGGGATAAAGGATTTGGGCGATACGACCCACACCAGCGCCTAGGGCTACCCCTGCGGTTCCGTGGGAACGTTGCTCAATACCCGTCAAGGTACCGTCTTTCCTAGCTCCGATTTTTAAGTATTGAATTGAATTGGGGCGGTTTCCTTCCGCAATGTGCTCTTCTTGTCGATCCAACATCAGCCAAACCGGTCTTCCTGATTTTTTAGCAAGATTTGCAGCCATGGGCCCAAAACTTCCCGCACTATGTTTGGCACCAAATCCGCCTCCCATAAAATCACAGAATACCCGTACTTTACTTTTTGGTAAATTAAAGATGCTGGCCATTTCATTTCTTACCGCATTGGTATTCTGGGTTGATGCATAGACCATCATCATATCAGGACGCCAGTCGACCACGACGCCATGCGTCTCCAATGGCATATGCGTATGCACTTGCGTACGATACGTTCTTTCTACGATTACATCGGCCTCTTTGAAACCAGCTTCTAAATCACCTCTAGGTCCGCCAAAAAAACTACTGGTCGACGGTCCCCTAACATTGCCTTCCCCTTTACTGCCATCATGTACCTCGCCTACATCCCCGCCATCTTCCTGTTGTGTAATGGGTTCATCGAACACTATAGGTGCCCCCATTTCCATAGCACTCTCAATATCTATGACAAAAGGCTTTTTCTCATAATTCACTTTGATCAAGGAAATGGCATCTTTGGCAATTTCCAAGCTTTCGGCAGCGATACCTCCCAGCGGCTGGCCTACATACTTTACCATCGGATATTTACCGTTCTTATTTTCTTCTCCCTCTTTCTGGACATTTTCAATCAGGTGTATGGCATGTACACCCGGTAGACTTTCTGCCTTACTGATGTCGATAGAGGTAATTACTGCGTGGGGCAAATTTGAACGCAACATTTTCGCAAAGAGCATACCTGGCAATCTAACGTCGGAAGTATACTTTGCCTTACCTGTAACTTTATCTAGGGCATCGATTCTGGTGACCCTTTTTCCGATAATTTTTAGTTTATCGTTCACGGGCCATACCGGTGGCTCCTCAATAGGAATCTCCCTTTCAATTTCGCTTAAATTATGCCCAGGAATACCGTATGGGAATTTTTCTTTTCTAGTATCCATTTTATATCGTTTTTTTTGCTGCTGCCAAAGTCGCCTTAAATACATGGGGATGGGTGCCACAACGACAAAGGTTGCCGCGGGTGGCATCTTTCACATCATCCAAATTGAGATCGGTGTTGTTGTCCACGAGATGTACACAGGACATGATCATCCCTGGGGTACAATACCCACACTGGGAAGCATCGTGCTCGATAAAAGCCTCCTGCACCGGATGCAATTCCCCATTCTTTGCAATACCTTCAATGGTAGTAATTTCCTTGTCACCGACATCAAAGGCAGACATCATACAAGAATTGACAGGCTTTCCATCTAAATATACCGTGCAGGCGGAACAGGAACCCCGATCACAGACCACCTTGGTACCCGTAAGTTCCAAATGATCCCTTAAGGCAGAGGCCAATGTCGTTCTCGGTTCCACACTAAGTGATTTCACTAAACCATTGACCTTCATTTTGATGGTCATGGCATCCGGTCCGAATTCTTCCCCGGCATTACGATGTTCTTTATACTCTAAAGCAAAAGCATTTGTCGTCAACAATACACTGCCTGCGGTGGATAATCCGGCACCTCTGAGGAAACTTCGCCTACTTAAACCTTTTGCCGGTTTGGATTCTGATTCTTGGTCTTTATCATCCATAAGATTATGCTATGGGTTTATAAAATATTCAATCTCACTAAACGCTCTTAAGTTACGATAAAATTGAATGAAAAGCTATCATACAATAATAAAAAAAACGAATTATAGTCCTGATTATCCTAATCTTACGGATTAAAAAGAGTTGGAATTAAAGTGCGTTCGTTTTGCTACGTCAGTATCAAGCCAGATTCCACGAATATAGAGTCCATGCTCCGGGAACATCATAGCCTAGAGAAAACTAAAACCTCTCAACTCAATGAATCGATACAAAATATCGGGCAACGGGTTTCCAGGTTGAGCTTGGTCCCGAAAGTGAAGCTTTGGCTGCACTATCCGATCTGGCTGGTTTCATTGATTATCATCGGCTATCTGTCTTTCAGGATATCACGGATAGACGATATTCGAGAAAAGGCGTTTGCCGAAGGAGAGCAATATACGATATCCAGCCTGCGGGGTTATTTTGACCGGAATCCCGAGCATTATAAATCGTACCGGAAATGGACAGAAGAAAAAGACAGTGTTCCAAACCAAAAGTAGTAGGCCCTATCCGGTTTTTGCTTCACGCTTATCTGCCGGAACTACAAAAACTGGACAGGATCCACGCGCAGTCAGGTTATGGTAAGATTTGGGGACAACCTATTTACATCCTCAGGAAAAGCAAAGTCCCAATTCATTTTAACGTCAAATGATATCAAATAGATTCATTGATATCCACTGAAAAAAATCAATTTGTGTTACCCATGTGTTACCCTGAACTAAAAAAGCCGACTCCTAAAAGTCGGCTTTCCCTCGCCTGCACTGAGCGCAGTTGAAGTGTACAGGCGGAGAGACTCGAACTCTCACACCTTGCGGCACTAGATCCTAAGTCTAGCGTGTCTACCAATTCCACCACGCCTGCATATCTATAAAAAATTCCAAAATAAAAAATCCAAATTCCAAAAGGATTATAGGATTTAAA
>JAGXIC010000149.1 GCA_024635875.1 Pricia sp.
GGGTTAAGGATGGTGGTTCCAACGTAAAGTTTTACGTCAAGGAAGGCAAAGACGCCGACCATGTAAAGGAACTCCTCATGTTCGTAACGGGCCTACAGGATGCTAATATTGATATCGATGGGAGAAAAATAGAGACGGTCCTGTTATCGCTGACCGGGGATATCAATCTTCAGGAAATCGGCAAACTGACCGACAAAATGGATCTGCCCGGTGGGAAGCAGTTGAAGAAAGCGGGGAGTCGGTAGGCAGTTGCAGTAAGCAGTGAATACCTAAGTGAGGTTCAATGCTGACTGATCATATTGAAATCACTTGTAAATAGACAATTCATTCATCAATTACTAATCAGACCCTGAACATCCCGAAATTTCGGGGCAGGATAAAAAACAAAAAGTCATGAAAAAATTAAATGTAATCTTCGCCTTGGCATTTTTGCCGCTATTTGGTTTTTCGCAATCCGTTTTTGATAAATATGATTCTATGGAAAATGTGGGTTCGGTAACGGTAAACCAGAGCATGATTAAACTAGCGGGCAATATTGCTGCCTTCGATCAAAATGACCAAGAATCGCAAGATTTCGCGGACATTGCCCAAAGCCTAGAGGGCATCAAGGTTTTTATCACCGAGGACGCAGCTATTTCGGAGGATATGGCCGTTACCGTCAAGCAATACTTGAAATCTTCTACCTTGGAGGAACTGATGCAAGTAAAGGATAAAGATGCCACGGTAAAATTTTATGTTAAAGAGGGAAAAGACGAAGACCATGTCAGCGAACTGTTACTGTTCGTTTCCGATATTGATAACCCTAAAATCGGATTAAAGAACCGGAAGTTCGAAAGTATATTGGTCTCCATGACCGGAGATTTAGACCTGAACAAAATCGGGGCGCTGACCAATAAGATGGGACTGCCAAAAGAACTAAATCAAGCAGGTAAGAAATGAACGATTGCAATTGTGGCTATCATTTAGTACTGGCTACGGGCGACCATTGACTTCCCATAATCATCTGAAAATACCATCATGAAAACGATAAGATTAAGTATTTATACACTGTTTTTAATGGCCTTTGCTGCCTGTAATCCCACCCAAAGCTTACAGGAATACTATGTCAATAATTCTGAAAACCCGAATTTTTTATCCGTCGATCTTCCGGTAAGCTTATTGAATATGGAAAAGGCAGAATTGACGGGAGAGCAAAGGGAGGCATTGCAATCCCTTCACAAGCTCAATGTTTTGGCCTTCAAAAAGACAGATGCCAATAGCGCTGAATTCCAGATTGAAAAAGCCAAAGTAAAATCCATTTTAAACCATACTAAGTTCAATGAGCTCATGAAAATGAACACCAGCTATGGCAAGGCAACTATCAACTATTTAGGCGATGACGACGCCATTGATGAGGTGGTCATTTATGGCGACAGCAACGAAAAGGGTTTTTTGTTGGTACGCGTGTTGGGCGAAAATATGAATCCTGCTAAAATCGCTCAGTTTATGCAGGCGCTACAAAAATCGGATTACAAAGGCGAGGGCCTTGAAAAAATAGGAGAGCTCATCAAGGGATGATTTATTTGCTAGTACCAAAAATTAACTTTTCGACTCCTTTCCAATTTGTTTCTCGGTATGAACAGTCAAATTGTTCTTACCAAAATCCAACGTGCGAATGGGGAAAGGGATATTGATATCGTTGCCATCGAAATGCTGCTTCATCAGTTTGATGGCTTTGTGCCTAGCGGCATGTTCCTGTTTAAACCCTGTAACATCCGTCCAAAAACGCACCATAAAGTTAATGGAGCTATCCCCGAACTCGGTAAAGAAAAATTCTACGCCCTCACCATTTCTTTGTTCAAAATTCTCACCTATAATCTTGACGGTAAGATCTTCGACTTCTTGAAGATTGCTTTCATAGCCTACACCGCAATTAACGGCAATACGACCTCTCTCCGTTAAGGAATAATTGGTAAAAGCCCCATCTACAAATTTTGAATTCGGTATTACGGTAACGTAGTTTTCCGGCGTCTTTATAACGATATTCCGAAGCGAAATTTCCTGTACTACACCCGATGCATCCCCGTTCTTAATAGAATCATGAATGCGGATGTCGGGCATAAAGGAGAGCATAAAACCTCCTACGGTATTGCTCAGGGTACCTTGTAAGGCCAAACCGATGGCTAGGCCCAGAACCCCGGCTCCCGCCAAAATACTGGTGAGAACCTTATCCAAATCTAGAACGCTCAAGGCGGTGAAAAATCCTATTAAGATTACTGCGATGAACACGCTTTTGCCCACAATGTTTTGTATAGACTCTTGACCAATATGCCTCAAGAGATATTTTCTGAGTAAATTTCGGACACCCTTGGCAATAAAGTAGAAAAGAACCATGGTCAAAATGGCCAGCACAATATTGGGTAGTTTCAAGATGATCGCATCTAGCCATGCATCCATTTTATCCCAAAGTTTGCCTATGGAGTCCTGTATCGAAAATTTGTCTTTCATGTTCGGTCGCGCTTTAAGTTACTCTTTGACTAAAAAGTGTAGGTTTCAAATATCGTAAAATCAATTTACAATCCATTTATTTGTGCTAATGCAATCTGAAAATATCCCGCTTCAAATACCAGTGTAATTCATGGGGGAAATAGCTTTCAGTTCATTTTTTATTTGTTCTGAAACATCCAAGGTATCTATAAAACCGGCAATCGATTTTTGGTCGATACTGATATTCGTGCGGGTCAGCCCTTTTAAGGTTTCATAGGGATTCGGATAACCCTCCCGCCTCAGAATCGTTTGAATGGCCTCTGCAACGACCGCCCAGTTATTTTCAAGATCTTGATCGAACTTGGGCCTGTTGAGCAAGAGCTTGTTCAATCCCTTTAAAGTGGATTGGAAGGCAATCAATGTATGGGAAAAGGGTACTCCCACATTCCTCAAAACGGTGCTATCGGTCAGGTCGCGCTGTAAACGTGAAATGGGCAGTTTGGCCGACAGATGTTCGAAAAACGAATTCGCAATGCCAAGGTTACCTTCGGAATTCTCAAAATCGATGGGATTCACTTTATGCGGCATGGCCGACGAGCCGACTTCCCCCTTTTTAATTTGCTGTTTAAAATAATCCATAGAGACATACGTCCAAAAATCCCGATTCAGATCAAGGATTATGGTATTGATGCGTTTTAATGTATCGAACAGGGCTGCCAAATGGTCATAATGCTCGATTTGTGTAGTAGGAAAGGAATGGTGCAAGCCTAATTTTTCGTGCACGAATTTTTGACCAAACGCTTTCCAGTCAATAGCAGGATAAGCGACTTTGTGCGCATTGAAATTTCCCGTGGCCCCACCGAACTTGGCCGCACTGGGGATGTCGTTCAGTAGATTGAACTGTTCTTTCAAACGCACTACGAAAACAGCGATTTCCTTGCCTAAGCGGGTAGGGGAGGCCGGTTGCCCGTGCGTACGCGCCAACATAGGAACGTCGGACCATTCTGATGCCAATTGCTCCAATTTGTTCAATAGTTCGAGATACTGTGGAATATAGACTTCATTCATGGCCTCTTTCACGGAAAGGGGTACGGCCGTGTTGTTGATATCTTGGGATGTCAATCCGAAATGGATAAATTCCTTGAACTTTTGAAGGCCCAATCGATCAAATGCGTTCTTGATAAAATATTCGACGGCTTTCACGTCGTGGTTGGTCGTTTTTTCGATTTCTTTAATTTCTTGGGCATTAGCGGTAGTGAATTCCCGATAAATATTCCGCAAAGCTTCGAATTGGGAAGCATCAAAAGAAGAAAGCTGTAGCAACGGAATCTCGCAAAGTGCGATAAAATACTCGATCTCTACCCGAACGCGATATTTGATCAAGGCTTCCTCGGAAAAAAAAGCCGCCAACGATTCCGTTTTATTTCGATAACGCCCGTCAATGGGTGAGATAGCGTTCAGTATATGTAAGGACATAATTTTTATTTGAATGGATTTTTTCCGGAAAGGCCAAAGATACTGGATTATAAAAAGTTTATGGGTTTATGAGTTTAGAAGTTTATATGTTTTGTTTGATTTTTGCTAAAGTAATTCTCGCCCTGGCCTTGTAAGCAGCACTACCAGTTAGGTAGTTTTTTTCTAGCAGCATTTTCAGTTCGGGATGTATCCAATCGAATTTTTCGCCCAACAGTACTAAACAGGTCATGGAATAGGCTTGGGCGGCCACTTTGTGATTGCCGATGAGCCAGTCGAAACAGGCCGTAGTTATCCTTTCCAAATGGATTTCGGTCAATACTTTTTGGGTTTCATTGGATGTTTTAGAGAAATAGGCCTTAATGAAATACTCACCGATTTTGGCCATGGGCCGAATCGAGGATTCGAGAGGTACTTTTTTTAGATTGGCAGTAATTTCATCCAAATATGGTAAAAGTAAGGATAGATTTTCCTTGGCCGTGAATTCCAGAACCCAGCAAGCGCTGTTAGAAATGGGGTCGTCAACGCTAAAGCCAATACCCATCAACGGCTCGATCACTTGCGGATTTTCGAGTATCAAGGCCGACATTTTCGCCCGTTTTTCCCGGGAGTGATTTACATAATCCAAAGAGCGGTAAAGTTCTTCTTGAGTCACTGCGCTTTGGTAATTAAATCCGAAACCAAAACGGGAACTCCCTTAGCGGCCGTTTTGGGAATGATGGTCAAATTATCGAAATCGTGTTTCGAAACCTTGGGTTTGGGATCGATAAAATAAATCGGAACGCCCTCAAGGGCATAGTCTACCAGACTGGCTGCGGGATATACCTGCATCGACGTGCCGATAATGATAACGCAATCGGCCGATTGGGTCTCCGCGGCCGCCTTCTCCAGCAGCGGTACCGCCTCGCCGAACCATACGATATGGGGGCGCAATTGATAGCCTTGTTCACATAAATCCCCAAGGGCTATATCTCCCTCACAGTTTAAAATTGAACGTTCGTTTCCCGAACTACGCATTTTCAAAAGTTCACCATGTAAATGAATTACGTAAGAGCTTCCCGCCCTTTCGTGGAGGTCATCCACATTTTGGGTAATAATGGTTACATCGTAATATTCCTCGAGTTCCGCCAAAGCTAAATGGGCATGATTGGGCGTAACTTTCTTCAATTGTTTCCGTCTTTGATTATAAAAATCGAGCACCAAAGCTGGATTTTTGGCAAAACCTTGGGGGGAGGCGACTTCCATCACATCGTGGCCTTCCCATAGTCCCCCGTCATCCCTAAAGGTATTTATGCCACTCTCCGCACTTACGCCCGCCCCAGTTAAAACGCATATTTTCTTCATCCCCTAAAAATAAAGAAAGTTTGCACATTCTGGAACCGACGTACGAGAAAAGGAGGTTTAGTATTAAAAAAAAACTTTTTTGACTAATTCTACGCCGTACTATATAAAATGGGATTCTGTCTGAAAAATGTATGTATTTTGAACTAAGGTTTTTTGGTATATTGGAGGTATGTACGACATTAAACTTCTCGAATATCTGGAAAATTTTATATCCGAAGAAAGAAAGCAACGGTTTTTGAAAATTCTGGAGGAACGGACCAAGTATCTCACCGTAGCGATAGAGGATGTTTTTCAGCTACACAACACCAGTGCGGTCGTACGAACTTGTGAGAGCTTCGGCGTGCAGGAAGCACATGTAATCGAAGGCCGGTTCGGTAAGCGGTTGGACAAGAATATTGCCATGGGCGCCCAACAATGGGTAGATGTACATCGTTACCATCGTACATCGGATTGTATAGCCGCGCTCAAAAACGAAGGATATCGAATAATTGCGACTACCCCTAATAACGATGTATGCTGGTTAAACGATTTTCAAATCGAAGGTAAAACAGCATTGTTTTTCGGCACTGAAAGAGAGGGCCTGAGCAAAGAGGTGATGAACGGTAGCGATGGGTTTTTAAAGATTCCGATGACAGGTTTTACCAAAAGCCTGAATATTTCGGTATCCGCGGCAATTATGTTGCAAACGTTGACCACAAAGTTGCGGAAAACAAATCTGCCATGGCCCTTGACCGAAACCGAAAAATTGGAAAAGCGTTTGGATTGGACCAAAAAGTCCATTAAAAGTATAGATACTATTTTAGACCGTTACTATCGGTCTTAGAAGGCTCTGGCTACGTGAACGGCTTTCTCGTTCTTGGTAAATTCCGTATTTCGAAATGTCATTTGCTAGATGATCTATCTCGCAGCTTCTACCCCAGGTTAAAGAGTGGCGAAAGACCGAACAATACCATCAAATATAAAATATGATAGCCTCGGCCCTTGACCCGAAGCGTAGGGGTAGGGCTCGGGTGCCTATTCCTTTTGAAACATACAACTGGCTATGCTCGTTTTTATACCAGCCTTTTACATAGTTGCCGCTGCCATACGGGGTGTAAATAGCTTTTCCGAAAAAGGTTATCTGACCACCATGTGTGTGGCCTGATAAAATCAGTTTTATTTTTTGTCCCAGCTTAGCGTTCATGGTATCTATTTCGTCTCGATAGGCCGGACAGTGGTTGAGAACAATAGTGTCTAATGAGAGATTTAAATCGCTAGATGCTTTCGAAAAATCAGGGTAGCCGCAGACATAATCGTCAACACCGACGATGTTCACGGTACGTTCTTTCACATTTAGTATTTGGTTTTGGTTGATCAAAAACTTTCCGTTATGTTTTTCATAGGTTTTTCTTAAGGCATCACTAGTGACTCTCCCTTTATAATCTACATTGCCCATAATAGCAAATTTTGGGATATCGTAATCGATCATAGCTAGAAAGGCATCCAAAACAGGAATCCAGCTCATACGATTTACGGAGTCGCCGGTCACAAAGAGGGCATCAGGCCGCTCTTTGTTGATTCTTTCGGCCAAGTCTTTATGAAAAGACTTGATGGAATTGATATGTAGGTCCGATAGATGTATCGTTTTTATCTTATCCTCAGAACCATCCGAAATATCGAATTCCTTCCAAGCGATAATGTATCGTTCGAACCAAAATGCATCTAAAAACACCAAACCTATGCTTCCCAGAAAAAGCTTTGTCAGAAACCTTCTTCTACTAATTCTTGATTTTTTAATCCTTGGGGAATCCATTATGGTATTTTGGTTTGTCTAGTTCAAAATAAACATGACAAAGATAGAACTGATAGAACTAGCGCTGAGGTTTCAAAAGCTATACCACAAGCACAAAGGAATACATAAAAAAAACAAAAAATCGTTAAATGCATTTGGAAAGTCATTGATCATTCAAAACCTTAGTCGGCTACTTCAAGAAGGACGATATCATATTCGTTGTCGAGAATTACCTTACCATTGGCAACGGTAACCACAGTATCTGAGTAGGTATCGTGAAGTTTGGTGCCATCACCGAAGAAGCCTTTTACCCAGAGTGATTTTTTCCCATTAGGAAGATCGAGCCCGATGACCACTTTGTCCTTAAAATCGCCATCGACATAGGTTCTGCTAAAAACATAGGGATTTTTGGCAAGCCGTAGATGTTTACCGGCCCCAACCGCCAAATGGTCGTGTCTGAATTTCCCAAGTTTACGCCAGTGCTCAAGTACTTTTTGAGTCCGGGGAATACTATCGATATCGTCCCAGTTCATAAAAGACCGTAGCGTGGCATCACCCATTATGGGATTATCTTCCGAACCTTCCATAGTCAGGTCTCTTGCTGTTTCATCGCCATAATAAATTTGGGATGCGCCAGGCGTCAATAGTAAGATATTGGCCGCCTTGACGGGGTCGTTACGTTCGGCGTCGTAAGGATGGGGATCGTCATGGGATGTGAGGTAGTTCAATACACTTTTGTCCTTTAAGGTAGTATGCAGAATATCGCTGTATTTTGTGAAAATTGTCTCATAGTCCAGAAGCGCATCCGTCTTAAGTTCAAAGTTGATCAGACTTTTAAAGCCATGATTGAAGTAATCCACTTTTTTATCGTTGAAATTATATTCCTTTCCTCCGGAAATGCCATAGCCGTAAACTTCCCCGACCATGTAAAAGGGCGTATCGTCCAAAACTTCGCCCGGATGCATTTTTTTCCAGTTCGCAAAGGCGTGCGCAGCTTCTTTCTGTAGTTCCACCCACGCATTTTCATTTACGTGCTTTACGGTATCTACCCTAAAACCGTCTATTCCTAAAGCGTTCACATAATCCGTCAGCCATTTGATAATATAGAATCTAGGTGACCTTGGATAACCAGTACGTTCAAAGAATAATTGCAGTTCGTCTAGTTCTTGGCTAAGACGGCCCTCTGCCTTCCATTTGGCCAAAAGAGCGTCGGGCAGTTCGACAGCTTGGTCAGATTCGGTATGAATGTCAGGTAGATTGTCTACCAAGGTACATTCGGTAGTACTCTGATAATCGGTAAATGTACAAGTCGGTTCGACCCGTACCCACTCTTCGGGCCAAACGGCATCTTCGTCGGTAACGGGACCGGTGTGGTTCAAAACCACGTCCATCAGAATACGGATATCATATTTATGAGCGGTTTTGATTAGCTTTTCCAAGTCCTGCTTAGTACCATAATTAGGGTCTAAGGCCGTCCAATCCTTGGTCCAATACCCATGATATCCTTAAGTGTTTCCGGTTTCTTCGTCCGTGCTACCATGAACTTGTTCCACTACCGGAGTAAACCAAATGGCATTCACACCTAGGTCGCTAAAATAGCCTTGTTCTATTTTTGAGGTGATACCTGCGATGTCGCCCCCCATGAATCCTCTGAGGGGGCCGGTGGGTTCCGTACGCTTGAAATTGACATCGTTCAAGGTGTCACCGTTTTTGAAACGGTCGGTAAGCAGAAAATAAATATTTGCCCCTTCCCAAGCAAAGGGGGCATTATTGAGTGGTACGGGAATCCAATCGTTAACCAAGGTTGTGTTTTCGACCGTATCGGTCTTTGCCTGCTTACAGGAAACAAAAAAGGTCAAAAGCACTATAGCCAAGAGCATTTTTTTCATGTCCTAAAGCTATAAAATGATGGTGGAAACGAAAAATATATTTGATGCTATAATTTCTTTCATTAAGAAGAGCCTTTTCGCTGTCCGCTATGCGCATGGCGCAAAGCTTTCCCGTATCCAACTATTTTTTTCGATTGAGCACCTTGAAATCTTCATAACAACTACTTATGGCATCAAGAATCTGAAGGTCGTTCGCCGTTGTAATAAAGGATTTGGAATAGTTGCAATTGTTTAGGATATCCTGTATATCCAATTTATCGATCTGCAGCATTTCCATAAGGATTTCCCGATCGAACTTTGAGGCCAATAGATCACGTATTTGGTCATCTTCCTTCATCTTGCGCAATTTCTTCATTTGGTTAGGCTGTTTGCCGAAAAGATTGCGTAGCAGATCAGCAGGATTTAGAATTGCTCCCAACACTTTTGTGACGGCACTCGCGCTTTTGTTGCCGGCTTCGTAGCCCACCGAAAGCCCTGAAATACTGTATTGATAGGCATTGTTGACAGGAAGGTTCTTTACATCAATTTCGAGATAGCCCGTAAGTTGATAGGGCCGCACAATGACCTCTTCGAGGGCATAGGCGAGTTCGGTCAACGAGATTTTGGTGTTCCCGAACTTGAACATATCGTTGGTCACCCGTATTTTCTGGGATTTAAAACCTAAAAAGGAAAAATAAAGCGTGTCGTTTACGGCTGCCGTAATCGTGAATTCCCCTTTTTCGTTGGTAATTGTACCGACCACTTGGTTGAGATTGACGACATGAACGCTTTCCATGGTATTATCAGTCTGGGCGTTCACCACGACGGCGTTAATTTCCTGATCGGCAGCCTCATCTTCCTGTGAAAAAGCGATACTTGTAAATAGGATATAAATTAGCAGTAGAAATGGTTTCATTGTGTATGGTTACGGAATAAATGTACTAAACAAAACAAAAAAATACGCCGAAGCGTATTTTTTAATATACAATTAACTCAAAAATAAGGTCATCAAGATGTCTTAAAAAAAATCGCTTCTACTCTGCTTGCTCCGTCTTTTACCGGAATTACCAGATTTAGCTTTCGTCCCTTTTCTTTCGCGACCTTTACTACGACCGCCTCGATCGTTGAATTTGTCTCCTCTTTTGTCCTTACCTTTTTTACCGCGATAACCGCCACCGCCACCACCAGGGTTCTGGGAGATTTCGACGTTGATGAACCTTCCGTTCAATTTGAAATCGGTAAAGAATTTGAGTATCTGCTCGGTATGTTCGGCTTCGGTGTTAAAGAAGGAAAAGGAATCTTTGGTATCGACTTTATACACATCTTCTTGGCCTAGGCTCAAGGTATCGCGGAGAAAATCTTTTAAAGTCATCCAATCGTAACCATCTTTTTCCCCCACATTGATGAAATACCTAACCGATCCGTTCGATGACGGCGCACTGCTTCGTTCCCGGTCGCCCCTGCTACTTTTACTTTCTCTACTATCGGCCACGTTCAGGTCTTTGGTTTTGTTGTAGTAGTTCGAAAAGCGGGTAAATTCGACCGATACGATTTTTTTTATCAGCTCTTCACGATCAATCCCCTCCAAAACCTCGTTTATGGCGGGCAGATAGTTATCTACATCTTTATTTATCTTGGTCTCCTTGATTTTGTTGGCCAAGTGGTACAGTTGGGTCTCACAGATTTCAATGCCCGTGGGAATTGTTTTTTGGTTGAAGTTCTGTTGGATTTTTTTCTCTATGGATTTTATCTTGCGGATTTCACTGCGCGTTACAATGACCATTGAGATTCCCGATTTGCCTGCTCGACCCGTACGCCCGCTTCTATGGGTATAGACTTCGATTTCATCGGGAAGCTGATAGTTGATAACATGCGTAATGTCATCTACATCGATACCACGTGCTGCTACATCGGTAGCGACTAGCATCTGTATCTGCTTCTTTCTAAAAGAATTCATAACCAAGTCGCGTTGGTTCTGGCTTAGGTCTCCGTGTAAAGCACCGGCATTATAGCCGTCTTCAATTAATTTTTCGGCGACACGCTGCGTATCCCTTTTCGTTCGGCAAAAGACTACGGAAAAGATATCGGGATTGGCATCGGCCAACCTTTTTAAGGCAGGATATCGATCTCGTCCGCCGACCACATAGTATTCGTGGTTGACCGTTGAGATGCCGGCATTTCTGGTACCTACGGTAATCTCAACGGGATTGTGCATGAATTTCTTGGCAATCTTAGAAACTTCCTTCGGCATGGTGGCAGAAAACAACCAAGTTGATTTTTCGTTCGGCGTATTGCTTAGAATATCCTTGATATCCTCATAAAAGCCCATATTAAGCATCTCATCGGCCTCATCTAGAATACAATAATCGATTTTGGAAATATCGACAAGTCCGCGTCCGATCATATCTTTCATACGGCCTGGCGTAGCGACGACAATTTGCGCGCCGCGCTTAATCTGTCGTGCCTGATCGGTGATACTTGCACCTCCATAGATAGCAACGGTATTCACCCCTTTCACGTACTTGGAATAGGCCTGCATTTCGTTGGTAATCTGCAAGCAGAGCTCGCGGGTAGGGGAGAGGATCAATCCTTGTGTAGTACGGCTGTTGCTATCCAGTTTTTGGATGAGCGGAAATCCAAAAGCGGCTGTTTTTCCCGTTCCTGTCTGGGCAAGAGCGACCAGATCGGTATCGCTTTCCAATAAAATAGGGATTGCTTTTTCCTGTACTTCCGATGGGGTTTCAAAACCCATGTCGGCAACAGCATCTAATAGGGCCTTATTTAGCCCCAGTGCTTCAAATTTAGTCATAATGTATTATAGTTAATCGCAAATATGTGTGTTGTAAAGAGCGATTAGCGTATAACCCATTGGACTTCTCCTTACAACACCTGCCATACCGGCGGCGTTAAAATGGCTGCAAAAGTAAGGTTATTTATTGAGATGCACTATTTTTCTAAGAACTGTAGTAATTGTCTTATGGCTTTGCCCCGATGGCCGATCTGGTTTTTAGTGGCTATGGAAAGTTCCGCAAAGGTTTTTTCGCAGTTCGCAGGTTTGAAAATCGGGTCGTATCCGAAACCTTCGTTTCCTCTTTTTTCCTTTATGATGTCACCTTCTACCGAGCCGGTGAAAGTATGGCGTTCGTTGTTTAGGTTGAGGGCGATTACAGTTGTAAATCTTGCTTTCCGGTCGTTTATACCTTTTAGGGCTGCTAGTAGTTTGTCCATATTATCCTCCGAGCTCTTTTGTTCGCCGGCATATCGGGCAGAAAATACGCCTGGAATGCCATGAAGCGCGTCTACAAGAAGTCCCGTGTCATCGGCAAAACAGGGTAGGTCAAAATTTTCGGTCACATAATCGGCTTTTATTCGGGCGTTCTCTTCCAAGGTTTTTCCCGTTTCGGGAATTTCTTCGGTACAACCGATATCGGTCAGCGACACTAGATCGATATGCGCGGGAACCAATTTCTTTACCTCAGTGAATTTGTTTTCATTGTGTGTTGCGAAGACGAGTTTCATTTTGAACTCGTTTTGAGCTTCTTTTTTACCTACGATTTTCACATTTTGCACTCTAATTTCGTCTTTTTTTCGCACCGTAGCTACGGCTATGCTACTCAAAAAAGCCATTATTAGAGCACAAAAGCCGAAAATCTCGGTTCCAAACAGAAACTCAAAACGAGTTCAACCCAAAAATAGTAATTTTGGCGCATGAAATTAAAAATTCCCCCTGCCATCGTTTTTTTGGTATTCGGATTGCTGATGTACCTACTCGCCGAATTTCTACCCTTCGGATACTTTGATTTTTTTGGTCGCCAGTATCTTATGATTGCTTTGGCCGTGTTCGCTATTATAATTACCGTAATAGCGCTTTTCCAGTTTTACGCTGCTAAGACTACGATAGACCCTGCACAACCCGGTAAGACAAAAAAATTGGTGGCCAACGGAATCTATGCCTATACCCGAAATCCGATGTATCTTGCGATGCTGTTGCTGTTGCTGGCATGGGGCGTTTGGCTGGGCAATGCATTCAATACCCTTTTTGCCGCTGGTTTTGTTGCCTATATGAACCGATTTCAAATCGAACCCGAAGAGCAAGCATTAGCGAAAATTTTTAATAAGGACTACAAGCAGTATTGTTTATTGGTCCGAAGGTGGTTTTGATAGTAGAACATTTTTAAAAACGCTGCTTTCTCAAAACCTTACGAAATTTGGGATTGAGAACCCTTTCTAAACTAAAATTATTGATTTGAGGAAATTTGTCAGGTGTCCCTATAAAAATTTAGACCTTACTAATTATAAGTATTTTAGCTTATAATACGTATTATTAGCTTTTTAGCTTATATATTGAAATATTAACTAATTCAATTATATATTCATATATTAGCGTTTTGACTTATAATATGATATGATAGCGATTATAACGGGCGATATTGTTAATTCCGAGAACTATGAGGTTTCCGAGTGGCTTAGTGCATTAAAAAAATATTTGTCAAATTTTGGTGAATCGCCTACTGACTGGGATGTATACCGAGGCGACGAGTTTCAATTAAAAATACCCCGAGAAGACGTACTTGGTGCGGCAATACACATCAAAGCCTTATTAAAGACCATAAAAGGGCTAGACGTACGCATGGGTATCGGCCTGGGCACCGAAACCTTTAGGGGTGCAGGGATCAGTGAATCAAATGGGCCTGCGTACCAACGTTCCGGTAGAACTTTCGAATCATTGAAAGAAGATAAATTGAACCTTACCATCGCGACAGGTAGCAGTTTTTACGACGATACCCTGAACCTGATGCTCAAATTGGCCCTTAACTTCATGGATGACTGGAGCCCCGTTTCCGCAGAAATCGTGGTTATGGCCTTTGAACATCCCAAAGCCTCGCAAGCGGATTTGGCCAAGCGATTGGGCATTCAGCAATCGGCCGTGAGCCAACGCCAGAAAAGGGCGCGTTTAGACCTTGTCTTTGAACTACTTGACTATTACGATAAAATCTTAAAAGACCTGAACCGATGCTGATTTTCACCAAACTTTTACTGGCGCATTTAATTGGGGATTTCCTGTTACAGCCCACTCGTTGGGTCGTTCACAAAGAAGCGAACAAGGTCAAATCAAAATATCTTTATATACATGTATTAGTACATTTTTTCGTGAACATGATACTTTTGTGGGATTTGAAGTACTGGAAACTGGCCCTGATCATCGCAGTTTCCCACTACTTTATCGATTTGGCCAAACTATACGCCACACCTTTGTTCAGACTGAGGAGCATCCCTTTTTTTATTGATCAGGCCTCACATTTGGCTGTTTTGTATGCCGCTGCATACTATGGCAATCTGGTAGGGCATACGATTGCCCTGTTCGAAAAACTGGATTGGCCATTAGTAACCGCCATTGTATTTGTCACCTTTCCCGCAGCGATCATAATGGGCAAATTGTTGGAAGCTATGGACAATAAAATCGAGCTCGACCATAAATCCCTTCCCAATGCGGGAAAATATATCGGTATTATCGAACGCCTCTTTGTTCTTATGTTTATAATTCTAGGACGTTGGGAAGCTATCGGACTTTTGATAGGTGCCAAATCCGTTTTTCGTTTTAATGATTTGAAGGAAAGCAATAACCGGAAGCTCACGGAGTATATTTTGATTGGCACGCTTATGAGTTTCGGTCTTGCCATTGTGACCGGTATTATATATAGGAGCTAAAAATATATCCATTTAAAGAGCTATCTTCGAATAGTATTCCTTTCGATAGATCTCTATCAAATTTCTACGGATTAGTGACAGGAATAACATTTAATGGCAATCCTGAAAATCGGAAAAAATTTATCTTTACTTTTGTCCCCTAATTTTGAAAATAAATCCCATCTCCATGCGTTAAACTCGTCTTGAGTTATTGTTTGGGGCCGAGATTTTTGGCTTCCCGCCCGTACCGGTCGGGTGGATTGTGCTCTAATGAAGGTTTTTTTGAGAAGCATAGCCGTAGCAACGGTGCGAAAAAAAAGACAAAATTAGAGCCTAAAATGTGACCCCGACAGGGGGGCAGGTAAAAGAACAACTCAAGACGAGTTCGCTATACCGAAAAGGTTTCAATAAATATGGTAAACACAGGCAGAAAGTACGTATTCGATTTCGATAGCACATTGACCCGGGTAGAGGCCTTGGATGTTCTGGCGGAGATGACCTTGGCAGGAAATTCCAACCGCGACGAAATCATAAAAAAAATCCAGGAAATTACCAATTTGGGCATCGATGGCGACATTTCATTTACGGAGTCATTGGAACGTCGAATTAAATTATTGAACGCCCATAAAGATGATCTAGAGCCTTTGGTCGAAGAACTTCGGCAGAAAATTTCTAAATCCATTGAGGCGAACAAGGAGTTTTTTGAAAAATTCTCGGATGATATCTATGTGATTTCCTGTGGATTTAAGGAGTTTATAGATCCTATCGTAAAGGAATACAATATTCCTTCGGACAGAGTATACGCCAACACTTTTGAATTCGATGACAACGGAAAGATTATCGGTTTCGACGAGGATAACGTACTCGCTTCCCACAACGGAAAAATCGAATGCTTAAAGCTCTTGAAACTGGACGGCGAAGTACAGGTCATCGGTGATGGATATAGTGATTACGTAATGCGCGAAGCTGGAATCGCCCATAAATTTTTTGCCTACACCGAAAACGTACACCGCGAAAAAGCTACCAATAAAGCCGATTATATAACCCCGAATATGGATGAATTTTTATTTGTGAACGATTTGCCTAGAAATATTTCTTACCCTAAGAACCGCATTAAGATATTGTTGTTGGAAAATGTGCACCCCGATGCCTTTGATAATCTTTCCGGTGACGGGTTTTCGGTTGAATTGCTGAAACATAGTATTCCCGAAGATGAGCTTATCGAAAAAATCAGGGGCGTACACGTATTGGGTATCCGATCGAAGACCCAAGTGACCCAAAAGGTGCTCGACGCTGCCAACAAATTATTGGTGGTCGGTGCTTTTTGTATCGGTACTACCCAAATCGATCTTGAGCATGCCAAGAAAAAAGGAGTGGTCGTGTTCAACGCACCGTATAGCAACACAAGATCTGTGGTCGAACTGGCTATCGGTGAAATCATTATGCTAACGCGCAGTATATTCCCAAGAAGTACCGAAATACACGCTGGATCTTGGCAGAAGACAGCTACTGGATCTCGAGAGGTGCGAGGAAAGAACCTCGGTATCGTGGGATATGGTAATATCGGAAAGCAATTGTCCATTTTAGCGGAAGCCTTGGGTATGCGTGTATACTATTATGATATAGAGGATAGTCTGGCCTTGGGAAACGCTAAAAAATGCGCCACCCTTGAGAACCTTTTGAACGTTTCCGATGTGGTCACGCTGCATATCGATGACAACCCCGCAAACAAGAATTTTATAGGCGAACGCGAAATCAAGCAAATGCGGGATGGAGCCTTGTTGGTCAATCTCTCCCGTGGTTTTGTAGTGGACATAGAAGCCTTGGCGAAAGCCTTAAAGAGCGGCAAACTTGGGGGTGCCGCCATTGACGTATATCCAGAAGAACCAGCAAGTAATGGCGAATTCAAGACCGAATTACAAGGGCTTGACAACGTAATTCTCACACCGCATATTGGGGGCAGTACCGAAGAGGCCCAACGAGACATCGCCGATTTTGTGCCCAATAAGATAATGGACTATATCAATTCCGGTAATACGGTCGATGCCGTAAACTTTCCTAACATCCGTTTGCCTAAATTGAGCAAAGCGCACCGTTTCCTTCATATACATAAAAACGTGCCCGGTATCATGGCAAAGATAAACGCCGTTTTGGCCGAATTCGAACTGAACATTTTAGGTCAATATTTATCCACTGATAGCGAAGTAGGCTATGTAATTACGGATTTGGACAAAGAATATAACAAGGATGTCATCAAGGCTCTGAAGAAAGTAGAGCATACCATCAAGTTTCGGGTGCTTTATTAATTAAGTGTTCTTGTCATTACCGTCCTTCGGCTCCCTGCCCGTTCCGTTCAGACTGGCGCTCAGGATAATTTGACGGGAGTCTCTAACCATCTTCAAAGGTTGGTTCTATTTTATTGAACTAAATGCTTGCGGGTGAACCTCATCCATGATGATACGGCTCGTTCGCCAATATCGTAAACGCCCTATACACCTGTTCTGCGAAAAACAAACGCACCATCTGATGTGAAAAGGTCATTTTCGACAGGCTGACTTTGCCCTGGGCCTTTTCATAAACCGCATCACTGAAACCATAAGGGCCGCCTATAACAAAAACCAACTGTTTGATGCCGGAATTCATTTTCTTTTGAAAGTATTTTGAAAAATCGATTGAAGAAAAATGTTTTCCATTTTCGTCGAGAAGGATGAGGATATCGGTCGGCGACAATTTTTTAAGTATGTGTTCGCCTTCTTTTTCTTTCTGTTGTACTTCTGAAAGGTTTTTTACGTTTTTCATATCGGGGATGGTCTCAAGTTCAAACCGAACGTAATGCTTCAACCGGTTTTTATATTCCGAAATTAGCTGCTGAAGTGGTTTACTGTCCGTTTTGCCAATGGCTAATAGTTTGATGGTCATATGGCAAATGTAATTTGCAAATTCCAAATCCCAAGCATCAAATACCAAAATATAATGCCATACATCCTTAAAGTTTACGAATAGATTCAATAGATAGATTGGTTACTATCGCATTGCCTTTCTCTGAATTCTCTTCGTAAGCCTTCGGAATACGGCGGAACCAAATTACAATTTACTAATTTAGCAGGAACCTTTACCGATAGACATGATTACTGAAGCACAGTTTCAAACAGAAATCGATCGTATCATAGAGAACGCAATCCGCGAGGATGTAGGCGATGGTGACCATAGTTCTTTGGCCTGTATTCCCAAGAGGGCTATGGGCAAGGCGAAACTTTTGGTCAAGGAAGAGGGTATTATTGCGGGCATCGATTTTGCCATGCAGGTCTTTGCGCATGTAGATGGAAATTTGGAACTTGAAATAGGTGTCACAGATGGTTCGCCGGTTAAATACGGGGATATTGCTTTTTATGTTTCCGGCAGCTCACGGAGCATTTTGAAAGCCGAACGCATCGTATTGAATGCGATGCAGCGTATGAGTGCCATTGCTACCAAAACGAATGTGTTCGTAAAGCTGTTGGAAGGTACCGGCACTCGAATTCTCGATACCCGTAAAACCACCCCGGGCATACGTGCCATGGAAAAGTGGGCGGTCAAAATCGGGGGAGGGGAAAACCATCGGTTTGCCTTGTACGATATGATTATGCTAAAGGATAACCATGTTGATTTTGCAGGGGGAATCACCAAGGCCATCCAAAAAACAAAAAAGTATTTAAAAGATACCGACCGCGATCTGAAAATCATCGTTGAGGCCCGAAATTTGGATGAGATCAAGGAGATTTTAGAGTCCAGAGGCGTTTATCGCATCTTAATAGATAATTTCAATTATGAAGATACCCGAAAAGCGGTAGCGCTCATCGATAATTCTTGTCTCACCGAATCTTCAGGCGGTATCGACGAAACCACCATCAGAAAATATGCGGAATGTGGCGTGGATTATATCTCTTCGGGCGCCCTTACCCATTCCGTTTATAATATGGACTTAAGTCTTAAAGCGGTCTAGATGTCTCAAGAAGTAGAGGAAAAGCTCGCCAAAATACCTATTGTCAATCGTTTAATGCGCTTTTTAAAGGAGATCAGACTATCCGCCTTTGAGGGCCTTTCGCTTTACGGTCTTTTAGAGATTTACATTTTCGGTATTTTAAAAGGCACCTTGTCCACCCGGGCCAGTTCGATTGCTTTCAGCTTGTTCTTGGCCCTTTTTCCCTTATTGATTTTTTTACTGACCTTGGTACCCTTCGTCATACCCTATGTAAGCGTCGGAACGGAGGATTTTGATTTTCAGTTCCTCTTGTTTTTAGAGTCTTTCTTGCCATCTGCGACCAGTGATTATTTTCATGAGATCTACCAACAGATAAAAGATCAGAAACAAGGTGGGCTGCTATCTTCCGCATTTTTCATATCCATTTTTTTAATGGCCAATGGGGTAAACGCCATTTTCGGGGGGTTCGAAAACTCGTACCATGTCGAACTGACCCGTAATTTTTTCCGGCAATACCTTTACGCGCTTATGGTGGGCATCATTCTTTCTGTTCTACTGATTGTTGGAGCAGTCGTCTTTGTATATTTTGAATTTTATATTTTAGATTATTTGAGTCTTTGGGCCTCGAAGACGAGGGGCTACAACCTCACCGACAGCGATATCATCGGGGCACAGGTCGGTAAGGTGCTTTTCTTTATCATTCTATCCTATTTCACAACGGCCATCCTTTATTATTTTGGAACGGCCGAAGGTAAGCAGGCCCGATTTTTCTCATTGGGAGCTTTAATGACCACCCTCCTTTTTATGCTGACTTCCTACCTCTTCGGGGTATATGTGGAAAAATTTGCGCGATACAACGAATTGTACGGTGCCTTGGGGGGATTATTGATTTTAATGGTCTATATATGGATAAATTCCAATATATTGCTGCTCGGCTTCGAGTTGAACGCCACTTTAAATTCCCTACGAAAAACCCATAAAAAACAGGATGACGACTAATAAATTAATCACTTTATGCTTCTTGATACTAGCTGTGCCTACAGTTCAGGCACAATCCGTTTTTGGAAAATGGAAGACCATTGACGACCGTACCGGAAAGCCGAAGGCCATTATAGATATTTATCGAGACGATGAGGGATTGATGGATGGTAAGGTCATCGAGATCGTTGAAGAGGGAAAAGAAAATTTTATCTGCGAAAAATGCGAGGGTGAACGTAAGGACAAACCTGTTTTGGGTATGACCATTATAGAAGACGCTGAACATAAAGGTGAGGGCGTTTACAAGGGCGATACCCTCTTCGACCCTCAACAGGCCATGACCTTTCGCTGTAAGATATGGCTAAACCCCGATAACCCCGACGAGCTCTTGGTCAGGGGCTACTTGGCCTTTATTTATCGTACGCAGACGTGGAAGCGTGTTGAAGGGTGACGAAAAAAGCCATGGAATACTTCATCAATGTCATCTTGCCGATTCCCTTAGAAAAACTGTTTACTTACAGTGTTTCAAAACCGGAAGCGGAGTTTTTAAAGCCGGGAATGCGGGTAGGGGTTCCCTTCGGGAAGTCAAAAATTTATACGGCTTTGGTACATGCTGTCCATAATAAGCCACCCGAAGTATACGAGGCCAAAGAAATCCATCGGATTTTAGATGAACATCCCATCGTAAACCCATATCAACTTAAACATTGGCAATGGATCGCTGAGTACTATATGTGTGCTTTGGGAGAAGTTTTCCGATCTGCCGTACCCAGTGCATTTTTACTGGAAAGTGAGACCCTTATTCTGCGAAACGATAGGGTAGAGGTGGATGATACAGATTTGGAGGATGACGAATTTTTAGTCTACGAGGCCCTACAACATCAGTCCTCACTTAAGGTTCATGAAGTAAGTTCCATCATCGACCGGAAGAATATCTTGCCAATTCTCAACCGGTTGCTCGAAAAAAAAGTCATCCTTTTAAAAGAGGAAATGTACGAGCAGTATATCCCCAAATTGATACGCTACGTCAAATTGGGAACGGAATATCTATCCGAGGAAAACCTGGAAGCTTTACTTGAGACACTGAGCCGTGCGCCCAAACAAAGTCAGGTCGTACTATCCCTTTTCCAATTGCAAGCAGTTAGAAAAAAACCCATCAAGGTCTCGGAACTCGAGGAAACCAGCGGGGGTTCGAAGGCGGTCATCAAATCTTTGGTGGACAAGGAAATTCTTGAGGAATATTTTATCCGAATAGATAGGGTAAATTATGAAGGCGAAGAGGAAATTTTCGCCCTCAAGGCGTTGAACGAATATCAACAAGAAGCTTTAAAGGATATATCCCGAGCTTTTGAGGATAAAAAAACGGTCTTGTTGCACGGAGTCACCTCATCCGGTAAGACCGAGGTGTATGTAAAATTGATCGAGGAATGTATCGGTTCGGGCAAACAAGCCCTTTATCTTTTACCAGAAATCGCTTTAACGACGCAGTTGATTTCCCGTTTACAGGATTATTTCGGCGAGAAGGTATCCGTCTATCATTCCAAATACAATATTCAGGAAAGGGTAGAGGTTTGGAACAATGTTTTGGCCAAAAAGCCGAAAGCGCAGATTGTTATTGGGGCCCGCTCCGCCCTGTTTTTGCCCTATTCGGAATTGGGACTGATTATCGTCGATGAAGAGCATGAGGGGTCTTTCAAGCAGTTCGACCCCGCTCCCCGCTATCATGCCCGTGATGCCGCTATAATATTGGCGAACTTACATCAAAGCCATATTTTATTGGGTTCCGCTACACCTAGCATTGAAAGTTTCTATAATGCCCGAACGGGTAAATACGGATATGCTGAAATAAAACGCCGCTATGGTAACGTACTCATGCCCGAGATAGAACTCGTCGATCTCAAGGAACACACCCGAAAAAAACGGATGAAAGGTCATTTTTCCGAACGTTTGCTCGAAGAGATAAAGGAAACCTTGGATGCGGGCGAACAGGTCATCCTATTTCAAAACCGCCGGGGGTACGCGCCTATAGTGGAATGTACGACCTGCGGGCATTCCCCACAATGTCCCAATTGCGACGTTAGCCTTACCTTCCATCAGTACAAAAAACAGCTGCGTTGCCACTACTGTGGCTATCACATGGCCCTACAAGAAAGTTGCCAGGCCTGCGGCAGTCCATCGTTAGACACTAAAGGTTTTGGTACCGAGCAAGTTGAGAAAGAACTGGAAACCCTAGTTCCCGAGGCCAAGACCTGGCGTATGGACCTCGATACCACCCGTGGCAAGCACGGCTACGAGAAAATAATTACCGCCTTCGAACAACAAGAAATGGATATTCTGGTGGGCACCCAAATGCTGACCAAAGGCCTAGATTTTAGAAATGTCAGCCTGGTCGGTATCATGAACGCGGATTCCCTTTTGAACTTTCCCGACTATCGTGCGCACGAACGCTGCTTTCAGTTGTTGACGCAAGTAGCGGGCAGGGCAGGACGAACAAAAAAACAGGGCAGGGTAATCATCCAGAGCTATAACCCTTCCCATCAAATTTTAAAACAGGTCTCGACCAATGATTACGAGGGCATGTTCAAAGAGCAATTGTACGAACGGGAGCAATATAACTATCCCCCTCAAAATCGTATTATCCGAATTACATTCAAGCATAAGGAGTACAACCGGTTGAATGAGGCGGCCGACTGGTTCGCCCAAGCGCTGCGAAATGCGTTAGGTATTAATGTGCTAGGGCCGGAATATCCCCCAGTCGCCCGTATACGTAACCAGTTCTTAAAAAATGTGTTGGTCAAGATTCCACAAAATCAATCGGTATCAAAAACCAAGACGGTTATCAAGCGAATCGAAAAATCGTTCAACGCTGTTTCGCAGTATCGAAGTGTGAGGGTTATATATAATGTAGATCATATTTAGGATTAAGCAAATAGCTTAATTTGTAATCCCGAGCGCACGTCTGAATGACATATCGGGCAGGCAGTCGAGGGTTAATCCAAAAAAAAACCGCCATTTCTTTTAAAGAAACCGCGGTTTATATTATTCTAAAGTAGAAGTGCTAGACGTTATTCAGAGCTTCTGCCAACTCGGTTTTCTTGTTCCTACTTAAGGGAATGGACCGTCCACTTACTTCAACGTTCTTACTGTTGAACTTTTCAATTTTCTCCAAATTTACGATATACGATTTGTGTATACGGAGAAACTTTTCTTCGGGCAATTGCTTTTCGAAAGACTTCATCGTCGACAAGATAACGATATTGGCCTCGTCGGTCACCAATTTGATGTAATCGCCAAGCGCTTCGATCCATTTGATATCGTTAAGGATGACCTTACGTTTTTTCAAGTTGCTCTTTACGAAAATATGCTCCTCATCTTCATGTACCTGATGCATTTGCTCGTACTTCGAAATAGCTCGTTTGACCGAGGCATCGAAGCGGGCCAACGTGATGGGCTTATGCAAATAATCGGTAACGTCGTAATCGAAAGCCCTAAGCGCATAGTCGGGTTTACCGGTAATCAAGATTACTTGGGGACTGTTTTCAAGGGATTCGAGTAGGTCGAATCCGTTAATGATAGGCATTTCAACATCAAGAAAGATAAGATCGATCTCGTGATTCTTAATACCGTTTTTGGCTTCGATGGCGTTGCTATACTCCGCAACCATAGCAAGGTTCGGATGACTGTTTACTAGCTTTGCAACGGCCATACGTTGCATAGACGAATCGTCTACGATAATACATCTTAGTTTCATAAATAGGGCGATTTGTGGGGTTAAATCATCGACAAAATACTAAAAAAACTCCTTCAACCGTAAAAAAAATGTGTAGCCGGTGGTGTTTTCTTTATAATCGACGATGAACATAGGTTAAGACTTGGGTAAAGTTCGATTTTTGGGATTATACTCCTATAGAACGAAGAAATTCCTATTTTCTTGTAATGTGTCCTAATTATTCTTACTTTTGCGCTCCTAAAAAATATACATTTATGAACCATTACGAAACTGTTTTCATTTTGAATCCCGTGCTTTCTGATGAACAGATAGCGGAAACAGTTAAGAAATTCGAGGATTTCTTAATTAAGAATGGCGCCAAAATGGTCACCAAAGAAAA
>JAGXIC010000150.1 GCA_024635875.1 Pricia sp.
CGAATGATATGAACAAGCCTAAAAACAATTCCGGATTACTAATTGCGACACTTACTGGAGCGTTGATAGGCTCCGCCTTGGCAGTGCTCTACGCCCCTAGAAGTGGGAGGGAAACAAGAAAGATGATTAGGAAGGATGTTGAAACAACATCAAGAAAATTAAACGATACCGCCCTTGACCTTAAAGGTAGTATCGTAAGAAATATTGAACAGCACAGTGATGGAGTGGGTTATCTTATCGGTTCGGTTATTGCCCGTAATACAATCACCATAAAAGAAATTATAAAGGCTTTGGAGAAGGAATTGGATGCAATAAGCACCGAACGGGTAAAGCATTAACTTCGCTATAGCTATTCCCAATCCTCTCAAAGAGAAAGATAAAAGCCAACAATCAGTAGCAAAATTACGATAACAACGATAGTCACCATGGGGAATCTTGATTTCGAGGAGTTTGTGGTTTGGTTACGAACTCCTATCCCGTCCTTTTGCTTCGTGTCGACCGGAGAGCTATCGCTGGCCTTCCAATTTGTCTCTTTGTCCATTCTCTCAATTTAAATTAACGTTGTTGTTCCGTAGGCATTATAAATACATCGTTTACATTCGCCCTTGCCGGTTGGGCCAAGGAATAATGAATGGCTTCGGCAATGTCCACTGCCTCTAGAAACGTCATTTTTTGCATGGCTTTCATCTCCTCTTTAATATCTTCGTCCGTAATGGTATCCATCAATTCCGTAGAAACCGCTCCAGGTTCGATGGAGGTCACGTTGATTCCGTATTCCGGTGCAAGTTCTTGCCGAAGGCCTTCCGAAAACATTTTTACTGCGGACTTGGTCGCGCAATAAACCGCACCGCCCGGAAAATAATTATGTGCGGCACTTGAGGAGATGTTTATGATATGTCCGCTTTTCTTTTCAATCATGGTGGGCAATACTGCGGCAACCCCGTTCAGGACACCTTTGATGTTCACGTCGATCATCTTCTCCCATTCATCTGTCTTAAATTTCTTGATGTAGGACAGTGGCATTAATCCGGCATTGTTGATCAATACATCAATGGTATCGAACTCTTCTAGGGTTTTCCGGACTATTTGTTCCCAATCCGATTTTTTAGTGACATCCCCAGTCACGACAAGGGCGTGACCGCCTTTCCCAGTAATTTTGTCTTTTAGTTCCATGAGTTTATCTTGCCGTCGTGCGGTCAGTACCACTTTGGCTCCCTCCTTAGATAATTTCAAGGCGGTCGCTTCGCCTATCCCGCTTGAAGCGCCTGTTATGATTACTGTTTTGTTCTTGATATCCATGTGAATTATAATTTTTGATTATTTTAATTTTCAATATCCGTATAAATCAATGAAAAACTTGACCAGTTTACATTTAGTATTGACTCTAAATAATTTTTTCCGATTCTTCCTGCATCCATCTTCCCAAACCCCAAATTCTACCCTTTTACCAAATAAACCCTGCATTTCATCGAATATCTTAGAATTATCCGATTTTTCACGAGTTGGCATCCCAAAAATGGAAGCCATCCTCTTAAAAGGGCAATAGAAACAATCGGTTCAGGTGTTTTTCTATCTAAAATATATCCAAAAAAACCGTTACTTTTTAACAAAATCCATCCCAAAAAATCAAAAACCTATGAATTATTGCTAAGAACACAACGGGAATGTTTTGTGAACTTTGTCGAAGTTATTAACCCCTTAATCGAAGAAATCATGAAATACCCCCTGACCTCCGTGATTTTCGGCTCTGTTTTTACCTGTCTCTGCTATTCGGTGTCCGCCCAGGATATCCACAGGAATAGTAATCAGGATATAAACGGGCAAACCGAAAAAAGAATGGAAAACTACCGTACCCTCTCAGCTATGGGCTACGATGACAAAGCTATTTTTGAAGACCTTGGCAATGCCAATTTCCTCAACGAGGATTATGAAACGGCCCTGTTTTGGTACGAAAAACTACAGGAAAATAGCAAGCACAATACTTTAAGTGCTAATTACTATAAAAGATATCTACACGCGAAGCAACAAATGCTAGCAGATAATTCGACCCGTGATTCCGATAGCAAGGATTGGATGGCGATGATACAATCGGACTATCAGGTCAATGGCAAACAAATGGCTAGCAAAGCTACCGACAATAGTACGGCAAAATATCGGAATCTGGATTTCAATAGAGTTTACGATATTCAGTTCGTGGAAGATCAATTGCTATCGGATGTCGATGTGGAACTGTCCGAAAGCGACCGATCTGAAATGCAGAACAGGTATAAGGCGCCGATTGCCTTGACGCCCGATGGCAATGTTGCCTATTTCAGTAAACCAGAATATATAAAGCCTGCTTACGGTGTTTTTTCCAAAAAAGAACTGGTGCATAAGATGTACCGCTCCGAAAAGAAAAACGGACAGTGGAAAAATGCGCGTGAAGTCGCCGTGGCCCCAAAACATGCCTCAGTAATGCATCCGGCCTTGTCCGAAGACGGTAAGCGACTATTCTTCGCCTCAAATATGCCCGGAACTTTCGGGGCGTATGATATCTATGTTTCCACCGTAAAATCGGATGGCAGTTTAGGTGTCGCCAAAAACTTGGGTAAAAAGGTCAACACGAAGAAAAATGACCTATATCCTAATATAATAGAGGGCAACACACTGTCTTTTGCTTCCGAAGGCCATAGAGGCCAAGGTGGACTTGATGTCTACATGGCCCAGGTCGGACGCGCCAATGTCAGCTTGGCCATCAATCTTGGTAACGAGATAAACAGTGATGGCGACGAGTTTGCGGTGTCCCTAGCTTCCAAAAACGGAACGGGCTATGTGATGTCCAATCGAGGCAACAACAAAACGGATGTACAAAAAGTGGCATTCTCTTATAACGATAGCGGAAACGGACAAGGCGACTACGATATTATGGAAGCCATGAACAAATCCCAGATCGATTACACCAGTTCTCTTTTTGAGGACGAATAATCGAACTTGACCCTACCGACCGACAGCCGATACCTTAAGGCCCGGTCCGTATTAAACTGTGTAGCGGATGCATTGGGTCGGCCGATAGAAGGACTTGAAAAAAGTTTCCCCGGGCCGATCCACCATCCCACAGTAAAGTTTCAAATAGTACCCCCACGGATTAACCATAATCGTATTGCCATGAAAATATCTGATGACATAAAAAATAAAATAGGAATGCTCCTTTTGTTTTGCACCGTACTAGGCCTGCAAAGCAGCTACGGTCAAGAATCGGCCCCGAATTTGGGTACGAAGAGCACCTATCACAATCAATTGTTCTTTAATCGATTTTTGATCAACCCGACCTTTTCATTGGTCCGGGAGAACAAATCTTACATCAATATCCTTCACAGAAACCAATATGCCACGTTCGAGGATAACGACCAAAACTATTTCTTGGGATTCAGCAACCGATTGAATGACCGCACCGCCTTGGGTATCAGTGTCTACAGCCAATGGTCAGGTGTTGTACAAGAATTCGGCTTCAATGCCAATTATGCCACGGCGGTACGCTTGGGCGATAAAAATAAACTGACTTTCGGTACCAACCTTACTTATTTTACCGAAGGCCTTGATAAAAATCGGGTCATTGTTGCCGATGCCGATAACAAACTTGAAGAGTCAAAAAAGGAAAGCCAAATAGCCATTCAGCCTGGGGTTACCCTTTCTTTGGGCCAATTCGATTTCGGAGTTTACGCAACGGACCTGTTTAAATATAACCAGACCACGAATGAGTTTGCCACGAATCTGGGTATGAAAAGCGTTAAGGCATCCGTACAATACACCTACGAATTTATGCAGAATAGAGGCCTTTTGGCAAATGCCCGTCTTATGCCACTTGTACAGGTCGGCCAGAATGAGGACGGTAGCATCAACTACGTGGGTTCTATGCTACTCGATTTGCCCGATTATGGATGGTTCCAAACGAATTTTGATATGGATTACGGACTTTCTTTAGGTCTTGGCTTCAATTTGAGTAAAAAAATGTCCTTAGGATATTTATTGGAAAGGGATGTAGTGAACAAGGAAACCGATCTCGGCTGGAACCACGAAGTTACGCTAGCGTATACTTTGGATAGGGAACACAATGCGAAGGGACTTTTTGCAGAAGGTTCCGAGGATGAAAAGGTCGACCGTATCGTACGGAACTACGAAGAACAGATATTGGCTTTGAAAGCCGAAGTGGAGAAAAACAAAGCGGGCAACACAGAGAAGGATGTCCTAACGAAGAATGCTATTACGGAGGATGCCCTAACACAAGTAGCCGATCGCGATGTTATGGAGGCCATGGCGCGTATGAACGACTCGGATGCCAATGCCTTAGCTTATGAAAACCGTTTGATTTTGGATGAACTAATCTTAAGGCAAGACTCCATCGACGCAGCTCGAAGCGTAGATTTCGATAAGCGATTGGCGTCTATGGTAGCGGTTGTGAAGGATTCCTTACAGCGCAGCATGCAATTGAAGCAACAGAACGGTGGATCTGCTAAGAACACAGCTGTAGCCTCCAACCATACAAAACTTGGAATTAGTAGTAATAAGGAAACTAACTCAGGGGAAATCAACTCCGCGATAGTGACATCCGAAAAAAGGAATGCGCTGGTAGCGGAAAGTACAGCACCCGCTACAACAACCGAAAAAATGACTGCTGTCGAGAAAATCACTCCACTAGGGAATGTTAACAATGCCGTTGTGGAGAATACCAATGTAGCGGATGGCGCAACCGAAGAAGCTTACACCCGAACCTTGAAATTCGAGCCTGTACACAAGGTATTGGGCGAGATTATTTCAAAACCGGCGGTAACCCAAAATGCGGATACCGATAATATGAAAGATGGTGTCAAACTTCCTTTTAAAACGATGAAGCAGTCCGATTTGGTCGGTGTGAAATCCGGTTACTATGTGATTGCCAATGTATTCAAGAGCAGAAAATATTTGGATGCCTTTATGGGCGACCTGAAGAAAAAAGGCTTGGATGCAGGTTATTTTTACAACAAAGAAAACGGACTACATTATGTTTATTTGGCCGATTACAACTATAAGTCAGATGCCAAGACCGCTTACGTATCTAATATGAACGGAAGATACAATGCCGATAAATGGATTATGCAAGTAGATAATGCTTCATCCATTGTCGATAACTATTATGAAGATCAATAGAATTTTAGTTTTACAATATGGTTAGTGGGACCTTGTTTTTCGAAAAGAAGAATTAGGTAAAAATACAGCGGGGGAGGCCCCGCTGTTTTTTTTGTTTCCCTAAAAAAAACCAAATTCTTTTTACTCAAAAACCGGATGTATTGCACGAAATTTTGGCAAACGACTGTATTTGAACGAAAAAACATACTAAAATACTAGGTGGGTTTGATATTTTACTAAGTTTGGTTTCTAAATCTTAAGTAATCAAATTGATTTTTAGAAAAAATTAATCGTATTAGAAACCCAAATCCCACACCATGAAACCCTACCTACATCTACCCCGTTACCGAAAGGAAAAGAACTTTCAAATGAGTTCACACCCTCTTCACTTCAAGGAGGAATTTTTTATCTTATTCCATAATTACAATCGAAATCGTGTTGCTTGACAATGTAACCTGCATTGTGTAAAATCGTATAAATTCAAAGTGCATACGGATGGTTTTCCGTTAAAATATTGAATTAAAATCTTGTGGTATACCTACCGCTTTACAAGGCTTTTAACCAGATATTTTGCGACGTGGACCTAACTTTCTCTTCCGATTAACCTGATCGATGAGACCGTACGTTCCTATGACTTGATCGACTATGATTTCACGCGTTTCGATGGAATAATCAGTACAATTCACCCCAAGTCTAACCGATATGACCCTGAACCTGAATAGGGTTTAGGATGATATCAAAAAAAATCCCACTACCATGAGTATTAACACCTTAAAGAGTATCGTTATCGATAACGACCGTTCACTTCACAGTACTTATCATCAGTATTTTGACATGTTTTTGGAATATTCGCTGAGCGGCATCTATGCTTCTGTAGAAGAGGCGCTAGCGGCGTATGACACCCATTCTCCCGATATCGTTTTCATCGAAGAATCCCTGAATGGGGAATGTGGTATCGAATGCATTCAGCGTTTCAGACAAATGGATGCCAACGTGAAGATTATAATGTTGAGCGGTCGTAACGATTTCGAACTGGTTAAAAAAGCGTTCAAGAATAACGCCAACGGATATATATCCAAACCGATCAGTGAGCGGAAGCTTTACAATGCATTGGATTCCATTCAGAGCGAAGGC
>JAGXIC010000151.1 GCA_024635875.1 Pricia sp.
CGCTTTAAAAATTACCTATGCCGGTCATAACCACCAAGAAAGAACTCGATCAACACCTATCATCACTACCGAAAAACAGCGGTTTGGGCCTGGTTCCCACCATGGGCGCCCTGCATCTAGGGCATGCGGCATTGGTCGAAAAGGCCATTATGGAGAACCGGTTTGTTGTGGTCAGTATTTTTGTGAACCCTACCCAGTTCGATACGAAAGAAGACCTTGAAAAGTACCCCGATACGCTCGAAAAAGATGTTTCATTATTGGCAGGTATTTCTGGGGATATCCTAATTTTTGCGCCTACGGCGGATGAAATCTACAACCACAAGGTGCAATCAAAAACCTATGATTTCGAGGGATTGGACAAAATTATGGAAGGGGCCTTCAGAAACGGCCATTTCAACGGCGTAGGTACTATCGTAGAAACCCTGTTGCTTTTGATTAAGCCGGACAGGGCCTATTTTGGGGAAAAGGATTTTCAACAACTTCGAATCATTAAAAAGCTGGTCGAAAAAAACAACATCCCCGTAGCCATAATAGGATGCCCGGTGATAAGGGAACCCAGTGGATTGGCCATGAGCTCGCGTAACGAAAGACTGTCCGAAATCCTCCGAAAAGAGGCATCTTCCATCTACAAAATCCTTCAGGCTGCCAAAGTGGAATTTGGCACGAAAAATGTTCAATATGTCAAAGATTGGGCAGTAAGGCAATTTGAGAATCATCCTGACCTGAAGTTGGAATATTTTGAGATTTCAGATATCGATACCCTGACACCCATCCAACGAAAAAAACCTAAGGGAAAATATCGGGCATTTGTTGCCGTTTATATCGGGGGCGTTCGGCTGATCGATAATATTGCCCTTAACTGAAGTGCTTGGCGTGTTACGACTAGCACCATATTAAAATAAAATTATACCCAAAGTATGAGGCGAACGGCGCTAAGTGTATAGCGTTAAACGCACAGCAAAAAATTTCAATTTTTAACTACCTTTGTCCCATGCAAATAGAAGTCGTTAAATCGAAGATACATCGTGTAAAGTGTACTGGTGCCGACCTAAACTATATCGGCAGCATCACCATTGATGAAGACCTGATGGATGCCGCGAACATTATTCGTGGCGAGAAGGTGCAAATCGTAAACAACAATAATGGCGAGCGCTTGGAGACCTATGCCATTCCCGGACCAAGGGCCAGCGGCGAACTCACCCTTAACGGTGCCGCCGCAAGAAAAGTAGCGGTCGGCGACATACTTATACTCATTACCTATGCGCGAATGGATATAGAGGAAGCGAAAATTTTTAACCCTGCATTGGTTTTTCCGAACGAAGCCAACAATCTTTTGAACTAAAATTCCAAGTACCAAATCCCAAATTCCAAACCTATCTTAACCTGAATAAGCTGGCTTTAGGGGACCGAAGCGAATACTTTGAACAATAAACTAAAAAACAAATTAAAGACGCTTTTACCCATAGCCTTGGGTGTTTTATTGGTCTGGTACTGGTACAGCTCTACGGCCGAAGAAGAACGAAATCAGATATTTTACTATATAAAGGATGCCGATCTTTTCTGGGTAGGCATCTCGATGGTATTGGGGGTTCTTGGACATGTTTCGCGTGCCATCCGTTGGAACTATTTGTTGCAACCGCTTGGGTACGCCCCAAAGTTAAGCAACAACGTATGTATCATTCTCATGGCCTACCTGACCAATCTAGGCCTACCACGTGCGGGAGAAATTTTGAGGGCTACAGCCTTGACTACCTATGAGAACGTTCCCTTTGAGAAAGGTATCGGAACCATTATCACCGAACGGGTCATCGATGTCATCATGCTTTTTTCGATTATTTTGATCACGCTATTGTGGCAGACCGATATCATCTTGGGCTTCCTTGAAAATGTAGGCATTCCGCTTAATAAAATTTTGATTTTAATGGGAACTGGCATTTTAATGCTGACCGGTTTTTTACTCTTTATTAAAAAATCATCGCACCATTTCGCATCAAAAATCAAAACCTTTGTCAAAGGCCTTCTCGATGGCCTTTTGAGCATCTTCAAAATGAAAAATAAGTGGGCCTTTTTAGGGCACACCCTGCTCATTTGGGCCTGCTATATCGGCATGCTATGGGTCATCAAGTTCACGGTACCCGAAACCATCTCGCTATCGTTGGGTGAACTCATGGTAGGCTTTGTGGCTGGGGCATTGGCCATGATGTTTACGAATGGGGGCATCGGGCTCTACCCTATCGCCGTAAGCCAGGCCTTGGCCATTTTCGGTATCAGCAAAATATCCGGCGATGCCTTCGGCTGGATTATGTGGATCTCACAGACCCTAATGGTCGTCGTTTTTGGGGCAATATCTTTCCTCGTTTTACCGTTATTGAACAGGAACCGTTGAAATAAAGCTTCAAGCGCCAAATTCCAAATTCCAAAAAGTATTCGTGGCAATTTGTGAACTGGTGTCAGGCCAATCTGTTAGATGTCCATTAAAATGGAGGCAGATTTGGAATGACCGAGCCGAGAAGCTTGCTTTTTTAACGCAGTTCAAACCCAAATCTTAGACCATGCTACGAAATTATACCATTTTCGCAATTTTGCTATGCGCCGACCTGAGCGCCCAAGTCACCGAAGAAATCTTTGAATCGTTCAAATTACAGGAGCGGCGCGACGTTCGGTATTACGTTCCCGAAGATTATGACGCAGCGCAAAAATATCCGGTAATCGTAGTACTCGATGGCGACTATCTTTTTGATCAAACCGTCGCCAACGCCAAATTCTATCACAAGTTTCATGGCATGCCCGCAAGTATCGTCGTAGGGGTCGACCAAAGTAAAAACGGCCTGCGCTATGACGATTGTGCCTTCGAGCCCGACACCGGACTACCCACCGAAAAAGGCAAACTATTCTTCGAATTTGTGGGTTCTGAGCTCATACCCTATATCGATACCAAGTATAGCACAGCGTCGTTCAAGACCATTGTGGGTTATGACATCACGGCGAATTTCCAGAACTATTGGCTGTTCAAGGAAAAATCGTTGTTCAACGCCTATATCAATATCTCCCCATCCTTGGCGCCGCAGATGGAAGCCCGCGTACCTGCCCGACTGATGTCGTTCGACCAACAACTATTTTACCAGCTTATCGTAGAGGGCCTAAAGGATGACGATACAGCCCGTATTCTACAGATGAACAATGCGATCAAAGCCATGCAGAAAGAGAACCTGCACTACGGTTTCACGCAATATGACGGCGCCGACGACATTTCCATTGCCACCTATGGTATCGGGAAGGCCTTTGACAATATCTTCAGGATGTTCAAACCTATCAGTCCGAAAGAATACAAAGAAAACATTTTGACTTTAGATGGACCGGTTTTTCAATATCTTGAGGATAAATACCAAGGTATCGAAGACCTCTTCGGTTTCGAAAAGACTGTCGAACTTAACGACATCATGGCCATATACGCCGCCACCCGAAAAAAGGAAGACGTCGAATCGTTAAAGCCACTATCGGATATGTGCAAAAAACAGTATCCAGATACCATGCTAGGCTTCTACTTCGAGGGCGAATACTACGAGCAGATGGGCGAGCCCAAAAAAGCCTTCAAAACCTTTGAAAAGGCCTTTAATATGGAAGAAATTGATTTTTTGACCAAGGAAATGGCATTGGAGAAGATCGATGCGTTGAAGGCGGATTTTGGGTATTAGGGTTGTTTGGGGTTTATGGTTTGGGGATTGTTGTTAAAACAGTTTAGGAATTTTTTGTTTAATGTGTTTATCTTGGAACGAGGTTAGCAACCCGCGACCACTTGGGTAAATGCTAGTGCTTGTCTACGACGAGTTCTCGCAAGGGTTTGCCATCCACGAAACCTTTGGCGGACCGCGACATCTCCAGATTCAAAAAAATTGCCTACTTTTCGGGAAAACAACCCATATGAAGACCAAAAAAATCGTCTATTGGATTGCTACGGGTCTACTCTGCGCCTTCCTATTGTTTTCCCTTTACAACTACATCTTTAACTTCGAAGGGATCACGGAAGTGATACAAAGCTTCAATTTTCCAGCGTTTCTCATTTACTTTTTAATCATTGCCAAAACACTGGGCCTCATTGCCATCCTGTCCAACATCAAAGGAGTCTTAAAGGAATGGGCATATGCCGGGTTCTTCTTTAATTTTATCCTGGCTTTTTTGGCCCACTATATGGCCGGGGACGGTCAAGGGGCAGGAGCCGTTATCGCTTTGTTATTATTGTCGGTCTCTTATATTACCGGAAAACAGGTGCGCCCTTGGATTATTCGGGGGTAACATACGCCAACTATTTTCCAAGCAAAGTTTTATCTTTGGCAATTAACTTTAGGTAAAGCAATGGCCAAAACAAAAACAACCTTTTTCTGCCAGAACTGCGGTACGCAATACGCCAAATGGGTGGGACAGTGTTCCGCTTGCAAGGAGTGGAACACGGTCGTAGAGGAAGTGGTTCAAAAACCTGAAAAGTCGACCTGGAAGACCATTGCAAGTCCGAAAAAGCGAATGGCCAAACCGCTTCGGGTGCACGAAATCAGTTCGGACAAGGAGATTCGCCTGAACACCTTTGATCTGGAATTCAATCGCGTATTGGGCGGAGGATTAGTTCCTGGAGCATTGGTATTGCTAGGCGGCGAACCCGGCGTGGGGAAAAGTACCTTGATACTGCAGATCGCCCTGAAATTACCGTACAGAACGCTCTATGTTTCCGGGGAGGAAAGCCAAAAACAGATCAAGATGCGGGCGGATCGCATACATCCGAATAGTGATACCTGTTATATTCTGACGGAAACGAAGACCCAGAACATTTTTCAGCAAATCGAGGCCACCGAACCGGATATCGTGGTTATCGACTCCATACAAACCTTACATTCGGACTACATCGAGTCGGCGGCTGGCAGTATTTCACAGATTCGCGAATGTACCGCCGAGCTGATCAAGTTTGCCAAAGAGACGAATACGCCGGTCATTCTGATTGGCCACATCACGAAGGACGGCTCTATTGCCGGACCAAAGATTTTAGAGCATATGGTCGACACGGTCTTACAGTTCGAGGGCGACCGGAATTATGTATATCGCATCCTCAGAGCGTTAAAAAACCGTTTTGGTTCGACCGCGGAACTGGGCATCTACGAAATGCAGGGCGGAGGACTGCGGCAAGTGAACAATCCATCCGAAATATTGATATCCAAAAATGATGAGGGGCTCAGCGGAACGGCTATCGCCTCGACCGTCGAAGGCATGCGGCCCTTAATGATTGAAATCCAGGCTTTGGTGAGTACCGCGGTATATGGTACACCTCAACGTTCGACTACGGGCTACAACGCCAAACGGTTGAATATGCTTTTGGCGGTGCTTGAAAAACGGGCGGGTTTCAAATTGGGAGCTAAGGATGTATTCTTGAACATAACGGGAGGCATATCGGTAGACGATCCCGCCATCGATCTGGCGGTAATCGCCGCCATACTTTCCAGCAACGAGGACATTCCCATACCAAAAGGCGTCTGTTTTGCCGCAGAGGTCGGATTAGCGGGAGAGATACGCCCTGTACAGCGCGTGGACCAGCGGATTTCGGAAGCTGAGAAGC
>JAGXIC010000152.1 GCA_024635875.1 Pricia sp.
CAAGCTCCAAAGGTGACCTCGGCACTGAACTGATGCAACTTTTCAAAAGCCTTTATAAAGGCTTTTGAAAAGTTGCATCAGTTCAGTGCCGAGGTCACCTTTGGAGCTTGGCTGAAGCGTATCGTCGTAAACCAAAGTATCGACTTTTTAAAAACGAAAAAACAGGAAGTCATGGTTTTGGACGAAAATTATATGCATATCGAAAGCGATGAGGATTGGTCGGTCGACGACGATATTAGCATTGACGAAGTGAAACAGGCAATGGAGCGATTGCCCGAAAAATATAAATACGTAGTGCTTATGTATCTGGTGGAAGGTTTCGACCATGCGGAAATTTCACAGGTACTCAGCCTTACCGAAACCACATGTCGAACTAGGCTCTTAAGGGGGAAAGCACTTTTAAAGGATTTTTTAAAACATAAAAAATATGGCACAGGATCTTAGGGAACTCTTTACAAAGGAACGCGATGACGAGATGCCCAAGATGAAGCCTGGGCATAAAAAACGATTTCATGAGCGCCTGCAAAAGCAATTTCCGCAGCGACAAAAACCTTGGGCAATCCTATTTAAAGTTGCTGCTTCCGTTTTGATATTGATTGGTATCGGTAGCTATTATTTTAGGGATGGAAAAAATAAACTTACGCCGAAAACTAGTGTTGTTGAAAAAGATAGGCCCATCATAAAAAGCGATGGGATATCGCTCGGCGACCTTTCCCCGGATTTAAAAAAAGTAGAAAATTATTATGTGGCTAATATCAATTTTGAACTTTCCAAATTGGAAGTTTCCAAAGAAAACAAAGCCATGGTTACTAGTTTTATGGATCAATTGGCCACATTGAATGCCGAATATAAAAAATTGAACGCTGAACTGAACCAAATAGGCCCCAATGACCAGACCATTACCGCCCTGATCAAAAATCTGCAGTTGCGCCTTGAATTATTGCACCGATTAAAAAGGAAGTTAAACCAAATAAAAACATCAAAAAATGAAACAGTCACCAGTATTTAAGTCCCTAGCGCTTTTCCTATGCCTCATCAGCATAGGTGCTTACGGGCAGAAGCAAACTAAAACCTATTCCGAAAAATTCACGGTAACCGCCGATGCCGTGCTTGATATCGATACCAGCCATACCGATATCGATTTCGAAACCTGGAACAAGGATCAAATCGCCATAGAGGGCACGGTAGAACTGGAGGGTGCCACGCCAAAAGAGGCCGAAGAATACTTTCGGCAACAAGGCATCGAAATTATGGGAAATAGTAAGAAGGTAAGCGTTACCACGGGCAATGGGAATTCATGGGTTTCCCAGGCCTTTGGAAATATGGAAAACCTACACATCGAAATACCGGAATTACCCGAATTTGAATCCTTTGAAATGGATTTTGACATAGCAGAATTGGCCGATGTACCGCCTCTGCCTCCTACACCCAACCCCAATTTTGATTATGAAGCCTTTCAAAAGGACGGTGAAGATTATTTAAAGGAGTGGCAGAAAAATTTTCAAGAGAATTTTGGGGAGCCCTATCAAAAAAGCATGGAAGCATGGCAGCAAAAAATGGAGGCCAAACAGGAGGAAATGCTGGCCAAAAGGGAAAAATTACTGGAAAAAAAGATGGAAGCGCATGCTGATCGCATGGAAAACCGGGCCGAAGCTATGTCAAAGCATGCAGAAAAACGGGCCGAGGCACATCAAAAAGGTTTGGAAATCTACCAATCGCGCGGGAATAGCGATTCAGCCTCACCTTATTTTATACAGAAGAATAACTGGGAAAACCGACCGAATATATTTTACTTTAACTCGGAGGACGAAAACAGAAATTTTAAGATAAAGAAGTCCATCAAAATAAAAATGCCCAAGGCGACCAAAATACAGATGAATGTTCGCCACGGGGAAGTGAACATGGCGGGCAATACTAAAAACATGAATGCGACGCTGAACCATGCCAGTTTGCTTGCTGCGGTTATCGATGGCGATGAAACCAAAGTTAGGGCTTCCTATTCTCCCGTAAGCGTGCAACATTGGAACTATGGCGATTTACAAGTCGCTTACTCCGAAAACGTGAAACTTCAGGAAGTTCTTAACCTGCACCTAAACGCCACATCATCTCAGGTTACCATAGCCAACTTGAACAAATCGGCATTTATCAAAAACGATTTTGGGCCTTTGGCCATCCAATCGATTTCCGATGATTTTGAAACGCTAGACGTTTCCTTGGAAAACGCAGCGTTGACTTCAAAACTGCCCACCACTGCCTATAAAATTTACGTAAACAGTACACACTCGGAATTTGTTGCACCGTACATCCTAGAATTGGAGAAAATTAAAAACCACGGCAGTATCGTTCACAAAGGCTATCAAGGTGACAAAAACTCGACCAAGGCCATAACCATTCATGCGAAATATAGTGAGGTGGTTCTTGAATAAAGAGGGTATGACCTCAAATTTTCATCGACCGACATTTAATACTAGCTTTATTCCCATGAATTCTTAGCGGATTGTGAAACCACAATTAATGCGCATCCTCCTTCAAATAGTCTGCAAAATTCGCCTTGAACCGGTTGAGTCTTGGAATCGAAACATTAGTGATATATGAGTTGTTCGGATGCTTCCGTTCATAATCTTGATGATACGCTTCCGCATCATAAAATTTGGTGAACGCAGTCACTTCGGTAGTGATGGGCTCCCCTTGATACACATCTTGGTCTTTTAACGCCTTGATATACCCCTCAATGATTTCTTTTTGCTTCTCGTTTTTATAAAAAGCAATAGACCGGTATTGTGGCCCTCTATCAGGTCCTTGTTGGTTCAGGGTGGTAGGGTCATGTGATCCAAAGAAAACCTGTACCAATGCGGTAAACGAGATTACTTCTGGATCGTAATATACCTCGACCGCTTCGGCGTGATCGGTTCGGCCGCCGCTTACCTGCTCGTACGTAGGATTTTCACTTGTGCCCCCGGCATAACCTGATACCACTTCCTCAACTCCTTTCACACTTTCGAAAATTGCTTCCACGCACCAAAAACATCCACTCGCAAAATAAGCGGTTTCATAGTTCTCTAATTCTTGGGTGGTGGGCTTCACGATTTCCGCCATACTTTCAGCAGCAGGCGTTTCCGCCGTTTTTTTGCTATTCGACTGACAAGAAGTGGTCAAAATAAGGGAAAGTGCAAGTACTGCTTTCGTAACTATTTTCATGTATAACTTTTTACCTTTAGTCTTTTTATGTACGATAACTTACTCAAAAAGTTCATAAAAAAAAAGACTGTCCGGAATTTTCCGGACAGTCTCAATGAATTTCTAGTATCAACCCTTGAATTTCGTTAAAGTTGGTACTTTATCCTTTATAACTTACGGTGTAACAACAATGGTACCGTCCGCACTGAATATTTCGATAGCCGATATTTTCGGTTTATCGACAGAAGCCTCAAAAGTGATATTCAACACGCCATCGGTGACTTCGATATCATACATTTTTTCGTCTGCCGTTATGGATCCCACATCTTTATATAAATCGTAATCAGTGAAAATCGGCATACCTTCCATACTGATATCGAAAATTCGACTACCTACATCACCCGAAATGTTTTGGGGATTATCAACACCCCAGAATATTTCGGCAAAGTATAGCTTTACGGTAAATGTGCCTGCCGTTACGGGGATTTCATAAGAGAAAGGCCCAAAATTATCAGCATTTGTAGTTACCCGTTCGGAAAAATAGATGGCATCATCTTCTGTATTTGCGATTTCGGTAAGCAAAGTATTGATATATGGTTCAGAAGGTCCTGTAAAATATTGATCCGCTAAAAATACACCACTTGCGACGGTCACTTCCCCACCACCACTATTGATCCGTAGTAATGAAGGGCCTAATGGTTCAGTTGATTGCTCTGCTTCAAAAGCGGGATTTGGTGCTTCTACCGCGGCGAATGTGATTACAGCCGTATCGGTGATGGCTGTACCGTCTAACGTCCCAGAGACGGTAACATCTTCCTCAACGGTATTAGAGACACTGGCGGTATATGTTCCGTCTGCGTTATCCGCAACGTCAGTAAGAAATGCAGCACCGGTAACGCTTAATGCCACGGTACCTCCCGAAGCGGTCAATGTATCGCCCATAGCAGTGGCAAGCTGAACGGTTACCGTTGACCGTAATATGTCTGCCACACTTACTGGAGCACTGGCAACGATGGTCGTATTGGCATTGGTCGGATCGGCTACCTGAACGGGAGCTTCAAAAACGATATCGGCCGTGTTCGTAAGGGCCGCATCGTTTAAAGTACCGGAAACGGTCACAGTTTCAGCAACGGTATCCGTAACCGTGGCGCTATATGATCCATCGGCGTTGTCGGTAACTGCTGAAAGTACGGCGGAACCGGTTGCAGAAAGTGCCACAGTACCGGCACTTTTAGTAAAAGGCTTTCCGGTAGTATCCGCAATCGTAACGGTCACCGTTGATGTCGCGGTTCCGTCGGCCACTACAGGGGAACTGGCTTCGATGGTAGAGTTGGCGTTCGTAGGATCCGCGATAGGGTCGACGACTACAGGGGGTTCGGTGCCTCCGTCGTCACTACTACACGCCACAGGTATCGCTACCAATGAAGTGATTATCGTGAAAAACATAAAATACTTTTTAACCAGATTGAGTTTCATAATTTGTAACATTTAGATTATTATATTTATTTCCTATTATAGATAAATGAATATGGAGCAAAATTATCCAAAATGACCTTGTTCTCCAATATTTAACTTCGTTTTATCGATGAGATACCCATGTTTTCGTTAGGATAATCAAAAAGCATTTGTAAGAAAAGAGCTATTTATGTTCAAATATAAGTAGGTTTAATTATAGATAAAGATACTTTATCCTATAATTTTCAAGATACTTATTACTGAATACCATGTAACGTGACAATAGGCTCACTAATTTGTTCGTCTTTGTAGTAACATTCCAGTTATTGGTTTACCCTACCTATGGATTGCATTTCATCTGTTTTTTTTCGCTTTATCGAAAATTAACGCTCTTTAGCGAAAAATACCTATTAAAAATTCATAGGTAGCGTTATAAAGATGTAACTGATTTAAAATAATGGACTATGAGATTAATTTTGACTTTGGTAACAGTACTTTTATTCAGTAGTAGGCTTACCGCCAAGGTGGACCGCCACCAAGGCCCCAAAACCAATTTGTCGCTAGTCGAAATACAGTTGCTTCCCCTTAAGATTTCCGAGCCTATGCCCGTTTTTGAAATGAAAACGGCTATCCTTTATAAGATGAAAGAGAATATCATTCGCAGGGAACTTTCATTTACGCCGAAAAAGAAATGGATGAAATGGACCTAATACATAAGATATACTGCTAAAACTTACCTAGCGAAATGGGCAAAAGGAAATTTATGATTAGTTCAGGTCACTTTCTTCCCTTATGATCTCCTCCAAGACCTCCCAAACATTTTCTCTAACAATTTTTTGTCCAACGGCCGTTGGATGGATGCCGTCGTCTTGGTTCAGTTCGGGACGACCTGCGACACCGTCCAATAAAAAGGGAATTAGGCTTATACCGTTCTTTTCCGCCAGTTCGGGAAAGAGTTGTTGAAACTCGCCAGCATACGCTTGGCCCATGTTCGGGGGAATCTGCATGCCCGCTAGAACAATCTGGGTATCCGTATTTTTTTTGCGTACCAAATCGATTATGGCCTGCAGATTTTCCCGGGTTTCTTTCAAGGGAATACCACGTAATCCGTCGTTGGCCCCCAGTTCCAACACAAAAATGTCTACTTTTTGATCGAGCACCCAATCCAATCGGTTGAGTCCCGCTGAGGTGGTTTCACCGCTGAGTCCGGAATTGATGGCGATGTAGTTCAGGCCCAATGAATCTAGCCGGTCCTGAATCAACGCTGGGAAAGCTTTTTCAGTATCCAGACCGTATCCGGCGGTAAGGCTGTTACCAAAAAAAAGAATGATTTTTTCATCGGATGTTTCAGCGGCCTTAGTGACGGCGTCGGGGGTTTTGGCAGGTTCTGAATCGGTTTCCTTTTTCGGGGCTTCCCCACAGGAAACTAGTATAAACACCAGTAAAATATAACGAAACTTTAAGAGGTTCTGCATAGTCATTGGGTCTGAAAATCGGAATCATTTGCCTATTTTTCCGTTTCTGCCTACGATAGAGCTGGCAGATGTAAAAGAAAATCACGCAATTTCATGGCAAAGATATTAAACGTAAGCCATTTGGCGAAGCGCTACACCAGCGGAACAAAGGAACTAACGGTCTTGGACGATATCACCTTCGATATCGAAGCGGGGGAGACCTTTGCCATTGTGGGGCCATCGGGTAGTGGTAAGACCACTTTATTGGGACTATGTGCCGGTCTAGATCGAGCGGATTCGGGTACGGTGGAGCTTTGTGGTACCGACTTGGCTACCTTGAACGAAGACGAACGTGCCGCCTTACGCAATCGGGAAGTTGGCTTTATTTTTCAAAACTTTCAACTGTTACCTACCTTGACCGCCCTGGAAAACGTCATCGTACCTTTGGAACTGCAGGGAATCAAAAATCCCGGTAAATCTGGAATGGATTTGTTGGACAAGGTCGGATTGGCGGATCGTTTTCACCATTATCCCTCCCAGCTTTCCGGTGGCGAACAGCAGCGGGTGGCTTTGGCACGTGCGTTTTCAAGCAATCCATCCATATTATTTGCCGATGAACCGACGGGAAACCTTGATGAGGAAACCGGTGAAAAAGTCGTGCAGCTGCTATTTCAGTTGAACCAAGAGGCCAATACCACGCTGGTCATCGTTTCCCACGATCTGGAATTGGCCCAAAGAAACCAACGCATTCTCCGGTTGAAAGGCGGAAAGATCATTGCTAACGAAAGCACCGTACGCCTGTGAAAAATGACAAGGGCAATCCGGCCAAAACGAAATTCAACTGGCTGCTTAAAATGGCGTAGCGTGACGGTAAGGCCAGCGGCAAACGCCTGACACTGTTTATGGCTTCCATTATTCTGGGTATTGCCGCAGTAGTTTCCATTCAATCTTTCAGCGAAAATTTAAAGGAGAATATCGGATTCCAGTCCAAAGCCCTGATGGGAGCGGATTTTATCATCGATAGTAGACAACCGCCTAATGAAAGGGTGAACCAAATTATTGATTCACTGGGAGGTGCGGATGCCAAAAGTGTAGGTTTCCCCTCCATGGCCGTTTTCCCGAAAAGTGGAAATACCAAATTGGTAAATGTTAAGGGTATCGACGGTAATTTTCCTTTTTATGGGGAGTTGGAGACCAATCCGGTTTCCGCGGCATCGGAATATCAAAAATCAGGGAAGGCTCTGGTCGATGCGACCTTGATGTTACAGTTCGGGCTGAAACCGGGGGATTCTATTGCTATCGGAAAGGTTACATTGCCCATAGCGGGCACTTTGATTTCAGCCCCGGGAAGCACTGGCGTTTCAGCTTCGGTCGCTCCACCGGTCTTGATTCCCTATCGTTTTATTGAGGCAAGCGGACTGATACAGATCGGAAGCCGGGTCGGCTACGACTTTTATTTCGTGGCCAAGGCAAATCAAGACCTCGAAGATCTTGACGAGAAAGTCGATCCATTGCTCGATGCCGAAAATGCCGATCTCGACACGCATACCTCGACAGGCGAGCGTTTGGGCCGCCGTTACGAAAACTTCGGTAAGTTTCTGAACTTAGTCGCTTTTATCGCGCTGTTGCTGGGCTGTGTGGGCATCGCCAGTTCCGTACATATCTATATTAAGGAAAAACTGCAATCTGTTGCCGTACTCAAATGTATAGGGGCCAGCCGCAAGCAAAGTTTTTTAATCTACCTCATACAGATAGCCGGAATGGGTCTTATCGGCGGATTGGTAGGTACCTTGGCCGGATTGTTGATCCAACAATCGTTTCCCATACTGTTACAAGGCTTTTTGCCTTTCGAGGTCCAAATTTCGTTGTCGGCGGGGCCGATGATAATGGGGCTGCTACTCGGACTGTTCATGTCGGTATTGTTTGCCTTAGCACCGCTCTTGAGCACGTGGTACGTTTCACCGTTGCAGGTATTGCGCGTTCAGGAAAACAGGTCCGATAAATCCCGTAGGGCCAATCTTCTCGTGCTTTTGGCCATAATGATTTTCGTCTTTCTTTTCTCATTTTGGCTATTGAAGAATTGGAAGTACGCCTTGTCTTTCGCTGCGGGTATTTTGGTGGTTTTTGTTCTGCTGGGTGGGGTTGCGAACCTCTTTATGAAAGGGATAAAAAAATATTTTCCAGCTTCATGGGGTTTTACGGTCCGGCAAAGTCTCTTAAACCTTTTTAGGCCCAATAATCAGACCATGGTCTTGATTTTGGCCATCGGCGTAGGTACATTTTTGATCAGTACCTTATATTTTTCCAAGGATATCCTTTTGGCGAAAACGTCGTTGGAGGCCAATGAAGAAGCACCCAACCTGATTTTATTGGATGTACAGACCGACCAACAGGAAGCCGCCGTAAGCCGGATTACGGAAAAAGGATTGACTTTGCTGAACAATATCCCCATCGTAACTATGAGGATGCACAAAATAAAGGATCGTAGCGTAAACGACATCCGTTCGGATACTACCTCGACCATCAACGGATGGATACTGAACCATGAGTTTCGGGTAACCTACCGCGATTCGTTGATCGCTTCCGAAACTTTGGAGACAGGAAGTTGGCCGGCTATATCCAAGGCGGAGAATGTCATACCCATTTCCCTTTCCGATAATGTGGCGCGCGATGCCGAGGTCGGCGTAGGGGACAGGCTCGTTTTCAACGTACAAGGTATGTTGATGGAAACCGAAGTAGCCAGCATCCGCACTGTGGATTGGGGGCGGATGCAGTTGAACTTCTCCGTGGTCTTTCCGACCGGCGTCCTAGAAAGCGCTCCTCAATTTCGAGTACTGACCACCCATACACCGAACGAAAGTACCTCTGCCTCCTTACAGAGAGAGCTGGTAAAGGAATTCCCGACAATCTCTATATTAGACCTTAGGCAGCTCTTGACAGTGGTGGACGGTATTCTTGGAAAAATCTCATGGGTTATCAATTTCATGGCTTTCTTTAGCATCCTCACCGGAATCATCGTGCTTATCGGTTCTGTACGTACCAGCAAGTACCAGCGCGTCAAAGAAAGTGTACTGCTTCGGACCTTAGGGGCAAAAAGCAAACAAATTTTAAAAATCACCGCTCTGGAATACGGGTATCTCGGTATTTTGGGGAGCAGCATCGGCATTCTACTTTCGTTGATCAGTAGCCAATTGTTGGCGCTCTTTGTTTTTGAGACCGCCTTTGTGCCATCATATATTCCGTTTGTCATCGTTCTGCCCGGAATCACCGCCCTTGTCCTCGCCATTGGATTGCTCAATAGCCGCAGCGTTCTGAAAAGTCCGCCTTTGGAAGTTTTGCGGAAGGAAGGGGTTTGAGCAATGTAGCATTCGGAATTATGAATTCGGAATCATTTTGCATTAAAAAATCGTTGATTATCACTCAGTATCTTAAGGTTTCCCCGAAGTATTCCGAACCAATCCCACTCCCGAAAAGAAGAATATAGCCCCTAAAACACCATAAATAATTAGCATTTTGGTGGTACCGGAGTCGTTGGCGAAAAGTATCGCTGTGTAAATAAGGCCGCCGATGCCCAATAGGGTGAGCACGGTTCCAAAAATTTTCTTTAAATCCATGAGGTCAAAAATAGAAAAAAATATACCTTCAACATACTCAGCGTTAAAAGTTCTCGAATTTTCTACCGATTCACTTAACTTAAGCGATTAAAACCGTGTTGAAATACCTGTTGTTCCGATAAAGTGTTTTCGGGCATGCATCCGTTTATCGGTGCTTCCCCACCCTTTAACAGGATAGGTACCGTTTGCCGAAAATGATGTGTTTCTCAACGTTTTACAAACCTGTGAAACACCATGTGCTGCGTTCTACTTATATAAAAACGCAAGTCATGAAAACTATCGCTACTTTAATTTTTGTTCTTTTTATCGGAGTTAACGCACAAGCTCAAAATGCAACGGATGATGTAAAAGTTGATGCGGTTGAAATGACTATCGCTACCGAATCATCTTTTGAAGCAGTTACTCTGGAACCGGCCACCGAGGTCGCCCGTTTGTACAAGCGTACAAATACCAGGGTCACTAAAGAACTTACTTTTTTTACCAAGGCGGACCGTGCCAAGATGGCATAAGGATTTAGCCAAATTAAAAGGGCCTAACGCCCTGAACCAATCGCTAATTTCAAGGTTTGTTTTAGAAAAATATACGTTTAAAAGCACATTCAATCGATAAGTAGTTTCAATGTTCACACACGCTCATCGAACATTTTTTACCGTTCACCGTGGTTCTTTCCATTTACCTAAAAAGACTGATTTTCAACGGACAATGCCGGTTCGAATTTCTTTTACACGTTATATTTATAGTTCTTAAACCTTACAAATGAAATCTATTACGACCTTATTTTTTGTACTAACCTTCGGAGCTACGGCTCTAGCAAATACAGATACCGATGTTAAAATTAATAGTATTGAAATGGGTGTTGTTCTGGGTAGTGGCACTAATGGTCTTAACGGTGCTTCGCAAACTGGGATTAGCGCCGAAAACGGCTTAGCCCGTTTGTACAAATTCCAAAATGCCCGGGTCAAGAAAGCTTTGGCATTCGATACAAAACATACTATGGCAAAATTAGTATGATGATGTATCGCGAATCGTAAAAAGGCCCAATTATAACCCGAATATACCTACTTCAAAAACCTTGACCTATGCTATTCATTTTCCTTTTGACTATCGGAGTTCTATTTCTTTCGCATTTCGTACTTTTCCCAAAAACAAAAGGTATTTTGGGGCCTTTGATATATAATTCTAAAAAAAGTCACACCTAACCCGAGAGAATTATTCTGCCTATTAAACCTAGTAGTACTAAGTTAAGACAAAATCTACGATTGCCTTCTGCGCAATTTCAGATTTAACTTAATACTAGTTATTTATAATATCCTTGACATTGGATGCTCCGACCATCTTGATTGAGAAAAATTGGGCGTTTGCGTCCAAGTTCAGGTACGGTTTTTTGGCATCTGCTATGCCACGGAAGATATTTGATCTCGTACCTCCTTAAATTTGATGATGTAGTGTGTGCCATTTTTGGAAAAATCACGTAAGATAGATCCCTGTAATTGGCGGACGAGGTTGTGGATGAGTTTTAAACCGAGTGATTTAGAATTTTTATAAGTTATTGTTTCGGAAAATCCAATACCGTCATCCCCGATATTCAAAAGAAATTCGTTGGCTTCGTCTTGGCGTAATTTAATACCAATTTTTCCTTTGTTTTCGTCAATGATGCCATACTTTAAAGCGTTGGTGACGGTCTCGTTAATCAAAAGTCCTAAAGGAATGGCAGTATCGATATTGAGTTTTACCTCGGGGATATCGATATCTAAAGTAATATTGCTGCTCGTACCCTTTACCGAACGTACGAGATACTCCGCCAATTCTTGTACGTAGGATTTATACTCGATTTTTGAAAGATCCTCACGCATATAGAGCATTTCATGCACCATGGCCATTGAAATGACTCGGTTCTGACTACTTTTTAGAAGATTTCTGACTTCTTTATCCGTGGTACTACGCGATTGCAGACTTAACAAGCTTGATATGGTCTGTAGGTTGTTTTTGACCCTGTGGTGCACTTCTTTGATCAAAGTTTCTTTTTCCTTGATTTTTTCCTCAAGTTCGTTTTTGGTCTTATAGAGGTTATGGTGGGCATGCAAAAGGTTCTTGCCGAATACGCCCCCCAAGAGATATACCGAAAAAAGCACGCTTATAAGGGCGAATATATTCTTTGATTTTTCGGGAATAACATTACTCACAAAACTGAAATCGACGATACTTTGCGAGTATATCAAAATGATAATCAGCAGATTGAGATTTAAATATAGCGTTCCGTAGGCTTTGGTACTTACATAGCCGGCTACTACAATTAGGGCAAGTACAAAAATAAACGGGCTATTGATACCCCCACTGTATAAAGTAATTATACTCGCCCCGGTCAAGGTCATTATCGAAACGATATTGTAGGTCAAGGTCAGACTGCGGTGATAATTGTAAACAATGGTGTTGATTAAGTTTAGGACACCAAAAGTCAGGAATACGTAAGGAATAACTTTGGTAATATCCAATATAAAAAAACAGATGCAGCAAAATACCAACGAAAAAACCGAACTAAAATAGTTGACCTTTATGACTAAACGCACTTTGTCTTTTAGTCGATCTTCCAGTTGTTGGTTTTGGATCATACGGATAAAGATATTGAATTTTACATTATCCTTTAAAATGTCTTGTTGAAATTCAATAGGTGCTTTCGTTCACCGGACTCAATTGCCTGTCGATATCTAGAAAGGCCACTTGGTAATCTGTACCTTTCAAACAAGGATTGCGTTTTACCGATCCCCTCAATTGCCGGGCCAGGTTATGAATCAGTTTAAGTCCTAATGATTTTGTATTCCTAAAATCCAGGTCTTCGGGAAAACCGATACCATCATCCTTAATGCCTAAAACATAGGCATCTTTTGCATCCTTTCTTTTAAGGGTGATGTCTATCTGGCCGTTTTCATTGTTGATAAATCCATATTTGAGGGAATTTGTTACTGCTTCATTGATGAGAAGCCCCAAGGGAATTGCAGTATCAATACATAACTGGACCTTGGGTATGTGTAGCTGTATATGAATGTTTTTGCTCTTGCAATCGGTGGAGTTGATTAAGTAATCGGTCAGTTCTTTTACATAGGGCCGAAACTCGATTTTTGAAAGATTGTTCCGTATGTAGAGCATTTCATGAATCATCGCCATTGAAATCACCCTGTTCTGGCTACTGCCGATCAATTTCTTGATTTTAGCATTGGTCGACCTTTTCGCCTGAAGGTTCAGAAGGCTTGAAACGGTCTGTAAATTATTCTTTACCCGATGATGTACCTCCCGTAAAAGTAATTCCTTTTCCGTAATCCGTATTTCTATTTCCGCTTTTGATCGGTTCAAAGCTTTGTGCGCCCTTAATAGCGTCTTCCCAAAAACACCGCCAACCAAGTATACGGCAAATAAAATGGATATTAGACTGAAATGGGGCTCCGATTCGGCCGGGACCTCGTTCGTTAGTAAGGAAAAATGGGCTTCGCCAATACCATAGATCAAGACTATGGCCAACATGACTGCATTCAAATAAATGGTTCCAAAAATACGGGCACCCGCATAGCCTCCTAACACAATAACCCCCAGAATAAAGATAAACGGACTGTTTATACCACCACTATAAAGTATAATAGCTATGGTAACAACTAAAGATATGATTCCAGATCGTATCGCGGCGGATTTTAAATTACCACGTTTTTTAAAAATTGCAATGTTGCAGAGATTCAAGATGCTGTAGGCAAAGAATGCAATGGGTACGACGCCATAAATACCTAGGGGATATAGACAAAGGATACCGAATACTGCGGTCATGGCCGATGAAACGTAAACAAACCGGTACATTAGCCGAGTTTGATCGTCCGTTTTATATTGGATTTTATTCAAGCCTGGCATCTATTCGTTTTGGGTAGAACCGTTCGAAACCGCATTTAAAGATCGGTTCTACCATTATTTCTGTGGGTGAAAATTATGATCTTTCAAACCTGACATAAGACAAAGGGCATAGGACTTAGGACTTATTTTTACAACTATTTAATTTTCAGGTATGTTTATATTAATGAAGTTGCATTTTTTATTACATCCTATGTCTAAAAATCTTAAGTCAATTCAATTCATTGATAGTTTTCCAAAACATTCGTGGTAGAACCAAAAGAACTAATGGAAAACCTATTATATACTCATAAAGTACGTCATTTCAGCTGATAACTGGAACTTTATTAAGAAATATCTTATATATACACGTAAAAAAGTGTAGGATATTGGAAATTTACAGGAAGGAACCCAAGAGCTGTGGAAAGCAAGTCTAAACAGATCATCAGAAGTTTTATCCCGAAATATCGCGATGGCAATTCATTTAAATGGTGGCATATCGACTTCAGGAATCTATTTTCATAGTTGATTTTGGGATAGTTCAGAACAGTCCCTGAATTAAAAAACGGCAATCTTTTGAGGGATTGCCGTGCTATTCATTAAAACCTGTTTCTTAATCCTCGGTCAATACCCACTCCCCTCTGTCGATTAGGGGTTCGGCCTGTTTGTATTTTAAAGTTTTGCTCTCGCCCGACATTACATTCTTGATAGTTACCCTTTCGTTACGTCCTATTTTTGGCCGCTCGCGAACAATAGTCTCTGTAACCTGCGGTCGCTGACCTTGTGTTTGCCCGGCTGCCCTGTTCTGAGCGCTAAGCTCGTCACTATTGGGAATTTCTTCCTTACTGGTCTGTAATTCCTGCTTAGGCCGGCGGAGGTTTCGTTCTTCCTGTATCGCATTTGGATTGCCACTGGGTAGTTCACCTTTAAAAAGAAAGGAAACGACCTCCTTATTTACCTTGTCGATCATGATTTTAAAGAGCTCAAAGGCCTCGAACTTGTAAATCAATAGGGGGTCTTTTTGCTCGTGGACCGCCAGTTGAACCGATTGCTTTAGCTCGTCCATTTTCCTCAAATGGGTTTTCCAAGAATCGTCGATTATAGCTAAGCTGATGTTTTTTTCGAAATCGGTGACCAGTTCCTTTCCGCTACTTTCATAAGCATTCTGCAAGTCGGTAACAACATTTAGGGTCTTTATGCCATCGGTAAAGGGTACAACGATCCGTTCGAAATTGTTGGCGTTGTCTTCATACACTTTTTTGATAACTGGAAAAGCGGTCGCAGCGTTGCGCTGCATTTTTTCCTGGTAGTGCTGGTAGATTTCAGCATATATTTTGGTCGAGATTTCGCGTCCGCCCATTCTGGTAAATTCCGCTTCCTCGATTGGGGAGGTAATCGAAAAATACTTGATAAGCTCGAACTCGAAATTCTTGTAGTCGTTGGCGGCCTTGTTGGTTTCGGTAATGACTTCACAGGTATCATAAATCATATTGGCGATATCGACCTTGAGACGCTCGCCCTGCAGGGCATGACGCCTTCTTTTGTAGACGACCTCACGCTGTGCGTTCATTACATCATCATATTCCAATAAACGTTTACGCACGCCAAAGTTGTTTTCCTCTACTTTTTTCTGGGCACGTTCTATGGATTTGGTCATCATGCCGTGTTGAATGACCTCACCTTCTTCAAGGCCCATCCTGTCCATCATTTTGGCGACCCGTTCTGAGCCAAAAAGGCGCATTAGATTATCCTCGAGGGATACGTAGAACTGAGAGCTTCCGGGATCACCTTGACGACCTGAACGCCCTCGCAGCTGTCGGTCTACACGACGGGAATCGTGGCGTTCGGTGCCCACAATGGCGAGTCCGCCTGCTTTTTTGACCTCGGGGGAGAGTTTGATGTCCGTACCACGACCGGCCATGTTGGTAGCAATCGTTACTATGCCCGATTTACCGGCTTCCGCAACAACATCGGCCTCCCTTTTGTGAAGTTTAGCGTTAAGCACATTGTGATCTACTTTTCGAATATTCAACATACAGGATAAAAGCTCCGAGATTTCGACCGAGGTCGTACCGATCAAAACAGGTCTCCCGGCTTGTGAAAGTTCGGTCACTTGATCAATTATGGCGTTGTATTTTTCGCGTTTGGTCTTGTAGATCAAATCGTTTCTGTCATCCCGGGCAATAGGACGGTTTGTTGGAATTTCCATAACATCCAACTTATAAATTTCCCAAAATTCACCGGCTTCGGTGACTGCCGTACCGGTCATACCGGACAGCTTTTTGTACATTCTAAAGTAGTTCTGTAAGGTGACCGTGGCGAAAGTCTGGGTCAAAGCTTCAATCTTTACGTTCTCTTTGGCCTCGATGGCTTGATGCAGGCCATCGGAATAGCGGCGACCGTCCATGATACGTCCGGTTTGTTCGTCAACGATCATGACCTTATTTTCCATCACCACATATTCTACATCCTTTTCGAAAAGGGTATAGGCTTTCAATAATTGGCTCATGGTATGTATACGTTCGCTCTTGATGCCGAAATCCTTGAAAAGCTCTTCTTTTAGCTCGGCCTCTTTTTCGATTTCAAGGTTCTGGCTTTCGATTTTGGCAATTTCACCACCGATATCGGGCATCACAAAGAAATCGCGGTTTTGTTCCCCCGAAATATAATCGATGCCCTTATCAGTAAGCTCGATCTGGTTGTTCTTTTCATCGATTACGAAAAGCAAGTCTTCATCGACCTTGGGCATTTCGCGATTATTGTCCTGCATGTAGTAATTCTCGGTCTTTTGTAAGAGCTGTTTGATGCCTTCTTCACTCAGGAATTTGATCAATGGTTTATTCTTGGGCAAACCACGGTGTACCCTTAATAATTGGAAACCACCTTCTTTCGTATCGCCCTCGGCTATCAGTTTTTTAGCTTCGGCCAAAACGTGCGTTAAATGTTGCCGCTGCTTATTGACAATATCGCCAACCTTTGGTTTCAGTTCGTTGAATTCATGGCGATCGCCTTCAGGCACAGGTCCGGAAATGATGAGGGGCGTACGGGCGTCATCGACCAAAACGGAATCGACCTCATCAACGATGGCATAGTGGTGCGGCCGCTGTACGATATCTTTAGGCTTGTGCGCCATGTTATCGCGTAGATAATCGAAACCGAACTCGTTGTTCGTACCATAGGTGATATCGGCGTTGTAGGCCGCCCTTCTTCCTGCGGAATTCGGCCGGTGGTAGTCGATACAATCCACCGAAAGACCGTGGAATTGAAAGATGGGGGCCATCCAGGCACTGTCCCTTTTGGCGAGATAATCGTTTACGGTTACCAAATGTGTTCCTTTGCCGGCAAGGGCGTTGAGGTAGAGTGGAAGGGTAGCCACCAAGGTTTTACCTTCTCCCGTCTGCATTTCGGCAATTTTGCCTTGATGCATGGCTATACCACCGATCAGCTGTACATCGTAATGTATCATATCCCAGGTGACCTCCTTACCGGCGGCATCCCAAGAATTTTTCCAGATGGCCGATTCGCCGTCGAGGGTAACATAGTCTTTGGTGCCGGAAAGTTCACGGTCATATTCCGAGGCGGTTACGGTGAGGGTCTCGTTGTTAACGAAGCGTTTTGCGGTTTCCTTCACCACGGCATAGGCGACCGGTAAAATTTCGTTCAAGGTTTCTTCCGTGGTATTATAGGCTTCTTCCTTGAGTTTGTCGATCTCCGCGTAGATATCCTCGTTTTTGTCAATGTCGTCGGATGCCTTTACTTCTTCCTCCAAGGCCTGGATCTGCTTTGTGATTTCGCTGATATCCTCGGCTATCTTTAGTTTAAAGGTATGGGTCTTGTCACGCAGTTCGTCGTGGCTGATGGACTCCAACTGTTGCTCAAAAGACTTTATTTGCTCGACCAAGGGCCGTAGTGCCTGGACATCTTTTTTTGATTTATCCCCTACAAATATCTTGATGACCGAATTTAAAAAACTCATTTTATGCAGATTAATATTAAACCGCTTTGTTCGGAACGTTACATGGCAAGCGGCGAAGTATCC
>JAGXIC010000153.1 GCA_024635875.1 Pricia sp.
AACCCTGCCAGATGTGTGCGGGGGCATTATCTTGGAGCCAGATTTCAAAAATAGTCTATGCAGCGGCGGATCCGCAACGGGGCTGTGGGATTATGGGCACTAAACTGCATCCGAAGACCGAAATACTTGGCGGAATAATGGAGAATGAAGCCAGTGAGCTTTTAAGACGTTTTTTTATCGAGCGGCGAAATTTGAATTGAGAGGGTAACGTAAACTTTTACCAAATCGATTGACAAATCACAGTGCATGACCTTGCAGGTCGCTTGTTTACGGTGACCCTTAGTTTCCCCCATCCTTTTTCTTCTCTTTGCCCCTCATTTTAAGAATGTTTTCCTCATTGAGCATATAGTCCTTCATTTTTTTTCCTTTGGAATATTTTATAAGGAAAAGCGGCATAGCGACCAGAAAAATTCCCACGGTACCAAAGCCGATATATTTATGGGAAAGCGTTAGCTGTTCCGGTTGAATGGAAAAGCCGTAGATGATGGATGCCATAGAGGCAAATAGGATACCAATAATTAGATATTTCATAGCATTCAAAAATAGAGAAAAATCTACTTACCGCGTAAAATTAATCAGCTCCCTACGATACGCCGTCAGCAGTTTCGATTTTGACACAAACCCCACATATTTGCCATCCTTGATAACGGGCAGGTTCCAAGCGCCGCTGGTCTGGAATTTTTCCATCACTTTTTGCATGCTATCCATTCCATAAAAAATATGTTCCGGCGCGGCATGCATGAAAGTGGCAACAGTAGTAGACTTATAAAGCGAAGTGTCGAACATAAATTCCCGGATATCATCCAATAAAACGATACCCACTAAAGCTTCGCTTTCGTCTACAACGGGAAAGATATTCCGGGTTGATTTTGAAACGGATTCGTGCAGCATTTCCTCTAAGGTCATGTCTGGCCGAACGGACTTGAAGTTTTTTTCTATAACATCGTCGAGTTCCATAAAAGTAAGTACGGTTCGGTCTTTGTCATGGGTGAGAAGACTATCCGTTTCCGCCAATTCACGGGTATAGATGGTATAGTCGAGGGCATTTTTGGTAATCAGATAGGAAATCGACGCGGTAATCATCAGGGGAACAAATAAGGCGTATCCCCCGGTAATCTCGGCAATCAAGAAAATGGCGGTCAAGGGCGCATGTAATACCCCCGCAATAAGCCCGGCCATCCCGATAAGTGTAAAATTACTCTCGGAAACGGCGAATCCGAGTCCCGAATGATTAATGATTTTGGCCACGACATTACCCAGGGCACTGCCCATGACCATAGTAGGGATAAAAGTACCGCCTGCTCCACCGGCGGCCAAGGTAGTGGTCATGGCCACGGCCTTAAAAATGGTAATGCCCGCCAGTAAGCCAATAACTACCCAGATGTTATTGATATAGGCGTCGAAGGGCGTTTTTCCCAGCGCCGCAATGTGGTCGTCGTGTAGCAGGCTATTAATAAAGCCAAAACCCTCGCCGTATAGCGGTGGAATAAAATAGAGCATAACCCCTATGGCCAGCCCGCCCACCAGCAGTTTGTATTTCGGACTTCCCAAAGGCTCAAAAAGGGTGATGATGCCGAAATACATCTTGGTAAAATAGATGGATGCAAAGGCGGTGCCCACGCCCAAAACGATATAAAAAAAAGTATCCTTGACTTCGAAAGCCTCGGTAATGGTAAAACTGAACAGCACTTCGTTGCCCATAAAAAAATAGGACGTCAGCACGCCGGATATGGAAGCCAACAAAAGCGGTAACATTGAGAGCATGGTGAGGTCGAGACTGAATACTTCCACGGCGAATATTATTGCTGCAATGGGCGCTTGAAATATCGAGGAGATGGCCCCCGCCGAGGCACACGCAATGAGCAGCGAACGGGTCTTGGCATTGATGTGCAGTAGTCGGCCCAAATACGAGCTTATGGCCGCCCCAGAAGCGACCGCTGGGCCTAAAAGTCCGGTAGAACCCCCGAAACCTACCGTAAGCGGAGCGGTAATCAATCTACTATACATCTGTTTGGGTGAGATGACGCCTTTTTCCTTGGATAGGGAAAATAGTATCGATGATACGGCAAGCTTCAGTTTTTCCCTATGAACAAATTTCACGTAGAGGTAGACCAAGGTCAAGCCTATGATGGGAAGAATAAAATAAAGTCCGTTGTTTGAAATAAAGATGCCCTTTTCGAGGGAGGCTTCGATAAAGTAGGTAATATTCTTTAGGGTGACGGCCGCCAGCCCTGCCAACAGACCGACTACCACACTCATGATATAGGTAAAGGTCTTGTGGGAAATATTTTTGTATCTCCACTTGAAAAACCGTGTAATCCATTTTTTTTGTTGTTCGGGCATTTTATCAGAAAGACTTTGCCCTTCAAAGGTATCTAATTCCGACTGAGGCATTACTTTTTTCTAAAGGGGGAGTCATAGATTTTAAGAATTGATAGATTAATGTCACTCCAAACGCTCCAAAAATCAGAAATCCCACGCCTCAAAACTTAAGTCTTTTTCTCATCCAACTTCAATCCCAACTCCTCCAGCTGTTCTTTATCGATTGGTGCCGGTGCATCGATCATCACGTCGCGGCCATTGTTGTTTTTTGGAAAGGCGATAAAATCGCGAATCGTTTCTTGTCCGCCCAAGATAGCCACTAGCCGATCGAGACCGAAGGCGATACCCCCGTGGGGCGGGGCGCCGTATTGAAAGGCATCCATCAAAAACCCAAATTGGGCCTTGGCCTCTTCGGGCGTAAAGCCTAAATGTCGCAACATGGTGCTTTGTATTTCCTTGTCGTGGATACGGATAGAGCCGCCTCCAATTTCGTTGCCGTTCAGCACAAGGTCATAGGCATTCGCCCTCACAGCCCCTGGATCGGTGTCAAGCAGTTCCAGTTGTCCCGGTTTTGGGGATGTAAAAGGATGGTGCATGGCGTGGTATTTCCCTGTTTCTTCGTCGAGTTCCAATAATGGGAAATCGGTCACCCATAGCGGAGCGAATTCATCCGGTTTTCTTAGTCCGAGCCTATTGGCCATTTCCATACGTAGCGCGCTGAGTTGGGTACGGGTTTTGTGCGCATCCCCGGAAAGTACACAAATCAAATCTCCTTTTTTGGCTTCGGTAGCTTCCGCCCATTTGGCCAAATCTTTTTGGTCATAAAATTTGTCGACCGAAGATTTAAAGCTTCCATCTTCATTACATTTTACATAGACCATGCCTTTCGCACCCACTTGTGGCCGTTTGACCCAGTCGACCAATGCGTCGATTTCTTTTCGGGAATAGTCGCCAGCTCCCGGTACGGCGAGGCCCAAGACCAGTTCGGAGGAATTGAAGATGTTAAAATCCTTGTGTTGGGCGACGGCGTTCAGTTCGCCGAACTCCATCCCGAAACGAATGTCCGGTTTGTCGCTGCCGTAGTAACGCATGGCGTCGTCATAGGTGATTCTGGGGAAAGCCGATATCTCGACCCCGTTGATTTCCTTGAGCAGATGTTTGGTCAATCCCTCGAAGGCGTTCAGAATATCCTCTTGCTCCACAAAGGCCATTTCGCAATCGATCTGGGTAAACTCGGGCTGACGGTCGGCCCGCAGATCTTCGTCCCTAAAACATTTTACGATTTGGAAATACTTGTCCAATCCCCCGACCATCAATAATTGTTTAAAGGTCTGTGGCGATTGCGGAAGGGCATAGAACTGCCCCTCGTTCATACGACTGGGCACCACAAAATCACGGGCACCTTCGGGGGTTGATTTAATTAAATAAGGCGTTTCGACCTCTATAAACCCCTGTTCGGAAAGATATTTGCGCACTTCCATAGTGACTTTACTTCGGAAGATAAGATTGTTTTTCACAGGATTTCTACGGATGTCGAGGTAGCGGAATTTCATCCGAAGATCCTCACCGCCGTCCGTTTCGTTTTCAATGGTAAACGGTGGAGTTTTTGAAGGATTGAGCACGCTGAGTTCTTCCACCAAAACTTCGATATTTCCGGTCTGGATATTCGGATTTTTGGATGCCCTTTCAATCACCTCCCCCTTGACCTGAACCACGAATTCCCGCCCAAGTTGCCGGGCCTGCGCCAAAAGTTTGGATGCCGTTCTATCTTCATCGAATACCAGTTGGGTGATGCCATAGCGGTCTCGAAGGTCGACCCAAGCGACAAAACCTTTATCCCGTGTCTTTTGCACCCATCCCGAGAGGATCACTTTTTGGTTGATGTGAGATTCACGCAATTCTCCGCAGGTATGGCTTCTGTACATGTCCGTTATTGATTTTTTGGAAAGGGCAAATGTAAGAAGTTATGTCCGCACCCACTAAAAATAAAACATCCGATTTTCTGCCGTTTAGTGATTTGTGTACGTTAATCTTTAGTTAATTATAAGTTAAAAAAAACTTTATTTCTACCCATTCTTCAGTAACTTGGAGTGCAAATAGCTAATTCAAATCTTATGAAAATGAAACAAACCTTATTTAGAAGTGCATTTTTGGCATTGTTTTTTGCGTTACCGACCTTGTTGGTGGCACAGGGAACGATTACCGGAAACGTTACGGCCGCCACCGATGGCCTGCCGTTACCGGCGGCAAATGTGGTCGTTAAAGGCACCACGGTCGGCACCACTACCGATTTTGACGGTAATTACGAGATTAGCGTCAACGATTTTCCGGTTATTTTGGTCTTTTCCTCTTTGGGGTACGCTAATCTGGAGATTGAGGCTACCGCCGCGGAAGAAATTAACGCTGCGTTGGAAGAATCCGCTACCGGGCTTGATGAGGTAGTGGTAACGGGGTTGGCGACTTCGGTAAAGCGTGAGAATTTGGCGAATGCGGTGGCTACAGTTTCTGCCGAGGAATTGGCTGGAGTTACTCCGCCCCAAACATTGGACGGTGCACTTGCAGGAAAATTTGCCGGAGCACAGATTACAAAGAGTTCGGGAGCTCCAGGTGGTGGTATTTCCGTTAAATTAAGGGGGGTCACCTCGGTCAACGGAAACTCACAGCCACTTTATATAGTAGACGGGGTCTATGTCAATAACAATAGCATAGCCGGAGCGGGCTTGAATGCTGTTTCCGGAGCCGCTGCTGGCGGAAGCGCTTCTAATCAAGATAATCCATCTAACCGGATCGCAGATTTGAACCCCGATGATATCCAGAGCGTTGAAATTTTAAAGGGGGCTTCTGCCGCCGCTATATATGGGGCAAGGGCCGCTGCCGGTGTTATCTTGATAACAACAAAAAAGGGAACGGCTGGAAAAACGAAGGTCTCGGTCTCGCAAGCCGTTGGTTTTAATAATATCATTAGATATCGTGGCGTCCGGGATTTTACGGCCACGACCGCTGAAGCGGTCGGCGAGGGTCAAGGAGCGCTCTTTACGGCTGCCCAGAACAATGGTACCCTAGTCGATTACGAGGAGGAGATTTTCGGCGAAGACGGCTTTATATCGAATACAAGTGCCAGTGTTTCCGGCGGCTCTGAAAACACTCAGTTCTACGCGGGCTTTACCAATAACGAGGAAGCAGGTATCGTAAAAGGTACTGGGTACGATAAAAAGTCGATACGGTTGAATCTCGACCACAGACTTTGGGACGATAGGGTGAAAATGGCCCTGACTACAAATTACATCAATTCTTCTGCGAACAGAGGTTTTTTTAATAATGACAACACAGGCACCACTATTGGTGTCGCTCTAACCTCTACTCCTCCCTGGGCACAGTTGTTTCCCGATGAAAACGGTAATTATCCCGATAACCCCTATGGTTCTTCCAATCCGTTACAGACCAGAGATTTAATTACGAACAATGAAAGTACCAACCGATTTATTATTGGGGGTTCGGTCGATGCAAGTATCTTTCAAACTGAAAAGCAAAATTTAAAATTAATTCTTAGGGGCGGTGTCGATTACTATGAATTGATAACGACCGCGATTTTTCCGAAAGAACTGCAATTTCAAAAAACTTCGAATGGCGGAGTGAACGGTTTGACCGCCTTGGGTACTACAGAAAATAAAGATGCCAATTATTCGGCATTTTTAGTCCATAATTACTTTACGGAAAACAATATTAATTTTACAACCCAGGCGGGCATTACCAAACAGACCTTTTCCCAGAATACGGTACGGAATCGGACTACCAATCTTATTGGATCTGAAACAAACGTTGATCAAGGCGCGAATTTTAATGTGAACCAATTTAGGCTAGAGCAAGAAGATTCCGGATTCTTCGTTCAGGAAGAAGTAAATTATCAGGATAAGATCATCGGCACTATAGGTGTACGGGGAGATAAATCGAGTAACAATGGCGATGCCAATGACTTGTTCTACTATCCAAAGGCATCGATGGCCGTCAATATCCATAATTTTGGTCTGGAGTCAGACCTATTGAGCCAGCTAAAATTACGGGCGGCTTATGGTGAGGCAGGTAATTTCGCCCCCAATGGTGCACTGTTCACGGCTTATACAAGCTCTCTTATTGACGGAATCGTTGGAATTACGGTACCTGGTACTTTGGGCGATCCCGCAATCAGCCCTGAACGACAAAAGGAATTGGAGCTCGGAATGGATATAGGACTTTTAAAAAATCGGGTTTCCCTAGAGCTATCGTATTATATAAAATCGGTAGATGATCTTATATTGCAGGCGAATAACCAGCCTTCTTCCGGCTTTTCCTTCATCTGGGCCAATGCGGGTAATCTCGAAAACAAGGGTATAGAAGCGACGTTGAACGCAAGTGTATTTCAATCCGATAATTTTAGTTGGGATACCGGAATCATTTTCTTTAAGAACAAATCAGAAATCACAGAATTGAACGTAGAGCCTTTTGATACGGGGGGCTTCGGTACCGGATTGGGAACTTTTAGAATAGAGGAGGGTAAAAGTGTAACCCAGATCGTTGGCAATGATGAAAATGGAGATGTCGTTGTATTGGGTAATGCAGAACCCGATTTTCAAATGACCTTTACCAATAATTTTAAATACAAGAATTTTGATTTGGCCTTTTTATGGCATTGGAAGAAAGGTGGTGATAATATCAATCTTTCCAACCTGTTGTTCGATTTCGGGCAGACCTCTGGCGATTATGATGATCTTACCTTAGATCCCGCCGGCGAGACACCGAACGGAGATTTCAGGATAGGTGCCTTTTTGGGAGGTAACGCTGCACCCTTTGTAGAAGATGCGGGGTATCTTAGATTGCGTGAGGTCGGTCTGTTCTACACGCTTCCTTCGAGAATTCTGGATACGGCATTCAACGGCTTTGTTTCAAATATCAAAGTAGGTCTTTCAGGTAATAATCTTATCAATATATTTGATTATAACAGTTATGATCCCGAGGTATCCAATTTTGGATCGAACGGACTTTCCACTGGGGTCGAGGTAACGCCTTTTCCTACGTCAAAACGCTTTTTGTTTCATGTATCCGTAGGCTTTTAGAAACTAAAATAAAGAAAAATGAAAATGCTAAATAAAATTTTAACGATTACTTCAGCGCTGCTTCTGTTCATTTCTTGTGAAGTCGAAGATGGAGAAAATTTAAACGGGGCGGATACCACCTCGATATCCTCGGATATTTCAAGGGGAGAATTAGGAGATGCCATCGGAGGCGTCTTTTCTGACATGCGACAGCGTTTGGGTACCCAAGTAGATGCCATGTCGGTAGTGGGAAGGGAGTATTGGCGAATAGCATCTTCCGATCCAAGATGGACCGGCGATCTTTTAACCGGAGTGCTCGATGATAACACTTTTTACACTACCACTCCCTATGCTGGTAGATACGCCACTGTAAAAGACATCAATCTGGTGTTGGATGGGCTGAATAACACCACCGCTGATTTTTCGGAAGCTGAAATATCGGCAACTCGAGGTTTGCTTAATACTATAAAAGCGCACGAATTTCTAATGGTGCTTAATATGCAGTATGAGAATGGAATCAGGACTGACGTGGCCGATACCGATAATTTGGGCAGCTTTAATACCTACGATGAATCACTTGCTATTTTATTGGAAATATTGAATATGGCCGCCGCGGATTTAGATAGTGGTGGTGACGCTTTTCCTTTTTCGATACCTTCTGGGTTTCAAGGTTTCGGAACACCGTCAACCTTTATTCAATTCAATAGGGCTTTGGCGGCAAGAATAGCTGCGTATCAAGGCGATTATCCTGAAGTACTATCTTTATTGGGCGATTCGTTTTTAGATTTGGAAGGGAATCTCGACGAAGGGGCTTACTTTACATTTTCCCTCACCGGTGCCGATTTGGCAAATCCTTTATTTTTTGCCCAGAACTCAACGGTAGCTAATGTGCGGATTGCACATCCCACATTCATTGCCGAAGCGGAAACAGGTGATATTCGCCTCGAAAAAGCACCAATTAGGAATGAACCCTTAAGCAATGCGGGCCTAACCGGTGCATACGATGTTTTTGTCTACGAAAGCAATATTGATCCTGTTGGTATCATCAGAAATGAAGAATTAGTGCTGTTGAACGCGGAAGCCAATCACATCACGAACCCATCGGAAGCTATAAACTCAATCAACATTATTCGGAACGCAGCCGGTCTGCCGGACTATTCAGGAGGGAATGCCCCCAGTAATCTGGTTGATGAAATTTTACAACAAAGGCGCTATTCACTATTTGCGGAAGGGGGTCATCGTTGGATAGATTTGAGAAGATTTGGAAGATTGGATGAATTGCCAATAGATAGAACCGGTGATAATATTGTAAGCCAATTTCCTACCCCTCAAAACGAAAATCGGTAGAATTGTTAATTTGATAAATCAAAAAACCCACCAAAAACGGTGGGTTTTCTGTTTTTAGAAACACTCTTAGTTTAGGCGGCAGCATCCAATTCTTTTTGTTTCTCCTTCGATTTGTATTTGTTACCGCTTCCCCGAACCTTTATTTTTATCCGATAGCTAATGTTGAACAGCACCGGCACAATGATCAAGGTCAAAAAGGTGGCCACGATTAGGCCAAAAATGACCGTCCAAGCCAAGGGTCCCCAAAACACCACGTTGTCACCTCCCATATAAATCTTAGGGTCGAATTCGGAGAATAGCGAAAAGAAATCGATGTTCAGGCCAATCGCTAGAGGAATCAATCCCAAGACGGTGGTGATTGCCGTTAAAATTACGGGGCGAAGCCTAGCTTTACCGCCTACGATGATGGCCTCTTTGGCATCTTCCATAGTTAAAAGTTCGGACATATCGTCCATACCCAGTCTCAGTTTTTTACGATCGATTAGTATCTGGGTATAATCTAGCAGTACCACCCCGTTGTTTACAACGATACCTGCCAAAGAAATGATACCCATCATGGTCATCATAATGACAAAAGACCATCCGGTAATCATCAAGCCCCCAAAAACCCCGATAAAGCTTAAAAATATGGCAATCATAATGATCAATGGCTTTGAAATGCCGCCAAATTGGAATATCAATATCAAACAAATGAGGCCCAATCCTGAAAAGAAGGCACCGATCAAGAACATTTGCTGTTTGTTCTGCTCTTCCAATTGGCCGGTATAATCGATTTTGATATCGCTGGACAGGCCTTTGAACCCCTCCATTTCTTTTTGAATTTCGGCTACGATGGCCCCGGCATCCGTAAAGCCTGGTTTAAGGCCTGAATAAACCGTTACAACCCGGTTGCCGTCCCTGTGTTTAATGGCGCTAAATCCCGAAGTATTTTTCTCCTCTGCAACAGCGGATATCGGAATTTCCTTAATCTGTCCACTAGCCTGATCTCGGAAAATGATATTCTGGTTGAAAAGGGCACTCTTATTATACCTTAGGTCTTCGTTAAAACGGATATTGATGTCATAATCTTCGCCATCCTCTTTATAAATACCTGCTTTTTCCCCAAAAATCGATCGCCGCAATTGGTTACCTACCTGCCCAACGGCGACACCCAGCTCACCGGCTTTTTCACGGTCCACTATTACCTGCATCGAAGGTTTTCCTTTGTTGACATCGATTTTCAGCTCTTCGATACCATCGATGTTCTTGGTATTTACAAAGTTGCGGATATCCTCGGCCGTATTGATGAGCTGGTCATAGTCTTTACCCTCCAATTCGATGTTGATAGGATAACCTGCCGGGGGGCCATTGGCTTCTTTTTCTACCGAAATGGCCAGCCCTGGATAAACACCTTCCAAATCTGCCTGTACTTTTGCCCGAATGTTTTCGGTATTGATACCTTGACGATATTTGTATTCGCTAAAGTTCACGGTCATCTTCCCCTTATGCGGCATTTCAGCGGCAGAACCTCCATCGGTTAACGGGTTTCCGGCACCTTCACCGACTACCGATACTGCGGATGCCATCATAAAATTCTCGCCATCCTGTTTATATTCCGGATTGTCTAGAACATCGTATACCCGTTGTTCGATATCCTTGGTAATTTCGTTGGTCTTTTCTATAGACGTGCCTTCCGGATATTCGATATACACATAGATTTCGTTCGGCTTGTTGTCGGGGAAGAATTCGATTTTGGTTCTTCCGCTTCCTACCGAAGCTCCAAAAAGCATAAAAACACCTATCAGTAAAACGAAGGTAATTCCAAAATACCAGTATACGTTTCCGCCCCGCAACGCATGCTTTAAACGGCGCTCGTACCAATTTTCAAATCTAGACATCGTCTTTTTTTGGAAGTTCTCCGCTGCGCCTTTAATACCATATTTATAGACCCAGAACATGATAGCTGTAAGGATTATTACGGTACCCAGACCTCGGAAGGCACCTCCAAAAAGTAAGATTAGAATACCTATGCTACCCAGAATGACGCTCATTCGGATCAGTTGTTTTACCGTCAGCTCCTTCTCATCGGTGCTCATAAATTGCGAGACGAGCATCGAGTTCATAAAAATGGCGACGAACAATGATGAGCCCAATACGACGGACAGGGTAATCGGAAAGAAAATCATAAATTGCCCGAAAATACCCGGCCAAAGGCCTAAGGGTACGAAGGCCGCGACCGTTGTAGCTGTTGAAATGATAATCGGAAAGGCAATTTCGCCGATACCCTTCTTGGCCGCTTCGATGCGGGGCATGCCCTCATCCATCAATCGATACACGTTCTCTACGACCACGATACCATTATCGACCAGCATACCCAGCCCCATAATCATTCCGAAGAGAATCATCGTATTCAGGGTATACCCCAACCATGAAAGGATCACAAACGACATGAACATCGACATCGGTATGGCAAAGCCGACAAAAAGGGCATTGCGGAACCCAAGGAAGAACATCAATACGGTGACCACGAGAATAATTCCGAAAATAATATTGTTCACAAGGTCGTCAACTTGGTTCAGGGTGCGTGTCGACGAGTCGTTGGCAACGGAAATATGCAAATCGGGTGGAAAATAATTGGCTTGCTCTTTTTTGATAATTTCCTTGATCTGATCCGCCGCGGATATGGCATTACGACCGGCCCGCTTTTTCACGTCGAGCATCACTACGTTTTCGCCGAACTCCCGGGCGAAGGTGGTCTTGTCCTGTTCGTCAAAAGTGACCTTGGCGATATCCTTCAGATATACCGCGCCTTCTTCCGTTTTGACCACAAAGTCGTTCAGTTGCTTCGGATTTTCGATTTCCCCCAGAATTCTGATGGTTCGGCGCTGCCCACTGGTTTTCAGGTTACCGGCGGACATGGTCATGTTGCCGTTAGAAATAGCGTTGATTACATCTTGAAAACTGACCTTGGCGGCCATCATTTTATAGATATCCACGGCCACCTCTACTTCTTTTTCCTGTGCCCCTCGGATATCTGCCTGCTTGATTTCGGGAAGATCCTCGATCTCATCTTGAAGGTATTCCGCAAATTCTTTTAATTTCTCCACAGGATAATCCCCTGTGAAATTGATGTTCATGATCGGGACTTCCTCCGAAAAATTCAGGTCGAACACGTTGGGCTCCACTTTGGCGCCGTTAAAAAGTGGCCAGTCCTCACTTGCTTTTTCGCTGTCGACTTCGTCTTTTACCTCTTGTTTGGCCTGGTCGACCGTAATTTCCTCATCGAATTCAACGACGATAATCGCATAGTCTTCTTGCGAGGTAGAGGTGACCTCTACAACGTTGCTAACGTTCTTGAGCCGGTCTTCCAATGGATCGGTAATCAGTTTTTCGATATCCTCGGCAGTGTTGCCGGGGTAGGGGGTACTGATGTAAATCTTGGTCTCAACGATTTCCGGAAAATCTTCGCGGGGCATAGCGTTGTAGGCCGAAAACCCGAGCCATAGAAACAGGCCGATCATCACATAGATGACCGAAGGGTTATCGATGGCCCAAGAGGATAGACTGAATTCCTTATCGGCGTTCTTTTGTACTTTGCTCATAATCTTAATTCTTGATTTTCACCTTTTGCCCGTCCTTAACCGTTCTTGCGCCTTCTTTGATAACATGGCTCCCGTTCGGGATGCCAGTCAGCACTTCGATTTGACCACCTTGGGTCTTGCCAGTGGTAATAATGGTTCTTTTGGCGACGGCCTCGTTTTCCGAATTTTGGGTTTCCGCCAGATATACGAACTGTTCACCTTCGGCATTTTCAGAAATGATGCTTGATGGGATGAGAATGGCCTCTTCGCTGGTGTAATCGTTCAGGCTTACCTTTGCGGTCAAGTTGGGTTTTATCTTCCCGTCTTTGTTCGGAACGGGAATTTCCACGCTGAACGAGCGGTTCGAAGGCTTGATAAAATTGCCCGTCTCCCGAATTTGGGTCGTGATGCTATCGCGCAATACCGGAAAATAGACTATGGCTTCCTTACCCTTGGCCACATCGCCTAGATAGGTTTCGGGAACATCGACCGTGATATACATATCGGATAAGTTGACGATTCGAAAAACCTCGGAGCCGGGTCCAGGGGAAACCACGGTGCCCTGATCTTTGATCACATCATCGATGATTCCCGAAAATGGCGCTCTGATAATCGATTTACCTAGTTGGCTTGACGCTTGGTCTACAGAATTCTGTGCCGCCTCATAATTGCTTTTTGCGGAGAGGAAGTCGATTTCGGAACCGATTTTTTGGTCCCAAAGCCGTTTTCTACGCTCATAGGTTGTCCTTGCCAGTTCGGCTTGCGTTTTCAATTGTGCTACTTGACTGCCCATACCGCCATCATCGATAACTGCAAGCGTCTGTCCTTTTCTGACATTATCACCATCTTTAACATAAACCCGCTGCAAGGTTCCCGCCATTTCAGGATAGACCAAAACGTTCTGGTTGGTCTCCACGTCACCTTGGAGCTCCAGAAAGTGATTGAATTTTTGGAATTTTGCGGTAATCGTATTGACCAAAGGCAGTTTTTCTTCCCCGGATTGTAGGGCGATCGCAGAATCCAACTTTCGGATATTGGTCTCGATCTGCTTTTGCTGGTTGGAGACTTCAGATTTTTTGGCGCGTAGGGTCTCAAGTTTTCCCTCTGCAATCAAATCATCGACCGATCGCTCGTTGCCGCCACATGCGGAGAGGACTATGGTTGCGGTAAGAATGGATAGTAATTTCTTCATCATTAATAAGTTTAATAGAAATCCTAAATAAAAAGTTTAGAAGTTTAGGCCTTTAGAAGTTTAGTCTAAAAGTTTGAACATTAAAGATTTTTGAGTTGTGCTTTGTGCAGTGCGTCGAGCATTGCGGTTATCTCTGTTATTTGTTGTCTAATAAAATTATAATTGTCATTCTCGATAAATTCTAAATCTTTGGATATAATACTTTTATTCAAGAGCTCTAGGGAAGAGCTGTACGCAATTTCAGTAAAACGAGCTTTGTCTTTTGGTGAATGCCTGCCAGCGCCTTCTGCGATATTTGAAGATATGGAGACTGAACATCTTCTCATTTGGCTAACAAGGCCAAACCGTTCTTCACTAGGAAAGATTTTCGTCATTTGGTAAATTTTCACGGATAACTCTCTAGCTTTCTGCCAAACCTTAAGTTTTTCAAAAGAAAATATTTTCATACTTTTATTTTTGGTCGGTTGCTTACTTTAATTTTTAATAAACTCCTAAACCAGCCTGCTTGCAGGCCGCTAAACTCCTAAACTTCTTCGAGATTATTGCTCATTCAAAATAACCTCTAACCCGGTCTTCTTGTTAATGACCTCTACCATCGATTGCAAATAGCCTTGCTGGGCGTCGTACAATTGGGTCTGGGCCTGTCGTAAATCAAAACTACTGGCAATACCTTCGGTATATTTGATCTGGTTCTTGTTTTCTATCCGTTCGGCCAATTTAAGATTTTGTTTTGCCGTTTCATATTCTTCGATGGCCAGAATGTACTCGCTTTTGCCTTGATCCAATTGCAAGCGTATCTGTTCTTGCGCTTCGGTTAATTGGGTCTTTGCCTTTTCAAGTGCTATTTTGGCCCGTGAGGTAGAGGCGCTTCGTCCCAAGGAGCTGAAAATGGGAATACTTAGGTCAAAACCCAATATTGATGAATCGAACCATTGCTGATCGCTGTTGAAAAAGTTGAAATTATCGGCAAAGGCCGAACTACCGTAATTAATAAAGGCATTCAAAGTGGGTAATGCGCGGCTTTTAGCCTGCTTCCATTCATAAAAACGCTGTTCGTTCAGGTTCAATGCCAGTTTATAGTCCACATTGTTTTCCATAGTAAGTTGTGTCTCCATCAGGCCTAGATCAATCTGTTTTTGTGCAAGTACATCTAAATTTTCTTCAAGTCTGGTCGGGGCATCGATGGCTATGCCCATCATCAAATTGAGCATTTGCAGGGTGATATCCTGTAAACGGATGGCGTTTTTCAATTGATTCTCTACCGATGATTTGGTTATCTGTAGCTGATCAACGCTTTCTTCGTCGCCCAATCCGTTTTCAAAGATCTTTTGGGTCTCATAAAGATTCTTGTCAAGTGTTGTAAGGTTTTTTTCAAATATGAATACGCTTTCCTGTGCCAAAAGCACGTTTCCATAGGCCTCCGTTACCGATTTACGGATGTCGAGCCGAGTTTTTTCCCTGTTGTTGGCACTGTAGCTCAGAAAGGCTTTTGTGGCCTGTACACCCACGATATACGTACCGTCGAATAATTTTTGGCGTAAGGTTGCCGTAGCGGTAGCTTGATGCTGCTGCCCAAAAACGACAGGGATAAATGTGCCAGGATCGCCACCAGCGATTTCTCCAGGAATCAAGGAAACGGGCTGTTTCAGCTGGTTTTGATAACTGATATCGCCCGTAATCTGGGGTAGTCCCGTGGCGATAACTTCCCATTTCTGTTTTTGGGCATCGATGATATCGCGGTCGGCGTTGATGGCACTGTAATTATTCTCCAATGCAAAGGCTATGGCCTCTTCCAAGGTAAAACTATAGGTCTGCAACGTGTCTTGCGAAAATCCTAAGGTCAAAGTGAACAAGGAAAATAGTAGTAGAATATAACTTCGCATTTAATCTTGATTTGAGTTGATGATATGATTTAAGATTTTTCTTCCTTTTGGAGTGACGATGCCCCGCAGATGGTATTCCAGATATTCGTCCATAAGGGATGCAACCGGAAATTTGTGCATGGGGAAAAGCTTTTGGTTCTTGATACTGGTGACCCCTGAAAAGTAGATACGCGAAACAAAATCGATTTGAAGATTTTGGCGATAGATTTCTTGCTCAATACCCCTTTTAAGGTTATCCTCGATACATTCTTGCATTAAATCGAACTGTCCGGAGTGCATGGTATCATAGATTTTGGGATAGTACTTCTGCAATTGGTGCTGGGGCGAAGACTTTTCGTTCTTTAAATGTACCATCACGAATTTCTTGATTTCGTAAAGCTCCTCGATCGGATTTTTATGTAATCCTCGAATTTGCGCTATGCCCGTGGAAATTGTACAAAAAAGATTGGAAGTCGTCTCCTCTACGAGTTTGGTCTTATTTTTAAAATGCGAATAAATAGTCTTTTTGGAAATACCCATTTCATGGGCCAGATCGTCCATGGTTACGCTTTTGAAACCTAAGTCCAAAAACAGTTCTGTCGCTTTATTTAAAATCTTTTCTTTCATAAATCGGAGCGCAAATATAAAAAGGAAACTTTAAAAACTAAATAAGTTTCCAAAGTTTTACAGTTTTTTAACATTGCGTTAAGGAAGGGGCCCTTGATTTTCATTGTCCACTCTTTCTATGTAGGCTCTATAGGCCGTTTCCCCTTCTTCTTCCCAAAACGAATCATAGTGTTTCCATTTGGAAACCTCGCTTTTACAGGCCCAACGCTTTGTTGGCCTTTCAGGGTTTTTGGATTTTCTGCCACTTTTACCGGGGCCGCGTCCCTCGAAGCCTCCGAAAATAATTTTGGCCATAACCAATAGACCGATCGCCTGCCAGTAGCTAAGGGTCGTCAATCCGAAAATATCAGGCATTAACCAGTTCCATAGCCACATAAATACATAACCGAACAATAGGATAAAAGCGATAATCAAAATTGCGATAAAAACTATTTTGACTGCCGACCTTACCAATTTTTCGACTTTTGACTTGATCCTACCCTCTACATAATTTTCCATTTTTGATTTTTTTTAGTTGTTATCTTCCTTTTTTGCCTCCAAATGGTTGAATAATATGGACAAGGCCCTATGCCGCCTTGACATCAGCGTGCCTTGGGGAATTCCCGTTTCCACCGCTATATCCTTATAACTATAATCTTCAATATCGACGGCGATGATAATGTCACGGTAGTACGGTTTCAGATTGCCGATGGCTTTTTTCAGCTCCTCTTTCATATCCTCCGAATACGAATGATCGGTATCCCCATAAAACCGTTCCGTAAATTCAATTAACCTTGTTTCCATCTCGTCTTCGATGTTCGTCACCTTCTTTTTGGTACGCATCAGGTCGACGATTTTATTTTGGATGGCACGGTAGACGAAGCCTGCAATATTCGTAATCGGGGAAGCGGTACTCGAACGTGAAAAAATTTTCAGCGCTACTTCCTGTACGATATCCTCGGCATCGCGAACGGCCGCATCGTCGATCTTCGATTTCGCATATGACTTGAGGGAATGGTACTCTTCGGTGAAGAATGCCCTGATGTCTTTATAATTTTCCGAATCCGATGTCATTCCAGCGCATTTACTACAAGGCCTTCTCTTGTAAAGACGAAACTTTTCAAAGCTATTGCATTTTGCGCCGTTATTATTCGATCAGGAAAATGAAAACGGGAATGCCGTTTTATAAATAGGATGTATTTTTGAACCAAATTTCGAAACAGACGCTGAATGCATTCCATTGATTTCTATCGCACCGCTTTTATTTCTTATCTGAAGGAAAAAATCCAGACTAAGGAACCACGCAACCTATATGAACCGATTTCCTATATTTTGGGCCTTGGGGGCAAGCGCTTGAGACCCGTACTGACGTTGCTGTCTACGGAGATTTTTGATGTGGACCATAAAAAGGCTTTGGATGCGGCCCTTGCCATAGAGGTCTTCCATAATTTTTCATTGGTACACGATGATATTATGGATGCCGCACCCTTACGACGTGGCGCCGCTACGGTTCACGAGAAGTGGGATGTAAATACGGGGATACTTTCTGGGGATGCCATGCTGATCACCGCGTATCAACTGTTTGAAAATTATGGTTCGGACAGGTTTCGGGATTTGGCCAAATTATTCAGTACTACGGCGCTACAGGTTTGCGAGGGCCAGCAATATGATATCGATTTCGAGGGTAGGGATGATGTGATTTTGCCCGAGTACCTTAAAATGATTGAATACAAAACAGCTGTCTTGGTCGCTGCGGCCTTAAAAATGGGAGGTATAATTGCGGATGCCTCCGAGCAAGATCAAAGCAAGATTTATGAATTCGGACTGAACCTTGGCATCGCTTTTCAACTGCAAGACGATTATCTCGATGCCTTTGGCGACCCCAAAACCTTTGGAAAACAGGTCGGTGGCGATATTATTGAGAACAAAAAGACGGTTTTATACCTGAATGTTTTAGCGAATGGAACAAACCTGCAAAAAAAGGAACTACTTGACCTATATTCCATTCAGCCTAATAATCCATCGGCAAAAATAGAGAACATTAAGGGAATATTCATGGAGAGCGGCGCAGCAGAGCTTGCCCGAACTTCTACTGTGGAGTATACGGACAGAGCATTTAAAATTTTGGCTAGTATGGATATTTCGGAGAATAAAATGGAAGTTCTGAGGGGTTTTGGAGAGCAATTGATGGCACGGGAGGAATAGCAATACATTAATCGGAAAATCTTCTAATTTGTAAGCAGTCATTACGTTAATTTCACCTTTTTAATTAAGGACGCAACCATGAAAAAACAATATTTGATGTATTGCTTACGGATGGTAGCTTTTAGTTGCGATAATAACGACGAAATTCTGTAAATTTAGAGAATCAATAGGATAGTTATGGAGGAAAACAAACGAAGGGATTTTATAAAGAATACCATTCGAGCCGGAGTAGGCGTCTCATTACTCAGTGTAGACCGGACAGCAGCAAAAGAGGCTAAAAAATCACGGCCGCTATACGTAAAAATAGCGGCGAGTCCCAAAAAAGTGATAGTTGGTGGAGCGGGTATAGGTGGACTCTGCTGTGCCTATGAACTTATGAAGCTCGGCCATGATGTCACTGTATTGGAAGCTTCTGGAAGACATGGAGGCCATGTTTTTACGGTGCATGACGAACTTTCCGATGG
>JAGXIC010000154.1 GCA_024635875.1 Pricia sp.
GCCGATTACCGTCCGGAAAATGGATTTTAACAAATTCCAATTGGTTTCCGGGGAGCGAAGGTATCGGGCATCTCGTTTGGTCGGACTGGAAACTATTCCAGCGTACATTCGCATTGCCAATGATCAAGAATCCCTTGAAATGGCCCTTGTCGAAAATATTCAACGGCAAGACCTTGACCCCATAGAAATAGCCCTTTCGTACCAGCGCCTTATCGATGAAATACAGTTGACCCAGGAAAAAATGAGCGAACGGGTTGGTAAAAAACGTTCCACCATTACCAATTACATGCGCCTGCTAAAGCTGGATCCCATCATACAGACCGGTATCCGTGACGGTTTCCTTAGCATGGGCCATGGTAGGGCTTTAGTAAATATCGATAAAAAGGCCGATCAGATTGCACTTTACGAAAAAATTGTGGGGCAAAACCTTTCCGTTCGGAATACGGAGCGTGCCGTCAGGGCCTATCATGAAGGTACTGGAGCTAGTGGAAAAAGAGGTAAAAAGACGCCTACAACTCCTGAATTCGTTTCAGGCTCCATCGAGAAGTTTACCGATTGCCTATCGGTCAAGGTAGGTATTACGGCATCCGAAAAAGGCAGCGGAAAGATTACCATCCCATTCCATTCCCGGGAAGAATTCAAACGCATCCAAAAATTGATACTTGGTGAGTAAATTCCACTTTACAGCTCTTTTTTTCGGTCTTTTTATCTGGGTCTGTACCGCACAGGAAAAGGATAGTATCCCCAATACCAATCAAAAGGAAATCGATTCCCTTCAAAACGATTTGAAAAAAGAGGGAATTATCATTGTGGATACCTTACAGAAGAAAAAAGTAAGCATCAACCCGTTAGGACCAAGTAAAGCGGCTTTTTATTCCGCCGTATTGCCAGGGTTAGGGCAAATTTACAACAAGCGCTATTGGAAAGCACCCATAGTATGGGGTATTCTAGGTGCTGCAATTTATGGATATATTTACAATGACAATAATTATCAAATTTTTAGAACCGCTTTTAAGCGAAGACAAGCCGGTTTTACCGATGACGAATTCTATGATCGTAACGGTGACGGAGTAGGTCCGGATTTCGATTCAGGTGTTTTGCAAAGTCAACAAGAACGCTTTCAACGAGATCGAGATCTGTGGCTGGTCGGAACAATAGCCGTATATATTTTAAATATTGTAGATGCCAACGTAGACGCACATTTACAACAGTTCAACGTAGATGAAAATCTTAGCTTTGATATGCAGCCCTTTTTAGATGTAGATCCGGTGACCAATCGACCGAATTACGGGATGGCCGTGGTGGTGAAGTTCTAGGAGAAATTAGAAATTAGAAATTAGAAATTAGAAATTAGAAATTAGAAATTAGAAATTAGAAATTAGAAAAAGTTATTTTTTCTAAACTCATAAACCAATAAACCCATAAACTTTTTTTCAAATTGAACATTGCACTCTTCGGCTACGGAAAAATGGGGAAGATGATCGAATCGGTCGCCCAAGATAGAGGTCACAACATTGTGGCTAAAATCGATGTGGATTCAGAAGATATCAACTATTCCGATATAGATGTTGCTATCGATTTCAGTATGCCCGATGCTGCATTTGAAAACATTACGGGTTGTATCGAAAACGGGGTTCCGGTCATATCGGGTACAACGGGATGGCTCGCAAAGTATGATGCTGCCGTCGCTTTATGCCATGAAAAAAATGGGTCTTTTATCTATGCTTCCAATTTTAGTCTTGGGGTAAACGTCTTTTTCGAACTGAACAGGCATTTGGCACGAATGATGCGCAATTTGAATCAATATCAGGTTTCGATGGAAGAAATTCATCACACCCAAAAAGTGGATGCCCCAAGCGGAACGGCTATTACCCTGGCGGAAAGTATCATCGAAAACAGTGCCTACAAAACTTGGAAATTGGACCATGCCGAACAGGCAGAAATTCCCATTGTTTCAAAACGTACAGGCGATACACCGGGCACGCATACCGTCGATTATGAGAGCAAGGTCGACAGCATAGAAATAAAGCACACCGCCCATACCCGTGAAGGTTTCGCCCTGGGCGCAGTAATCGCAGCGGAGTGGATTCAAGATAAAACCGGAGTGTTCACCATGAAGGATGTACTTGATTTGAAGTAGGCAGTTAGAAATTAGAAAAAGTTATTTTTTTATAAACTCATAAACCAACACACATTTCCCCCAATAACAATTAATCCAATACCCTTTCTCAATGGACGCAATACAGTGGATTATCTTCATCCTCATCATACAGGTCATCCACTTTTTGGGCACCTGGAAATTATATGTCAAGGCCGGCAGACAGGCTTGGGAGGCGGCAGTACCCGTTTACAATGCCATCATATTGATGAAAATCATCAATCGGCCCACATGGTGGACGATACTCCTATTTATTCCCATTATCAACCTTTTGATGTTTCCCATTATTTGGATAGAGACCATCCGAAGTTTTGGGCGGAACAGTTTGGGAGAAACTTGGCTAGTAATACTTACTCTAGGTTTCTATATCTACTATGTAAACTATGCGCTCGACGTGAAGTATGTCGAGAATCGCGGATTGCATCCAAAAACCGCTACCGGCGAATGGGTCAGTAGTATAGCCTTTGCGGTAATTGCCGCGACCTTGGTACATACCTATTTTATTCAGCCGTATGTGATTCCTACACCCTCTCTTGAACGTACGCTGCGTGTTGGCGATCTGCTTTTTGTCAGTAAATTCCATTATGGGGCACGGGCACCGATGACCACGGTGGCCGCTCCGATGGTACATGACACCCTTCCTGTTTTAGGTGTAAAATCCTATCTCACTAAACCACAATTACCTTATTTCCGTATACCCGGTTTTACCAAGGTCGATAGAAATGATATCGTTGTGTTTAGCTGGCCTGCGGATACGGTGCGCCAATTTTTTAAAAAGGAAGAAGGGGTGGATAAGCCCATCGATAAAAAATCGAACTATGTCAAGCGCTGTGTCGGGATTCCTGGAGATTCTTTGGCCGTAATCGACGGGTATGTCTACATCAACGGAAAACAATTGCAACTGTCCGACCGGGCCAAACCCCAATACGACTATACGATTTATGCACAAAAAGGAGTCTCTTCAAAACTACTGGAAAATGTAGGCGCCGAAGGTTTTGAAAGAAAGTATATCGTGGGCGCATTGAATCAGCAACAAGCGAACGCCATAAATCCCTATTCCATAGGATTTCGGAAGCGACCGGACGGGCAATTTGATGTATACACGAAATCCGATGGAATCCCCATTGAGGTAGTCCGAAAAAATGGAATTGCCTTGAAAGAGGAGACCGGACGGCAGCGGACGGCTCCGCTAACCGACGAAATGGTTGCGGCACTCAGAAAAGAATCCTCCATAGATTCTGTGGTTAGGGATGTAGATCCCAAAGGAAGGCAGGGCGGAAATAATTTCCCCCAAAACGCCAGTTATCCATGGAATTATGATCAGTTGGGACCCATTTATATCCCCGAAAAGGGAAAAACGGTGGCACTTAATCTCAACGTGCTGCCATTGTATAAAAAGATCATACGGGAATATGAAGGCAATACCATCAGCGTTTCCGGCAACCAAATCAAATTGAACGGTGAAGTAGCGGATTCGTATACCTTTAAACAGGATTATTATTGGATGATGGGCGACAACCGTGACCACTCAGAAGATAGTCGTGCCTGGGGCTATGTGCCCGAAAACCATATTGTAGGTACACCTATTTTTATTTGGGCGAGTTTTGACAACTTTGTGAACGCCAAAGGCCAACCGAACAGTCCCTGGAAATGGAAACCAAGGTGGGACCGGATTTTCACGACGGTCAATGGCAACGGCGAACCGGTCTCGTACTTCAAATATTTTTTAATTGCGCTAGTGGCCTATTTTGTGGGGAGTTGGCTTTGGAAAAAGCGGCAAGCCAAGAAATAGGCAAGTTTAGTTGGCACTTTTCAAATAACAGTATGCAGTTTACTGAGCATGTTCACGGTTCGTTGTTAGCACTATCCAAAAAATGAACTTCAACACCTTAAAAATAACGCTCCAACAGACGGAAAGCCTACTCCGAGAACATTTTAACGTCAGCGGTAAAGCCTCTCCGCTTCCTGGCTATATCGATTTTAACTTTAGGATACAGGTAGATGATGGGGAGGGCTACCTCCTAAAAATATCTCGTCCGGATGAAGATGTGGAGTATCTTGATTTTCAACAAAAACTGTTGCAATATGTTGAAAAGAAAGGACGAGAGCTTATTTCGCCGCGCGTCGTATTGGATAGAAAAGGAAATTCTATGGCTTGGTTTACCGATGATGGCGGCAATCGTCGTATGCTGCGGTTGCTCACGTGGGTATCCGGTAGACTTTGGAGCGACGTCAATCCACAATTGGATGAACTTCGTTTCAGTCTGGGCGAACAATGCGGCAAGCTAACCCATGCCTTACAGGGTTTTGACCACCCACAAGCCCATCGGAAATTTGAATGGGATATTGCAGTATCGCTTTGGACAACGGCACACCTTGACCTTTTCGATGAACAAGAACAACGGATACTTCGTTCTTTTCAGAGGGATTTTGAAAAGACGCAAAATCCATATAACAAACTCCGAAAAGCGGTCGTACACAACGACGCCAACGATAACAATCTTATTGTATCGGAAGTACTGATTCAACCAACGGTAAAAGCGGCCATCGATTATGGGGATGCCGTACATACCCAGATTATCAATGATTTGGCCATTGCCTGTGCCTACGCCATAATGGGCCACAACGCACCTTTGGAAGCTGCCCTGCCAATTGTGAAAGGGTATCATGCCATGTTTCCACTGGAAGAACGGGAATTGGAACACCTTTACATCGCCATCGCCATGCGGTTGGTCATCTCGGTCACCAAATCCGCAATTGGCAAGCGCGAGGAACCGGACAACCCCTACTTGCTGGTCAGCGAAAAACCTGCTTGGGAACTCCTTGAAAAATGGTACTTCGTTGATGCGGATTTTGCATATTACAGTTTTCGACAGGTCTGTGGGCTTGTCACGCATCCCCACGAAACGGAATTCAAAAATTGGTCCGGGCAAAATGAATTTAGGTTAACGGAACTGTTCCCAGTAATCGACAGAAACGAGGCATACCTGCTAGACCTCAGCGTTTCAAGTAAATGGTTGGGGCAACAAGCTGATTTCGACGACTTGGAACTGTTCCAATTCAAGATAGATAGACTTCAGAGAAATCATCCTGAAAAAATAATGGCCGGTGGCTATTTAGAACCACGTACCGTTTACACCACTTCGGAATATGGCCGTATCGGCAACAACGGCACTGAAAACCGTACCATACATTTGGGTTTAGATTTTTGGTTGCCTGCCGGAACAACCGTAAATGCCCTGCTCGACGGTGAAGTGGTGACCTCGGTAAATGATGCCGGGGATAAGGAGTATGGCGGATTGATCATCTTAAAACACAAGACCGATAGTTTTGAATTTTACACCCTATACGGGCATTTGTCCGTAGCCTCGATTCAAAATAAAAATGTGGGCCAGTCCATCACTAAAGGAGAAAATATAGGGTATTTGGGCCATCCCGAAGAAAACGGAAATTGGGCACCACACCTCCATTTTCAAGTCATGCTCTCGATGCTCGGCTATACCATTGACTTTCCGGGTGTCTGCTATTTCAACCAGATCGAGGTTTGGAAAAGTGTTTGTCCCGATCCCAATCTTTTGTTTAAGTCCGAAGCGCTCCGAGCGCACAAAGCAACTTTGAACGATCAGCTGATCGATTATCGAAAAAAACATCTAGGAAAAAGCCTGAGCCTACACTATGAGGTACCTATCAAAATGGTCCGTGGAGCGGGCCAGTATCTGATCGATCAATATGGACGGAAATATCTCGATACCGTTAACAATGTGGCCCATGTAGGACATGAGCATCCGGCTGTGGTCCAGGCGGGCCAAGAGCAGATGGCGTTGCTGAATACCAATTCCCGCTACCTGCACGACAATATCAATGCCCTGGCCGAAGAACTTTTAGAGACCCTACCGCCCGAACTTTCAGTGCTCCATTTTGTGAATTCTGGAAGCGAGGCGAACGAACTGGCCATCCGAATGGTCAAGGCCGTTACGGGCGAACGGGAAATCATCGCTTCGGAGGTCGGATACCATGGCAATACGAATATGTGCGTCGATATCAGTTCCTACAAATTTGATGGCAAAGGCGGACAAGGCGCACCCGAACACACGTATATCTTTCCTTTGCCGGATGCCTTTCGGGGGAAATACCAGGGCGAAAATACCGGAGACCTATATGCCGCGGAAGTCCAGCTCCAAATCGACGCCATACATAAAAAAGGCCGTGGGGTCGGTGCATTGATCGTGGAGCCTATCATTAGTTGTGGAGGACAGATCGAACTGCCGGAAGGATTTTTGGCCAAGGCTTACGAATATGTCCGCAGAGCAGGCGGACTCTGTATTTCCGACGAAGTACAGGTAGGTTGTTGACGTATGGGCAAGTTTTTTTGGGGCTTTCAATGGCACAAAGTGATTCCCGATATCGTCACTATCGGCAAGCCCATGGGCAACGGTCATCCCTTGGCAGCGGTTGCCTGTACACAAGCGGTGGCGGAAAAATTCGCCAATGGCATGGAGTACTTTAACACCCTTGGGGGCAATCCCGTTTCCTGTGCCATCGGTGTGGAGGTATTGCGAACGATCAAACGCGAAAACTTGCAAGAAAACGCTCTTAAAGTAGGTGAATTCCTGAAATCGGGATTAAAAAGTTTGACCGAAGACTTCCCTAGTATTGGTGATGTTCGCGGCCAAGGGCTTTTCTTGGGCTTTGAACTTGTCGATGCCGAGATGAACCCGCTTGGCGACCATGCCGATTATCTGGCCAATCGCATGAAAGAGTACGGTATTTTGATGAGCACTGATGGGCCGGACCATAACGTGCTCAAAATCAAACCGCCGATGGTGTTTTCGAAGGAGAATGCGGAGGAATTGCTATTTAATTTAAGGAAGGTTTTTGAAGAGGATTTTATGCGAAGTAACTGAAAGGAGGGGTTGAATTGAAAAAGGGATCAATGGCGGTTTGACGGGGAGTTAAACCCTAATTGTGAAGTACTTTCAGCAATACCCTTGGGTTCACACGCTTATGTGTTCAGGATGCCCTTAAATATATCACCCTATCGGGTTATTTTCTTACCGACATGAGTTAATGGAATAATTCGGCAACCAGTACTTTATATTTTCTAAAAAAAGGATATCGATGAAAGATAAAAAATTAGTAATCGTTGGCGGAGGTTTTGCTGGTATCAATCTCGCAAAACATCTCGGCAATAAAAAAGGTTTACAGGTAACCTTGGTTGACAAGAACAACTACAATTTTTTTGCGCCCCTACTCTATCAGCTCGCCACGGGTATGCTAGACGTTTCTAGTATTTCCATTCCGTTCCGGATTCTGTTCAATGGTAAGGAAAACTTACATTTTAGACTGGGAGAACTCGAAAAAGTAGTTCCCGAGGATAATAAAATCATCTTATCGACAGGGGAGGTGACCTACGACTACTTGGTTCTGGCCACGGGCACAAAAAGCAATTACTTTGGAATGGAAAATATCGAAAAAAATGCCCTTCCCATGAAAACGGTCAACGACGCCATTAAATTAAGGAATTACCTCATTATGGAAGGCGAGAAATATTCATTCTCCACCGATGAGGACGAAAAACGCAAAATGAGAAACATCGTAATCTCCGGTGCTGGGCCTTCCGGTGTAGAAATTGCGGGAATGCTGGCCGAAATGCGCAATCGCAAGATGAAGAACATCTATCCCGAACTGGGAGAGGAAGCCTTGAATATATTTTTGGTAGATGGTGCCCCTACGGTGCTACCGCCCATGCGCGAGGAATCCCAAAAATACTCCAAAGCAAGTCTCGAAAAATTGGGTATCCACGTCAAACTTAATGCCATGGTCGCCGATTATAAGGATGACAAGGTCATCTTCAAGGATGGGGAAACTATTGAGACCAAGACATTGATATGGTGCGCAGGGGTTACCGCCATAAAATTTGACGGTATTCCAGAGGAGTATTACGAAAAAGGAGGCCGTCTTACAGTAGACGCGGTGAATAAAATAATAGGTTCTGATAACATCTACGCCATCGGCGATTCCTGTATTCAAAAGACCGATCCTGACTGGCCCGAAGGACATCCGCAATTGGGAAGCGTAGCCCAACAACAAGGTAAAGCTTTGGCGAAAAATTTCTCAAGAATGGTCAACGGCAAAGAAATGGAGCCATTTTCATATCTTGATAAAGGTACTATGGCCATTATAGGCGATAAAAAAGCGGTTGCAGATATGACCTTTCCAAAAACTACGTTGACCGGATTTTTTGCTTGGATGGCCTGGCTTTTTGTACATCTCTTTCTTCTAGTCGATTACAGAAACCAGTGGAAAACCTTCTGGAACTGGGCCAATACCTATATCGGTAAAGGAAATTCCCAAGGTATTATGGTTGGCGAAAACGTCTACGAAAACTTGGTAATGACCACCCCAATGGAAATGAACGAAAAATAGTGAGCCAACCAATTTAGGCTTAAGTTAATTCCTTTTAGACCCCACTATCAAAACGGATAATTAAAGTATCGAACCCATCAATAAAAATTATTCTGATCTCGTAAATTACAGCTGAATTTAAAAAATTATACTTATGAAGACAAATATTGGTATATCCAAAGAAAACAGACAAAGCGTTACAGACATACTGTCAAAAGTGCTGGCCGATGAATTTTTACTTTATGTTAAAACTTTGCGTGCACATTGGAATTTGGAGGGTATGGATTTTCATACCAAACATGAATTTTTCGAAGAGCATTATAATGCCATCAAAACCTTTACCGACAGCGTGGCCGAACGCATACGTAAAATCGGGCACTACGCGCCGGCCACCATGGGCGATTTTTTGAACCTTACCCATCTTACTGAAAAATATGAAGGTAGCAACGCCAGCGAGGATTATATTGCGGCCCTTCTTGAGGACCATGATTCAATCATTCAGTTCATCCGAAAAAATATCGCTAAGATAGAAGAGGATTTGGAAGATGTCGGGACAGC
>JAGXIC010000155.1 GCA_024635875.1 Pricia sp.
CCCCAAACCGGGTCTACATCCTTCCAATCCTCTATGTGTGGGGAATACTGGTGAAGTCCATTCTTGAGCGTAGGGGTTTCGGCCCCTCCGTTATCAAAGGTGCCGTCGAATTCATGATAGGCCAAAAAGTTCTCTGGGCTACCTACCCCATTTTTAAGGAACGGCTTTCCGGTTTCCGACTCCTCCAAATAATGCTTTCCGCTGTACCCCAATTTTCCTGTACTATAGAATCCAATTGCCGTGGAATCAGGGGGACTAATTTCAAAACTTCCCGATGATTTCCAAAGGGCCTTTTTCTTTGCTTTTAGTGGATTTTGGGAAATGCCTATATCCTTGCCTTCCGCTAAATAGGCCTCAAATTCCCATTTTCCACTAGTATTCGGGGCAAATTTCACTTGCCATTTATTACCGTTTTCAGCGCTGGTATCGGCAGCGTTACCATCTGCGGCAAAATAACCGTGAACCCCATAGTGCTCTTTGCCATTATGAAAATTTACCAAAATTGCATAGTCTAAAAACGGATTGATCGCGTCGTTTTCCGAAGCTTGCGGGCCGTCGAAAGTGAGGGTTAAAGGTTGCCATTTTTTAAGGGAACCTTCAAGTACATAATTTTGGACTTTCTCTTTATCATTACAGGCGGATAATACAAAAGCGAGCACACACAACGGGACAAAAAGAGTATGGAATCTTCGGTAGTACATGGGTTACTGTTCGGTTTGTCGGGTTTAAGATACCATTTTTTTTGAATGCAAAAACTAAAAAACCGAGGTGGTCGAATATTGGAAATTATCGTTATCTTGACAGATACACATGCGTAGCAGGGCCATTAGGAAGCAACAGGATGCAATAAATCGTATTTTTACCTACAAAAAGTTTTAGAAACCATGCATATTCGTTTGAGCATTGTCCTTTTTTCTGTTTTGATTTGTTTGATGGGATGTCAAAAAAAGAAAGAAGAATCACCCAAGACTGGAAATTCCCGTGGCGATAAAAGGCCAAACATTGTTTTGATCTTGGCCGACGACCAAGGTTGGGGGGACCTCAGTGGCAGTGGAAATACCGACATCAGGACCCCGAATATCGATGCCATAGCTAAATATGGCGTATCCTTCAAAAATTTTTACGTACAACCGGTCTGCTCCCCTACCCGCGCCGAGTTGTTGACCGGAAGACACTTTCCCCGAACCGGGGTATACGCTACTTCATCCGGTGGAGAACGGATGGACTACGATGAGACTACCTTGGCAGAAATCCTCAAAAATGCCGGTTACCAAACTGCTGCTTACGGAAAATGGCATAACGGGACACAACCGCCCTACCATCCGAATTCACAGGGATTCCAAGATTTCTACGGATTCGCTTCCGGCCACTGGGGCAACTATTTCAGTCCAATGTTGGAGCATAACGGACAGCCCGTAAACGGAAATGGATTTTTAGTGGATGACCTCACCGAACATGGCTTAGGTTTTATCGAAAAAAATTGGGATACTCCTTTTTTTCTTTATCTACCCTTCAATACGCCACATAGCCCTATGCAGGTACCTGATGAATACTGGAATCATTTTAAAGACAAAAATTTAAAACTGTATTCGACCGAAAGGGATGCAAAAAATGCCGAAAACATAAATTTCAATAGGGCCGCGCTAGCCATGGTCGAAAACATCGATTACAATGTCGGGCGAATCATGGCCAAGTTGCGCAAGCTTTATCTAGAGGATGACACTATCGTCATCTATCTGACCGACAACGGCCCGAACAGCTTCCGATGGAACGGTAACATGAGAGGTATCAAGGGATCAACTGACGAAGGAGGCGTACGTACCCCTTTTTACATCCAATGGAAAGATTCGCTTCCCGAAGGAAAAACCATTCCCCAAATCGCCAGTGCCTTGGACATTTTGCCTACGCTTTCAAGGTTAGTAGGCGTGCCGCCGATTACTGCCAAACCTATCGACGGCAAGGACCTAACGCCATTACTCTTCGAAAAAAATCCCGAATGGGAAGACCGCTTGATATACAATCATTGGAACGGAAAAACCAGCCTACGTACCCAAAAATATCGTTTGGACGCTGAAAACCGACTTTACGACCTTCAAAAAGACCGGGGACAAAAAACCGATATCTCCGTCCGGTATCCGAAGTTGAGGGATTCTTTGGTAAAGGCAAAAAAAGATTGGCTATATGAGGTCCAACCGCAAACTGCGAAAACCGACACAAGGCCTTTTTCCTTAGGCCATCCTAGCTACCTATACACCCAGCTGCCAGCCCGAGACGGTATTCCCCATGGAACGATAGAACGTAGTAACCAATATCCGAACGACAGTTTTTTCACAAATTGGTCAACCGCAACAGATTCCATTACTTGGGATGTAGAGGTCTTGGCAGACGGGCATTTCGACGTGGAACTTTATTATACGGCTACCAAAGAAAATCTTGGATCGATTGTTGAACTCAGCCTAGGCAACAGTAGAATAGCCAAAAAGATAAGGGTGATGAATAATCCCCCGCTAAAAGGGATGGAAAACGATCGCGTACCCCGAAAGGAATCCTATGTGAAGGATTTTAAACCCATGGATCTGGGTACGATGGTGTTGAAAAAAGGGAAGGGCACCTTGACCTTGAAAACCCTGAAAGTAGCTGGTTCGGAAGTTGCAGAAGTTCGGTTGTTGGTTTTTAGGAAGGTGGAATGAAAATTTCAGACCTTAATTTTTTTTAATCAAGACCTTCATTCTTGAATTTTTGAAATCCGACGCCACTCACCGTTGGGTCAAATTCTACCCATACCATGATATAGTCCTTTTGATTTACCCATTTTTGTTGGGATGTTAACCTCGCTATACCTTTTGCATTAAGCTTAAAAGGGAATATTCCCAAAATTAAAGTATTAATCATTTTGGAATGTCAAAGTGTGTGTAAATCGACTTTTATGAAAGCGCAAACCAACATTCCATAAATAAAAACAATGTATTATGGCATGGTTACAATTATCTTGGAAATTGCACATTTTGGACAAAAATGAAAAAAGTGACGAGCCCAGTCTACAATTTCTCTTCGTTACTATTTTTGATGGGGTTGTTCACATCCATCCGCATCGGACTGGAAATCTTTTTAAGGGCGGTGGTTTTGGTGTAGGCGGTATAGGGTGGCCCGGAAACCGGCCCTTTGGAATCTTCAATTCTAGACATGTGCCAACGGCACGAAATCCATTCTTGGGATTGGTAGTAAGAGCCGTGGAGCTTGATAATTCCGGAAGCAGTGATCGCAACAAGGACTATCAAAATTTACAGGACGCGGTTCAACGTGCCGTTGAGGATACCTTGAGGGTAGGGGGCGTTCCTGATTCAACTATATTGTGGCGAGCCGCGAACGAAGCGAGGTTAATTGACAACTTTGGGGACGATGATGATAGCATAGGTGTTTCTGCACGTGCATATCCTAATTACGGTAGGGAAATTGCAGCTGCCATCGAAGCGGAACCAAGATTGCGAAGAGGAGGTACAGTTATGGCAGATACAATTCGACCTATCGAATTGGGCTTTATGGAAGAAGATGCGCACTATAAACTTGTCGAATCGGAGATTCGCATCGTAACCAATGATCCGCAACCAACCCGGCCATAAGCATCTTGGCTTCATATCATTCAATGGAAATCGGTTTCTAGCCGATAGTTGTTCAATGATTGGTTACGTCTAAAATTTCACTATCGGTAAACCCGATACGCACAGTCTTCGCCTCTATTAAATGGTCGTTGGGCAGAGGTTTACTGTACACGTTCCAAACCGAATCTTGGGGCTGCTTCCAAACGATGGTGGCATCCGATTTTTTGGAGATAAGATGGATACTATCATTTGTATCTTCCATTTCCAAGGGGGGCAATCGGGGTTGTTTACCGTCGGCTAACCACTTGTCAATCAGTTCTTTTTCAGGATATTCCCCTAAATCCTTGGTATCCTTGATCCAATCCTTCAGGATTTTTCGATAGCGAACCAAGGTGTCCTTTACATCTTTATTGCCGGCCAGATTATGGAGTTCATACGGATCTTTCTGAATGTCATATAGCTCTTCCTCGGGTTTTATAGCGCTGAGCCACAGGTCTTGGCTAACATTCAAGTTCCCGGCTTCATGCAACTTTCGAAGCTCTTGCATCATGGGCATTTGTTCGCGGTAAGCTACTGGCAGGGCATGGCTGATATCGGTATTGTAGCTTTTGATATACTTATAGCGTTTTGACCTCACTGCCCGCAATCGGTCATAAATTTCATCGAAGCGGTCGGAAGAATGAAAAGTATATTCCACATTCTTTTTTGTTTCAAATTCGCCAAATTGGGCAACCCCTTGCATGTCCTTGGGCGGTTCGATGCCGGCGAGTGACAACACTGTCGGAGCATAATCGATAAAACTGATCAGTCGATCGTCACGTTCGCCGGCACTCTCATTTTTAGGGAATTTGATGATTAAAGGCACTTGAACACCAGTATCGTATAAGGCCCGTTTATGTCGGGGGAAAGGACCACCGTGGTCACCATAAAAGAAAATGATGCTATTTTCGTATAGTCCGTCTTCTTTCAAATCCGTAACAATCTCCCCAATCTGGTCGTCGAGCCGCTTGAGGTTGCTATAATTGACTGCTATATCATGCCGAACGGTTTCCGTATCCGGAAAGTAGGGCGGTATCGGTACTTTGGCTGGTTTGACGAAAAGCGAATCCGCGCCTCGATTCCAAATCTGGGATTCGTGGCAAACCGCGAAATTAAATACTGTAAAAAAAGGCTGCCCGTTCTTCCTCTTTCGCCAATGTCGGTCCGGACTACTCTCGTCCCAAGCGGCATCGGTCTTTTCGAAATTGTAGTCTTCTTTTGGACCATTAGCCGTATAATAGCCTTTTTTACGAAGATATTCGGGAAACATTTTGACGCCGTCAGGAACGATAGGAGAATAACTTGGAATGTCCAATCCGTGATAGGGTCGATCACCCTCGCGCCGCCCTGGTGCATAGGTACGCATATTGTGTGTACCGAGTGTTGTCGGATACATGCCCGTAATCAAGGCACTTCTTGCAGGAGCACAAACGGGAACCGGCGCTACGGCATTGTCGAACACCACCCCGTCTGTGGCCAAAGCCTCTAGATTCGGCAAGGACATTGTACTGTCACCGTACATGGGGAACCAATCGGGGGACTGGTCTTCGGCTACCAGCCAAATGATATTTGGGGGAGGGTTGTTTGGGGCTGTTTCTTTGGATGTTTCTTGGTTGCAGCTTGAGAGTGATAAGACGAAAAGGCAAAGAAAAGTTAGAACTCTCATTGAAAATATATTTTTATAGGATACCATTCCTTTTATGCCATACCCACACTCCTTAATCCTCCAATCCCTTCAAAAATTCCAAACTCTGAGGAACCTGATCGACCACACGCGAAGATTCATCCTCGATAAACATATATTGGATACCCAATTTTTTTGCTTCGGCCACACTGCCTGCGATATCGATTTGGCCCGTGCCAAGTATCACATTGGTCTCCACATCTTCATGACCGGTGTTGTTGCCCTTTATGCCCTTTTCCATATCCTTTAAATGCATCAGACTGAATTTATCGGGATATTTTTTCATCAACGCCAAAGGATCCGCACCTCCGTGCTGCGCCCAATATACATCGAGCTCAAAAGTGAAATCGGTGGCGTTTTGGGCCATATAATCGAAAAGTGTACCATCTTTATACGGGCGGAATTCATATCCATGGGGATGGTACGCCAAGATCAAGCCATTTGCTTTCAATTGCTTGCCAGCACTGTTGAATACCTCGGTGGCATGTTGGGTCTCTTCAAGATCCCATTTGTTATCGTCATGCGGCACCCAGGCACACATCACATATTTAGCCCCGAAGGATTTGGCATTATCGATAACTTTTTGGACCTCGTTTTCCAAGTCCTCAAAACTGGCGCCTACGCTCACCACTTCAAGAGTATTCTTCTTTAAAAGTGCCTCGAATTCATTCATCGGAAGGCCGTACGTACCTCCGCCCTCGATTTTTGTGATGCCCCAATCATTAATGAGCTTTAAGGTACCCGGCACATCTTCCTTAAACTGATCGCGAAGACTGTAGAGTTGTAAACCGACTTCTTGGGCGGCCATTGGAATTGTGCATAGAAGCACACCTAGTACAATGAGTAGTTTTTTCATTTGAAATTTTAACAATTAACCTATAACCTTACAATCGGCAACCCTGCTACGTCAACAGCTTGCCGTTCTCGTCCCACTCCGCAATCTCGTTACGCGTGCTTTGGTCAATACATTTGGCGATCCATTCAGGATCGTAAGCCACACCGTGTTGGTCCAGAACATCTTGGGGTACCCCATCCCAGACATTGGGCGAATTTCCCTTGTAGCCCAAATCGGCAATACCTACTTTTGAAGTGTAGTATCCGGTCACGGTAAGGTTTCGCATCAAAGCAAAAAATTGGATTTCTAGCGGTTGATTGTCCAAGGGTACTTCCGGATCGTGAAAACAAATTCCATCACATATCTGCTTTTGCTGCTCTAGTGTTGCGGATTTGAATTCGGTTCCAAACTCGGTATTACTTTTATGGTCCATCCACATGAGCCCTCCCAAAAGCGTATTCTGCATCTCCGGAATATCCTTGCCCATAAACTCTATGAATTCCGGAACATCGGCTTCGATCGGGCCTCCGTTCGGCTCTTTAGGGGGAAGGATTACCGTACTGAGAACCGCAATGGTTTCCAACTCGTGTTCGTTGAACAACTGCTTGGCGTTTAGTTTTTCTATCCGTTCCAACTCTTCAGGCGTACGTCCAAAATATTTGGTGTCCTCGGTCGCCGGAATCTCTTCGTTCACCATTTTTTCCTCATCGGTCTTACAACCATGAAACGCCAAGG
>JAGXIC010000156.1 GCA_024635875.1 Pricia sp.
ATTAAAGCTTTGACCCAGTTGCAAAAAGCGGGATTCACCATGGTGGCGCTGACCAACGGCAATCAAGAGGTCGCGGATACACAGCTAACGAATTCCGGAATCGCTCCCTTCTTAAAACATATCATCTCCGTAGAACATGTAGGGCGTTATAAACCGCATGTCGCTGCTTACACCTATGTACTCGACACTTTGAAAATAGCGGCCAAAGATGCCATGATGATCGCTGCACACGGCTGGGATATCGTAGGAGCGAAGCGGGCTGGCATGCAAACGGCGTTTGTAGCACGGGAGGGTAAATTTATCTATCCATTGGGCAATGGTCCCGATTTGACCGGTACAACGGTTCTGAAAATTGCCGAAAAATTAAGCCTTTATTAAGCTTCGAAGATAGTAGTTTCCGCTACAGAATCATTATAATCCCAAAAAAAACCGAATCTATCTTTGATTTTCCGAATTTGATTTTCCGGATGGGTTTAAAGTACCACAAGTTGTTTCTCGATATAGCTTTGTATCAACATCCAGTTCATTTTTAAGAACAGGGAGGCTGAGGGAATATTATCTTCTTCAATGGCCGAGATGATGGCATCGTGCTGGGCGTTTGAATTGTAGTGAAAAGAGTCATTGGCCATAAATGCCCGTTCATAGAAAAATACGCGGGTCTTGAGATCGGTAAGAATCTGTTGAACTACCGAATTATTATAGTTTTCGGTCAAAAGCCGGTGGAATTTCATATAGGCGTTGACCCGCTCCAGCGAATCCTCGGCCTTGGCCACTACATCGCGCTGTTTTTTTAGCCTTTCTATGGCAGCGGTGTCAAAGGTAGATTCTTCCAAAGCCAGCAGTTCTAAATGGGCGACGAGTTCGTATAGATTTTTGGCCTCCTCCGGGTTGACCTTGGCGATACTGAAACCGCAATTGGGTACGGCCTGAACAATCTGTGATTGCTGTAACTGGGTAAGCGCTTCCCTGACAGGGGTGACACTGACCTTGAGTTTTCTGGCGAGGGCGGCCAGACTAATGCTTTGCCCGGCCTCTAGATTTCCCGCTTGCATTTGTTCCAAAAGATGTTCCCGAACCTTGTCCCTGACGTTGGTCTTTTCTGACATACTGTAGATTTATTATATCGTATACGATTCTACAACGTAGCGAATTCCTAAAAAGTATGTCCAACTTTTTAAATTAGGAGGAATTTTAAACGGGACGATAGCATTACCGTTTGTCGAATAAACAATTTTTAAACACTAAAGCCTTGGCAATTACGTTTATATCCCCTAAATCTAAATGTTTTAAATATGAAAAGAGTAAGTAATACCATCGGACAGTTTTTACTACTGGGCAGTGTGGCATTGATCGTTTACAGTTGCAGTAAAGATGATACGGACACGGTTCAACAAGAGACCGAGCTATCCCAGGCCGAAGTAAAAACGGTCTTGGAAATCGATGATGTTTCCAGTGCCGCCGATAATATCGTACGCGATCTGTTCAACCAAGATGCATCGGGGAAAAATGCAAAAGAAGTAGCTTGTTATCAGGCGGTATATTCCGATACCGGTTATTCCGTCTCCTTTGATAATTGCAGCGTAGAGGAAAACGGCGAGGTCTTAAACGGTTCCTTGTCCGTAGTATATGGAAAGGATGGGGATTCTTATGCCTATGCCGTAGACTTCGACAATTTAATGGTAGGCAAAATCAGTCTTGACGGTACCCGAAGTTTCGCGTTCAATTTGGAACAGGAAAATTCGATTGTTTTTGATGTCGTCAGTGATATGGTCATTACGATGGCAGATGCTGAGGTTATCTCCGAAAAGGGAAGTAAGACCTTTGCCATCGTATTCGGTGAGCAATTCGCTGATGGAATGCTAACCCTAGAGGGTGATTGGAGTGTAAAGGCCGATGGTAACACATATGCTGTGAGCGTTCCCAAGCTTCTGGAAGCCAATATCGGATGCGATTATGTCGGAAAGGGACTTATGATGTTGAACAAGAACGGCCTAGAAGTATCCGTTGATTTCGGTGACGGAAGTTGCGATGCAGTGGCTGAACTTGCTTATCCTGATGGCAGTAAAGAAAATATTTCTTTGATAAAGTAAGGACTATCCTAGAAATAAAAATAACCCTCATCCAAACCGGATGAGGGTTATTTTGTTTAAACTATTGTTAAAAACATTGAACAAAATTTTTTATTTCCAATTTTTATATTAATATTATTTTTTGTTAAACGGTCTTAGCAGACCATTTGATTTTTAAACAGTAAATTTAATATGTATTATGGAATTATTAGAGAGAGCCTCCAATTTTGAAAACAGAAAATGGTCGGGATTGACAACGAGTGACCGTGTAAATGCCGCAAGAGAAGCCAAGGAACTGGTTTTATCGATCAATGAGGAGTATAAAAAAACAAAGGACAAACAGTTAATGGACGTCATGAAACGCCTGACCGTCATCAAGCAAAAAATAGAAAAACGACTTAAAGGTCGATTATTGTAGGGGGATTCAAATAAAATACATACCTTATCCTCCTAAATTTTAAAAGGATAAAATAAAGAATGGCTAAATCGCAGCAAACCTATAGTAAGACTGAGAAGGAAAAAAAACGCTTGAAAAAGCGTGAGGATAAAAAGAAAAAAAAAGAAGCCCGAAAATCTGAAAAAGATAGTGGTTCAGGTATACCTTTCGCGTATGTTGACCACATGGGCAATCTAGTTGATACCCCGCCCGATCCCTCTTTGAAGGTCAAAGTAGACGCGGACGATATCGTGTTGGGAATACCTAAGAAGGAAGAAGGCGACGAAGAAAAGTTCGATCCGGTAAGAAATGGTAAGGTTTCATTTTACGATTTTAATAAGGGATTCGGCTTTATTATCGATTCTGAGAACAATGAGAAATATTTTGTACACGTAAGCGGTCTTATTGACGAAATCAACGAAGGCAACGCTGTTTCTTTTGAGCTCGAAAAAGGTATGAAAGGAATGAATGCCGTACGAGTGAAGCGCATATAATTTCATATCCGTTCGTTGGCAATTACATCGGTCGCATCTTCTTTTTTGGCAGATGCGACCGATTTATGTATACACGGTTCATTAAGAGCCATAGTATACGCTTGGGTTATTAAAAAAAGCTAAATTATTTTTTGGAATGCGAAAAAGTTGTCTTTTTATAATTGTTGGTATCACGCCATTTCTCTTACTAGCTCAATCTACCGTTACCCTTTTTAACGGGGTAGATTTAGAAGGTTGGCACATAGATATTCCGGAAATGGATAGTATTCCTAGTTCCATAAATCCCTTTATCGTTCGCAACGGACTGTTAGTGAGTCTAGGCACTCCCCAAGGCCATCTTATCACGGATGCCAAGTATCGGGACTTCCGCCTAGAGGTTGAATATCGTTTCGCTTCAGAGCCTGGCAATTGCGGTGTTTTGGTATTTGCCTCCACGCCCAGGTCTTTGTATAAGATGTTTCCAAAATCGATCGAAGTACAAATGATGCATCAAAATGCAGGGGATTTTTGGTGTATTGTCGAGGATATCAGCGTCGATAACATGCTAGAACGTAGAGGGCCAAGAAATGAATGGGGCATCACCGAAGGCAAAAAAAGGCGCATCTTAAATCTGACCGATGGGTCCGAAAAGGCAGTGGGGGAATGGAACCGCATGGTCATTGAGTGTTTCGGTAACGAAATAAAGGTGTGGGTCAACGACGATTTTGTAAACCATGGCTACAATGCGACCGCGAATGATGGACAGATTGCGGTGCAGGCAGAGGGTTCGGAGGTAGAATTCCGGAAGTTGGCCCTCACGCCAATTAGTAGTCTTAGTGCTTCCGAAGAAAAGTAAAAGTTTTAAAGCTACTTCTCAATTTACTTCTAGATTCAAGGTTTTTTAATCGTTATCGTTAGCATTTTCCAAGGCTGTGCCTTTGGTGTAGCATCCTTATAATCAAGACATGAAAAGAATCAAGAATACAGACAAAAAATGTCTGGTTTCTTGGCTCTTTGAGCGCAATGGGCTTTCCTCAGGCTTCGGGGCCGATACCTCGATGGCTTTGCCTCCTTTAGTTCAATTTTAAACCTTGGAATTGCCAATGGCAGACTTGAACCTTAAACTCAATTTAAGAACTTGTTCTAGGCGTTTACCGTATCAAAATCAGTTCAAAACAGTACTCTCCCTGACTGAAGTGAGTACGACCCTGGAACCTCAATGAAATCAAAAGGCACTTTAAAAATCACCTCACGCTAGACTACTAATAGAGTGGCATCGATTTGAGTTTGCGCAACTGTTTTCACTTCCCCCGGGTGCATAGTATTCAACGTAATTGATCCCACTCGTACCCTGACCAGCCGCAAAGTTGGAAAACTCACTGCCGCCGTCATCTTGCGTACTTGACGGAACTTCCCCTCCGTTAGGGTTATTGAAATCCAAGAAGTTGGCCGGTGGCGACCTAATCGCAGTTTAGTATTGGCTGCTGAGAAGTGGGGATTTTCATCCAATCGTCTGGCTGTGCAAGGTCTGGTCATATATTTTTTCCCTTCAATTCCGATTTGAACACCTTGGTTTAAAAATTTTATGGCCTCATCCGATATGATGCCGTCCAGTTGCGCGTAGTATTCCTTTTCGACTCCGGAGCGATTGATAGCATAGCTGATTTTTCCATCGTTGGTCATTAAAAGCAGACCTTCCGATTTTTCGTCCAAACGCCCTATGGGCATAATTCCAGCTGGAAATTCGTATAGCCCGGTCAAAAAAAGCTTTTTACGTTTCTGCTTCGGGTCGTTCGAATCAAGCTGGCTAAGCATCCCAAAAGGTTTGTAGAGCTTAAAATGACACTTTTTTATTGAAATCATGGGAGTAAATATAAGAAACGAAGAAGGGAGTACCGTCAAAATTTCTCCCTTTAAAACCATGCGAATACCTCTAAAACCATTAACTTTAAACAAAAATTAGTATGGAATATGTAAGAATCGCATTGCAATTGATTGTTGGACTAAGTATTTTAAACGTTTGGCTTATCCAGAATAAAAAACCTACCCGCTGGAGGGGAGGCAACGCCACTACAATTATCGAGGAATTTCAGGTCTATGGCTTACCGCTTTGGATGTGCTATGTGGTAGGTTTTTTAAAAGTTGGCCTTTCCCTAGTTTTACTGGCCGGCATTTTTTATCCTTTTCTAATTCAGCCGGCAGCCATCGGATTGGCGGTTTTGTTATCAGGTTCCATAATCATGCATTTGAAAATCAAGGATCCCTTGATTAAATCTTTTCCGGCCCTTCTTTTCTTGGTCTTATGTTTAATCTTGGTTTATCTTTCGTGATTAGAGTATAGCGAGGTATCGTATGGCCAGGTAGATATTAAGTAAGGCATAGCACAAAGATGGCAATGATTGTAGCCAAGTATCCTTTATCTTGATACGCACCCTAAAACCCAAAACCATTAAGAGGGCCAGACCCAAGCAGGCGACAAACGCCAATACTGGAGCAAACAGCCATCCTACCAACACTCCTATTCCTCCAAAAATTTGAAGAAAACCCGTTAGCCTTCTTTTATCCGCCAAATCGTAACGAAGGAATTCGTCCTTCATCCGAACATCGAAGAGGCAAGCTACTCCGAAAAATAAAAATGAGATTGACGATATAAGCGTTAACCCCGTTAGCAAATTCATAAATGTGTAGAATGGATAGATGGTAAAATTAGGGTTTTCCATCCTGAAGAGCGACTATTATTATTTCGTAAGGTATATTTTGAATTAGGAATTTGGACATGGAAAAAGATAAAGTACAGATAAACATAGTTGGAGCCGGTATAAGTGGCCTTACTGCGGCTTTAGTGTTGGAAGAACAGGGCTACTTGGTAACTATCTATGAGCAAACGGATAGGGCGGGTGGCCGAGTAAAGTCCGATCATCTTGAGGGCTGTATCATGGATCATGGGTTTCAGGTACTTTTGGACGCGTACCCCTTGGTCAAAAAGTATCTAGACGTAAAGGCATTGCATTTACAAGCTTTTCTGCCCGGGGCGCTCATTTTCAAGAAAGGGGAACAAAATATCTTGGGTGATCCCCTGCGAAGCCTATCATTGTTAGTTCCGACTTTATTTTCCAATGTTGGTACATTTTCTGATAAACTAAAAATCCTAAAGCTCAACCGAGAACTCAAACAAACGGATTTGGAGTCCATTTTTACGAGTGAGGAAACCACGACCCTCGATTACCTTATGGCGAAAGGCTTCAGTGATGCTATTATTTCCTCCTTTTTTAAACCATTTTTCAGCGGCATTTTTTTGGAGCCTGACCTAAGAACCTCTTGCAGAATGTTCCAATTTGTATATAAAATGTTCGGGGAAGGAAGGGCGGTTTTGCCTCAAAATGGTATCGGGGCTATTGCGGACCAGTTGGTGGCAAAACTCAATTCCACGAAAATAGTATATAATGTCAGTGTAAAAAGTATAGCCGACCGTGATTTGATTTTGTCGAACGGTGAAACCGTAAAAGGGGATTATACCCTAATAGCAACCAATACCTCTGATTTGGTACCCAATCTTAGAAATCAGGAAATAGCATGGAAAGGATGCGACACCCTCTATTTCAGGTGTTCGGAACGTGCTTTTAAAAAACCGTTGATCGGGCTTATTGCCGATGAAGGTGCCCTGATCAACAATATCTTCTATTTGACCGCTTTGGGTGCGAACTGGGCCGACAAGGGTGAACTTTTATGTGTAACAGTGGTGAAAGACCATGCTTTGGACGGAGAGGCTCTACAAAACAAAGTAGAGCAAGATTTACAACAGTTTTGTGGAATAACTACATTGGATTTTATCAAAAGATATCACATTCCAAAGGGATTGCCGGACCTTAGAAATTTACGCAATAGCATGGCACCTTCTGAAACTCAACTAAAGGATACGGTTTTTTTGGCTGGCGACCATTTACTCAACGGGTCATTGAACGCCGCCATGATGGCGGGTGAAAAAGCAGCGCTGGGCATTATCGAGATAGTGGAAGGCCAAAGGGGCGTTGTCCGTTAGATATAAGCAAGTAAATTTTAAAAGTAGTTGAAAATTGGAAGGTTCTATACTACGGACTTCAAATACTAAAGGTAAGTCCAATACTCAATTTCGAAGAGCGGTCTATATCGGTTGATACCGAAAAACTACTGTAAAAATAGTTGTAAAGCGCCGAAAGACTAACGATTTTCGAGAGGGGCAATTCCGCCTTGATTTGATTGAGAATGCGATGGTTGCCGATATTGTCGTACAAGGGTTGAAAATAAACCGTTCCTGTAAGGTCTAGCTTGGTTTTTTTGAAGGTGTAGGAAAGGGATAAATAGCTACTGTTTCGGTGATTGAAGAATTGTTGATCGGTTAGGTAGTTTTTTTCGATTTCATACATGTAGGAATTACCAAGGTACATTTTTGTAGCTTCGGTGGAAATAACTTTCAACCGTATCCCAGCACCGATGAGATTTCGGGAGGTAATCGTTAATAAGGTGTTATTCTGATTTTGTATAAAGGCTTCCAGACGGAAAAGGTTGGATAGCTTTTGGTTGTAGCGCAGATGAAAGAACCATGAGTTCTGAAAATCCTGCTGCTTGCTTCGTATTAAGTCGTAGTTGCCGATAAAAAACAAAATCTTCTTCAAATCCTTAGACTTCAATTGAGTGGTCAGGTTTGCGCCTACTTCTAAAATATAATCCCCGTTGTTATCCGTATAATCAAATAGCACATCACTTTTAAGGGCAAAACGAACAGAATCTTTTTGCATTCGTTTTGACTCGATATTGACGAGTTGTGCGTTCACAACGCTATAAACGCTGCAAAAAAATAAAAAAAACAATTGGTTTTTTAAGGGAAACATGTTCAGGCAGTTTTTCAAATGGGCAAAGATATTAATCTAAGTTGAAAATCGGGGGCTGAATTATTTAAATGGTAAAGTGCCCTTCCTCACCCGTGCTGTTTGGGAGGGATGGCCTTCCCAAGGGGGAGCGAACTCCATTCCTCCAAATAAGGGACCCAACTATTAATTTACATATGTATGCGAGCGCGATTTATAGTTTATGTAATCGACTTCCCTGCCCCGTCTCCGTCAATCTTAAAATGCTTTGCATTACAAAAGCAACGGGTAAAGTCTTAAGTTTAATTTCGAAACATTAGAAACGATATGGAAAATGTACTAGTAGCTGGTGCCCATGGCACCACAGGTAAAAAGATTATAAAACTTTTAAAAAATTCCGATGATTATGAACCGATTGCTATGGTCAGATCAAAAGACCAAGTCGAGTTCTTTAAAAGTCAAAACGTAAAAACCGTGATGGCCAATCTTGAAGATGAGCTCTCCCAAGCCGTTAAGGATATTGATAAGGTAATATTCGCAGCAGGTTCCGGAGGCAAGAAAGTAGTTGAAGTAGATCAAGAAGGTGCAAAGCGACTGATAGATGCCAGCAAGAATTCAGAAATCAAAAAATTCGTAATGTTGAGCTCTATAG
>JAGXIC010000157.1 GCA_024635875.1 Pricia sp.
CTAACCCTGAACAGCCCAAGTTTACGATAAAAAGGATAAGTCGGGGAAACGAAAATATATTCAGGGACAATGAAAAGACCGATCAGATCACCATTTACGCAAAAGAGCATAAACCCGAAGCCCCTGAGGGGATCTCCCCCAAAGACCGAACTATTTCTATCAGTGGCGATGTGCTAAAAGCTGGGGAATTTAGTAGTTCTTTTGATGGGGCCTATCATGCCGCATCACATTGGCAGATAGCGACCGATAGGGATTTTTCGAAAGTGGTGCGCGATAGTTGGAAACAGTCCGAAAATTGGTATTATCTTGAAAACCGACAGAAAGATGATGATTTGACCGACGAGCCTACCGAACGCCTGAATGCGGGCATTACCTATTTCTGGAGGGTCCGTTATCGTGACCAGCATTTGAACTGGAGCGATTGGTCAACTATAGCAACATTTAAAACCGAAACCAAATGAAAAATAGAATCTTAATTATCCTAGTTTTCTTACTACTGCCGCTGTTCAACACGTTGGCCCAAGACAAGAATACCAAAGTCGTCTTGATTACTTTGGATGGCCTCCGCTGGCAAGACCTCTTCACGGGTGCCGATTCGCTTTTGGTGTCCAATACGGAATACGTACAGGACACCATCGATTTAAAGGAAAAGTTCTGGAAAGAAAGCCCAATAGCAAGACGGGAAGCCCTAATGCCCTTTTTTTGGACTGAAGTAGCTAAAATGGGACAAATACATGGCAATAGGATGCTGGGAAGCAAAGTCGATCTAACCAACGAGATGTGGTTTTCCTATCCCGGGTATAACGAAATTCTAACCGGAAAAGCGGACGATGCCCGAATCGATAGCAACGATAAGACACCCAATCCGAATACCACTATTCTCGAAATTGCTAACAATGACCAAAAATATAAAGGGAAAGTCGCGGCTTTCGGTAGTTGGGACGTTTTTCCCTTTATTGTCAATGAAGAGCGCTCGGGCGTTCCCGTAAATGCAGGTTTTGAATTGGCACAGGAAAACGATTTGTCCGAGCGGGAAATATTCCTGAACGAAATGCAGCCTAAAGTCCCAAGTCCTTGGAGTACGGTACGATTGGATGCTTTTACGCACTATTATGCCCTAGAGAAAATGAAAAAGGACCATCCCAAACTGGTTTATATCGCCTATGGAGAAACCGATGATTTCGCCCACGACGGCGATTACGACGCCTATCTGCAATCCGCCCATGCCACCGACACCATGATTAACGAGCTATGGAATTTCACCCAAAGCGACCCCTTCTATAAAAAGAATACTCTTTTTATAATTACCACTGATCATGGTCGGGGTACCGATCCTTTAGAAACCTGGAAGGGCCATGGTAGCGATGTAAAAGGCGCCGGAAGTGTCTGGATGGTTCTTTTTGGGAAAGATGTATCTCCCAAAGGGGAAGTTAAACAACAAGAACAGTTGTATAGCGATCAGGTTGCACCTACGGTCCTAAAGATGCTTGGCCTTAATGTCGACCCAAACCAAATAAAGGGAAAACCGTTGGACATATCCAAAAAATAATCCATCTGTTTTTGGTAATGATAGGTTCACCTTCAGTTAACTTCTAACCGAAATCAAATGCATACATTTGACCTGTTATCAGTTGAGTTAGTTTAGGAAAACCGATGTATCTTTCACATCGGTTTTTTTTATGGAGATACGCTGAGAATTTTCTTACTAATATGAAAGGCTTGCTAGGTTATAAGAACGTAAACTCTTTTTAAATTTAAAATCATTAAATATTTAAAACCAAGTTAACCACTTAACCTTTAAATTATTGGAACATAAGATAATCTTCATTTTCAGTTAATCTCCTCAAAGGCTTGTCTAGGTATTTTTGTTAAAATTATTAACGCTTAAAACCCAAGAACAAGATGAAAAAACTTACAACATTAGTGTTGCTTGCAGGTGTAGTCGCCACGACTTCTTGCGACAAACTTGAAGACTATCTCGGTCACCCTAGCGATGGTGGTGGCGAGGAAACAGGAACTATTTTCGAAAACAAATCGGAATTGGAACCTTTGGTGGCCATTCAATCGCAGTTCAACTTTGTCAAGGCCTATTCCTTACTTAGTTCCAACGACGTGCTTGACGATGGCTTCCGGTTGGTCGGCGCCCAAGACGGTGCGGGCCTTTTAAAGGACGGGGACGGCTACATCTACCTCTCCAACGCCGAGGATGATTACGCTGTGAGCCGTATCCATTTGGACAAGGACTTTAACCCCATGGGCGGAGAGTGGCTATTGAATTCGGGAGTAGACGATTTTGCCCGCCAGTGTTCCGCTACGATGTGGGAGAAAGATATACATGGTGGCCCCAAGGACATTTTTCTATCGGCTTCGGAAAGCTTCAACTATGACGTAAAAGCAATCGATCCCTACATAGCTACACCGGATCCAACAGCCGATTATGGCCTTGATGCCCTGGGCGAGTTTGAATGGGAAAATGCGGTACCGTTACCTAGGGATGCCTACAAGGGAAAAACCGTCATTATTGGTGGTGACGACGATTCCAGTGGTTCCGAAGGTCAGGTAACGCTCTATTATTCCGAAAACGGGAACGCCGATTTGAACAACGGTAAAATCTATGTGCTAAGGTTCAGGCAGATTGCTTCCGGGGAAACAGATGAAGAAGGTAACCCCATCAATCCCATAGCTTGCGAGGAGGGAGTTATCCACAACGAAGGCGAATTGGCTTTTGGTGAAACCTATGACGTAGAATTCGTGGAAATCGAGAACGGTGCCGCCATGACCCAAGAGGAAATGGAAGCAGCTTGTATAAAGGTCGGTGCTTCCGGTTTTATGCGAGTGGAGGATGTCGATTATCAAAAAGGATCGGATGCCAATAACAGAAATATTTATTTTGCGGTAACGGGAAGGGGTCCTGGAGCAGGCACATACAATGATTGGGGAACGGCCTATAAACTAGAGCTGGATGAGGAGTCGCCCCTGGAAGGTAAGTTGACCCAAATTGTAAGCGGTAATACGGATACTAACAATATGGACGGAAATCTGGCAGAGCTACAAAGCCCGGATAATATTACCGTTACCGAGAACTTCGTATATCTTCAGGAAGATCCCAACTCTTTCGACCGGGGCCATTCCGCCTACATCTATCAGACCGATATTAACGGCAAAAATCCCAAGGTAGTCTTGGAACTGGTCATTAGAAATGACTTAGATCCTTCAGGAAGCAGTGGGTTTAGTGGAGAATACGGTGCCTTGACCGATATTTCGGATAAAGTGGGCATCGATGATACCTTTATGTTGAACCTACAGCCGCATTATTGGGAAAGCGAGGATTTCAAGAACGTAGATGGCCACAATATGGAAGATCGGCCGGATGCCATTGCCGCAGGAGCACGTGAAGACGATCAAGGTGGCCAAATTATTATTTTGAAAGGATTGCCCAGATAACAATACATCCTATTATGCTTGGACAAAGGCCTCCATTTTCTGATGGAGGTCTTTACCTATTAAAATCTTTTTCAGTTTCGAAATATAGCTTCCTATGAACAGATATATGTTTTTTATTTTTTTTATCATCTTGATCCTATCCTGTAAGAACCGGCCTAAGGAATTTGTGGAAACGCTTGATGACGGTCCCGATTGGTCTAATGCCCAGCAATATTATACAGATCATATTACTGAGGCGATACAATTAATGGATTCGTTGTCGAACGTAAAGGTAGACAGCGATGCCGCTAAGGTAATCTTCGGTAAAGTAAGGAAGGAATTCAAAAAGGCGGAACCCTATGCCTCATATTTGAATCCCCAAGTAGGCCACAGGGCCAACGGTCCGGCCCTGCCGATATATTTGGAGGATACGGGCAAGGTCATGAACCCGTTCGGTCTCCAGAAAATAGAGGAAAGTATCTTTGAGGGCGAAGTTTCACAGGCCGAATTTGAAAAGGAAGTCCGCCTGACCAAAGGGCTTATGAACAATCTTCAAAGCTATATAACCGATAAAAAGCTGACGCCCCAGCGTTTTTTTATCGCGACCCACCAACAGTTACTCCGTATTATCAGCCATAGTATATCCGGTTTTGATACGCCCGTCAGCCATTTGGGCATCCAAGAAACCGGTATTTCCTTGGAAAGTCTGTATGAAGTGTATCAAAAAAGCATCCAATCTTTGATACGGGATAGAAATCAGCAGTTGGATACATCCTTTGAAAAAAATATACAAAATGTCGTTACGTACGTAAAAAACAACCCTGATTTCGACACTTTTGACCGGTATACGTTCATAAGGGATTACTTGAATCCGATTACGCGAAACTGGGTGGACATAAGAATAGAAAGCGGCCTTTGGGAAGGCGTGGACAACCTGCCCTTCAATTTCGAAGCGCCTACTTTTTTTGAGGGCGATAGTTTTAACCCGACCTTTTTTACCGCGGTGACCTTTAGAAACCCCACGGCGGAAAAGATTGCCTTGGGCAAAAAACTGTTTTATGATCCTAACCTTTCGGCGGGTAAAAATATGTCATGCGTTACCTGCCACACGCCGGAAAAGGCATTTGCGGACGGCATCGTGGCCAATAACGACAATTCGGGCAATCCCTTACAGCGCAACACTCCGACCTTGATCAATTCCGTTTTCCAAAAAAGTTTCTTTTGGGATGGACGCTCGCCCACCCTGCGGGATCAAATTTCCTCCGTATTCAATAATGAAAAGGAGTTCGCCAGTAATGTACACCAATTTTCCACCGATATTTTACAGGATAGTACGTACAACCAATTTTTCAAGGATGCCTTTGGCAAAATGTCGACTAAAAATACCGACATCATCAAGGCGATATCCTCATACGTATCGACCCTAAACGCGTTCAACTCTAAATTCGATAGGAACATGCGAGGCGAAGTGGCGGATTTTACCGCATCCGAAAAACTGGGCATGAACCTTTTTATGGGAAAGGCATTGTGCGCGACCTGTCATTTTATGCCGCTTACCAACGGCACGGTACCCCCTTTCTTTGCCGAAACCGAAAAAGAGGTCATCGGGGTTCCAGACACCGCAAGTAACGGGCAATTAGATGATGATACAGGTTTTTATTGGCGATACAACGAAGAATTGCACAAGGGCATGTTCAAGACCCCGACAGTCCGCAACGCCGAATTCACTGCCCCCTACATGCACAACGGTGTTTATGGAACCTTGGAGCAAGTGATGGATTTTTACAACAAAGGCGGTGGAGGTGGCATGGGCTTCGACCTCGAACACCAGACCTTGCCCTTCGATGAGCTGAACCTGACCGATGAAGAGCAAAAGGCTCTTGTCGCCTTCGTAAAAACCTTGTCCGACCCTGATGTAGATGATGTTAAAGAGGACGTTCAAGTCGCATCGACTTTGCCGTAAACCGGAATACTAATTTCAAAACGTATAAAACATTGAAAACGAAAAATTTAGCTATTGCCCCGAAAGTATTCTTAATCTTACTGGTGTTCCTAGTCATGGTTTCAGGATGTTCCTCCAGTGACGATACCGTTGCACCACCAGAACCGGAAGAAATTGAAAACACCCCTGAAAGTGAAGAAGCCGAAGAGCCAGAAGAGCTAGAAGTGCCAGAAGAAGCGGAAGAACCAGAAGAGGTGGAACCTTTCACCAGTATAGTGGAACGTATCGAGACCACGGACGAACTTTCACTGTTCGCGGAAGCCTTGGCAAAGACCGATTTGGCCGAAACCTTGAACGGGGAAGGCCCTTTTACCGTATTCGCCCCGACCGATGCCGCCGTTCAACAGTTGTTCGTGCTGCTTGGTGACGAATACAACAGTTTCGATGATTTTGGCAATATCATCGAACGGCAAATTTTAAGTGAAATTCTATTGGGCCATATTGTGGCTGGTAATATCACCTCCGATGATTTTGTTGCTGGGTCCCTGCCGACCTTATTGCCGGATGATGCCATTGAGTTTATCCCTATCGAAAATACCTTTGTTATCAAGGATGCCTCTGATGTACGTGCCAATTTTGTTTCCTTTGATTTGGAGGCTTCTAACGGAACGGTACATACCATTGACAAAATCTTGATTCCCCAAAAGGCTTTGGCACTCGTAGACTAGGGTCGGTAAATTCAGGAAAGATAATTGTAGGGCTCTTTTCCTTAGTACAGGCTCTAGTTTGTCGAGTTTGGTATGGATGCCATTAAAGGTCCATTGGTGTTTCTTTCCTTCAATAATTATATCGGTTTTAGGCTTATTCCGGCCCCGAAATACAGCGCATGATTACAATAGCGATCAAATAAAGAACGGCAAAGATTAGACAAAGGCCTTCAGTGCCTATCTTGTTTCTTATTGGTTTACGGAGAATAGGTCCTTTCATGGGATTAGGGACATTGATTTTAAACTTCGCCACGGTAGCTTCTATGTATTGGCTATCATTTCCTAATGTAAATAACCGTATATCGGTCTGGAAATTAGTTAAGCCAACATTAGTAGTGTTTTAAATGTTCTGTCCGACTCCTTCGTGAAACGGCCTGGTATACTGTATGGTCTTTCCCGTTCTTTAGAAAAACATGAACAAAAAGTTAAGCATTGTAAAACAGTGTTTTAGCGCATAAAAACTGGCTATTTTTATACATTGATAGCATGTATATAAACGCCTTAACCTGTTTCAAATGAAATTTCTCAATACCCTTTACGCTGTCAATCAACCAAAGACCCGAAAACCTTCGTTGGTGTCGAAACTGGAACGCAACGGACAAGAACTCGGGCACTTGCGGCGGCTATTGAGCTCCCATGTCTGTGAGCCGAGGACCCCTGGCCTTTTCGAGCGGGTAGAGGTCTTAAAAAACGGATTGGAACGTCTTGGTAAAACAAATATTGAAATCATGAGTTCCCTATATCCAAAGGGAATATCTTGCGCTAACCTTGTGGAACGTAGCGAAAAACAATTCTTGGAGTCCGAGGAATTGCGAAAGGGGATAAAGGAATACATTCGATTCATCGAAGCCTACTAGCTAGAGCAGGTTTTGGCATTTCTCCCTCCCCAATAACTTAATGTTCTACTAATTATGGGGTAACCTTAGACTTGCCCAAAATCTTAATCTTTGCAGTGCACAATCCAGCATACGTTCTTACTTATTTGAGTTAGTTAGCTTTTTAGGCCGATGGGGACATCGGTTTTTTTATTTTTAAATGCACCTTAACTCTTTTCCCAAACCAAGAAAATAACCGTACCATTTACCCGAAGCTTTGAGGGTCCGTTTTTGGCTGGTAAATTCCACGTGCACCAATCCGAATCTGGGGCGATAGCCTTCGGCCCATTCGAAATTATCGGTAAGCGTCCAAACAAAATAACCGGATACTTTTAAGCCGTCATTTTGTGCTTTGTGGATCTGTTCAAGATGGGCCTGTAGATATTCGGTTCTAGCCCTGTCGGCGATTTCCCCGTTACGTACTTGATCTTCGAAGGAGGCCCCGTTCTCGGTAACCAGAATCTTTTTGATGCCTGTATACGCGTTGAATTTAGCGATCATCGCATAGATGCTCGGCGGATATACCTCCCAGTCCATAAGCGTAGTTTTCACTTTCCGCCGGGTCGCCTTTACGATTTTAGCCCGTAGATAGGGTACGGTATAACTGTGCCTCACCACTTCGCGGGTGTAGTTTTGAATACCTATAAAATCGAAATCGAAACTACTATTTTCGAGGTCCTCTGGCTTTTGGTACTTTTCGATGCGCTTTAGTATGGGAACACTTTCAGTAGGATATCCCATTCCGAGACTGGGTTCGATAAAAAGGCGGTTGAGCAGGGCATCCGCTTTTTGGGCCGCCCTGATATCTTTGGAACGGTCGGAAAATGGGGTGATCTGCGAACACGAAAAAGTACTGCCAATACTTGCTTCGGGTATGGTTTTGCGCAATATCCTTCCCCCTAATGCTTGGCACAGTACTGCATGATGAACGGCCGGCAAGAAGTTTTTCAGGCCTTTGCGGCCAGGGGCATGTACGCCCAGAAAATAACCGGCACCTGTAAAGACCATGGGTTCGTTGAGTACTATCCACTGTTTTACCCTGTCGCCAAATCGTTCTGCACAAAGTTTTATATAGGTTTCGAACCATCCTAGAATATCCCTGTTCGTCCAACCTCCTTTTTCTTCCAAGACTTGGGGCAGGTCCCAATGATAGAGGGTGATCCACGGTGTAATAGCGCACTCCAGGCAAAAATCGATGACCCGGTTATAAAAAGCTATGCCTTCTTCGCTTACTTTTCCTATCCCATCGGGAAAAATTCTCGCCCAAGATAGCGAAAAACGAAAATGCGAAATGTTCATCGCTTTCATGAGGAGGATATCCTCTTTATAACGATGGTAAAAATCACAGCTAATCCGGCCATCCTGGCCCTGAAAAATAGTCCCCTTTTTTGAAACGAACCGGTCCCAAATGGAGGCTCCCTTATCGTAAATATCGTGTGCTCCCTCTATTTGGTAGGCGGCCGTTGATACGCCCCAAACAAAATCACTTCCAAAATCATGTGGACGTAGGTTGAAATAAGGGGGTTCGGAATCTTCGGGCATTTACAAAAATTCATTGATTGAACGCACCATACATTCCTCGAGCAGGCAATCGATGATGTTTTCGGTGATATCGGGGTAGTAGACGCCCAATTTTGTATCGCTGTCGACCCAAGTCCTGATTTTGTCGAGATGTTTTATTTTTAGGGACTTCACAACGGTAACCCCCATTTCATCAAGGGCCGCGGCGTTGCAGTGCTGCTCGTATTGCCCTTTCATCGGAATCACTAGAAGTTTCTTTTCCATATGCAGCGCTTCGGCCGGGGTCTCGAAACCGGCACCGCACAAGACGCCCTTACTGCTGGCCATGCTATGAATAAACGTCGTGTTATCGATAGGTTGGATGGTCATATTCCTCCAAAAAAATTTGGCCCGGTTATGTTTTGAAAAAACGTCCCAATAGCAGTTTTTGATATTGGAAAGTACATCCATTATTTTCTCATCGCTATAGGAAGGTAGGTATACCGTATAATGATTTCCCGTAGTTCTGGTCGTATGCCTGATTTCTTGGCGGATAATCGGGGTATATATATGGTCTGCATATTTTTTGAAATGAAAACCATACCGAGCCGTGGATGGCGCATATTTATGGAGTATCAATCTTCCTAAAGCGTCTTTTTTTTTGGGTTTGGGAGATTGGGGCGATACTAATGCCGCCTGATGGCTTAGGGCCACACAGGGTACTTGACGTAGTTTACAGGCCCATGCAGATACCGGTTCAAAATCGTTGATAACCAGATCGTAATCTGCAACCGGAACGCTTTTGACCTCTTTTTGAAGTCTTGACGCATTGGTTCTCAAATAGGTGCGCCACATATCGACCCCCCCTTTTTTTCCGAAGATAAAACTCCATCCGCTGAGTTGATATTTTATAGGATAGGGTATGCTGATGTCCGCTTGTGTACCGCTGACCAATATATCAAGATCAATGTTTTTTCTTTGAAGGGCAGGGATAATATCGCGCGCCCTGCTCAAATGGCCGTTGCCCGTTCCTTGAATGGCATAGAGTACTTTCATCGAACTATCGTTTTTAGGATGCTTTCTTTTTAGTCTCCGATTGGTCAAGATGCTTAAATTCCGCCATCATCCTTTGAAAAAGTTCTTCTTTCTCAAGGTCTTCGATGGGGTCGTCGACCTCCGTGGAATACGTTTCGAGTTTCACATCGTCTTCATACCGGTACAGGCGCCATTTGCCTTTATAGTATTCCAGGGCAGTCAGGTTCTCTACCCAATCGCCTGAATTGAGATAAGTCACCGATCCGTTCTGATTTTCTACCGTCTTGATTTCCGGATGATGTATGTGGCCACAGATAACATAGTCGTACTTGTTCGCAATAGCAATATCGGTTGCCGTTCGCTCAAAATTATTGATGAACTTGACCGCCGATTTGACCCCGTTCTTTATTTTTTTGGACATGGATACCGGCCCTCTACCCATTTTTTTAAAGCAGAAATTTACCGCCCTATTGATCAAGATTAGCATATCATACCCTTTCGCCCCGAGTTTCGCCAGCCATTTGGAGTGTTGCATGGTCACGTCGAAGACGTCACCGTGAAATAGCCATGCCTTTTTCCCATGTATACTGAGTACCATTTTGTTCGAAATGCTGAACGAGCCCAGTTTGAAGCCGACGAACTTGCGCAACATCTCGTCGTGGTTGCCGGTGATGTAATGCACCTTTACGCCTTTTGAAACCCACTCCATCAACAGTTTTACGACCTTCATGTGCGATTTTGGCCAGTATCTTTTATTGAACTGCCAGATATCGATGATATCCCCGTTCAGTATGACTTTTTTTGGGTTGATCGATTTGATATAGGTAATAAGTTCTTTAGCGTGGCATCCGTAAGTGCCCAAATGTACATCGGAAATTACCACGATATCGACAGGTCTTTTTTTCATAGGATAAGAAAAAGATTACATGCTGTAAAGTTTTTAAAATTAAGTTGACATTGTCGTGAATAGCAGATTAACATTTTGTTAGCATACTATTATCATTAGCGGTTAAATGTATCATTCTGGATGAAATCCCTCTCCTTTAGGCGAAGACTTTAGTTTGATTTGCTGTTTGCTTTTCGCTATACGACGTACGCAAAAAAAGCGTAAAGGACTTTCATATGGCGTTTGGCCGAACGGTCGGTCTTTGGCCGACTTTGAGTCGGAATCAAAATCAGTCGGTCATTAGCCGATGGTAATTTAGTTAGGCACTAGTTTAAATCAGCTATGATGTTTGAATCTCCTAATTTTAGTCGGTTTGAGCCTGTTTGATATTAAAAATTACACCTATAAGGATTTAATATCCACCTAACCGAATAGTATCAACGCTCGACTAAACTAGAGCCTTTAGTTATTAGGGGAAGGTTCCATAAACCGGCTCGTCTCTGTAAAGTTTTTACCTTTGCCGAAAAGTCAAAACCTTTTATGTTCCCATCAAAAACGTATCTCACCAGACGAAATCAACTCAAAAGAGCCTTAAAATCAGGACTGATTCTTTTTCCCGGTAATGGCGAAAGTCCCATGAATTATGCAGACAACTGGTTTCCCTTTAAGCAGGACAGCACTTTCTTATATTATACGGGTATCAACGGAATACCCAATCTGTATTTCTTGATCGATATAGACAACGATAGCGATATCCTTTTTGGCGACGATGCCACGCCCGAAGAAATGGTCTGGACGGGCGCTTCGGAGCCAATGGCGGACGTGGCGGCAAAATCAGGTATTACCAAGATTAAGCCTGTAAAGGAACTTGACGCCTATGTGAAGCAACAAATACAAATGGGGCAACGAATACACTATTTATTCCCATATCGGGCAGACCTCAAAATACAGCTAGCCGAACTTTTGAGTATTGGAACGGGCGAAGTAAATAAAAATAGATCCATCGACCTGATCAAGGCCATTGTCGCCCAGCGCGAGATAAAGACTGATGAAGAGCTGGTTGAAATCGAAAAGGCAGTCCATACCACCGTGGCCATGCATACCCATGCCATAAAAAATTCCCGCCCGGGAAGGACCGAACTGGAAATTGCGGGTGAACTTCAATCCATTGCCATTGGTGCTGGCGGAAATATTGCCTTCCCCATCATCTTGACCAAAAACGGACAGTATTTGCATAAACACGCTACACAAGATATTCTTTTGGAAGGTGATGTAGTGCTCTGCGACTGCGGTGCCGAAAACGCCATGGGCTACACGGGCGACATGACCCGCACATTCCCGGCCGGGGAGCGGTTCAATACCTTGCAGCGAAACGTATACGATATTGTGCTAGACGCTCATAATACGGGTATTTCGGGCTTAAAACCAGGCGTTTTGTTTAAAGACCTTCATCTGCTGGCCGCCAAAAAACTGGTGGAGGGCCTGACCGGCATGGGCATGATGAAAGGCAACGCCGATGATGCCGTGGCTGCCGGAGCGCATACCCTGTTTTTTCAATGCGGACTCGGGCACATGATGGGACTCGACATTCACGATATGGAAAACCTAGGCGAGAAATATGTTGGCTACACCGCCGAACTTACGAAAAGCACCGAATTTGGACTGAAATCCCTACGTTTGGGGAAGGCTTTAAAAGAAGGTTTCGTGGTGACCGTAGAACCCGGTCTCTATTTTAACCCTTTTCTGATCGATGCTTGGCGCGCGAAAGGTAAATTCAAGGCTTTCGTAAACTATGACGCCGTCGAAAAGATGAAAAATTTTGGCGGGATACGGGTCGAGGAAGATTTTGTTATTACCGAATCGGGAAGTCGCCTCTTGGGAAAGCCATTGGCGAAAACAACTGATGCGATTGAAGAGCTTAAAAATTCAAAATAATACTTTTGGCAATCGTATCCAATAACGCATCCGGTAAATCATGCCCCATATTATCCAACCAAAGACTATCGGCATTGGGAATGACCGACGCCATTTTTCTGCCATGTGCTATGGGAATGACAGGATCTTGCTCACCGTGCACAATAAATACTGGAACGTTCAGTTGCGCAAGTCCATCATATCTTGAATCCGATAGCTCTATCGCTTTTTGATGATGCCGGCCGGTTATAAAATTATAGCCATTGCGTTCTTTCAGATTGTAATAGGCCGCTTCGGCAACGGGTTTCACGGCAATGTCACCAGTAGCTTCGCCCATCAAAATCTTCTTGTGTACGACTTGTATTTTGATTTTTCCCTTTTTACCGCCGAGAATGCCGTGTTTTACAACAGCACTTATCATCTTGGGAAGTATTTCGGGATCCGTTCGGGGCAGTTCGCTATCAAAAACATGCCCTGTCGACATAATCGAGGTCAGGCTAAGTGTACGTTCAGGATGTTCAATGGCGATGATCTGTGCAATCATCCCGCCCATGGATGCCCCCACAAAATGTGCCTTTTGAATACCTAGTGTATCCAATATGGCGATGGGGTCCTCGGCCATATCGGCAAGGGTGTACGGATTTTTTTTGTCCCGGCCCTCTTCCGAATTGGTAAGTCCGGTACCGCGATGGTCGTAACGAATGATGCGATATCCGGAATCGGTAAAGGTATTGATGAAATCGAGCGGCCAGCTTAGGGCATCGTTGGCAGCGCCCATTACCAAAACTACGGTTCCTTGTACGGAGTCTTTCGGGCGGATGTCTTCGTACCAGACTTTCCAACCTTGTGAGTTGGCATACCCGGTTTTTCCCTTTATCAATTTAGGAATAGGGCTTTGCATAACCTTTTTAATGGTCTCTTTGTTTTCTTTGGATATTTTAGGGACGGATGTACAAGTATAGATGGTGGCACCCGCGCTGAGGGTCAAGGTTACAATGCCCAAAAATTTAAGGAGTTTTCCCAGAATTTTCATTTTTTCTTCGGATGGATTACTTTCTGTAAAAATAAACGATAAATCCGATGGCCAGGCAAGTTCCTAAAACGGATGGTAAAAATTGACTGTAGGGCTTATAATCGGGAAGGATATTTCCGGCAGCCGCCGCCGTTAAAGCGGTAAAGGCGCTTATCATTTTATAGATATGTTCATAAAACCACAGGTTGCCGTATTTATTTTTTGGGATGAGGTATCTCAAAAAATCGTAAGCAATGATCAGAAACAGATACCCCACCGTTGAATAGATGATGACTGGAGCCCAAATCATCCCAATGGATTCGATGTAGTACAAAAAGAATATTCCGGAGCAAAGGGTGGCCGATGCCACTGCTATATCAACAAGTTCAGGGCTGTTGGATTTCGTCTGCAAAGTACGAAATCCCGAATATCCATTGTATCCGGCTACCAAGGTCAGTACTAGTAGAAATTGGTTGGCGTTGAACGCGAAAAAACCAAGTAAAGCGGTCAGAATTACAATGGACAGTTGCATTAGAAACCATCTGCCCATTTTTCGATGCTTTTCCCCACCCTTTTTTTTGAAGACTATGATGAGGCCGAGCAACAAAGCAATGGTACCAATGCTGACATGGATAATAATATTGGTATGGTGCCAAAACGTGTAGTCTTCCATTTTAAAAGTTTATACAAACTTCTTTGAAAGCTTTAAAATGGGCGACCCAACCTATCGGCTGAAACTCATTGGCATTGAACTTATTTAGAATTTTACTTTTACCTGCGAATATCACATTTTGAGGCCTTATTTCTTCATTTTTTAATACCGTAGCTCTGCTATGCGTTTAAAAAATGACTTCATCTGACCTCAAAAGCCGATATTCTCGGTTCCAAACTAAAAGTCTAAATGAGTTCATTATTTTTTCTTGAATTCGGAAGGTGATAAACCGGTATTCTCTTTGAAATATCGATTGAACGAAGATTTGGATTTAAAACCACATTCAAAGGCGATACCCAATATGGATAAATGTTCGAAATTGGAAGAACCGAGCATTTCTTTGGCGAGCTCGATACGATAGCTATTGATAAAATCGTAAAAATTCATCTGAAAATGCTGGTTGATGATTTGGGAAAGCTGGGTCTGAGAGCATTTAAATTGTTCGGCAAGTAGGTTCAAACTGAGGTTTTCATTTAAATAAGGCTTCCCAGCGTCCATATAGGTTGCAAGTTCTATTGCCATCCTTTCAATTTTGATGGGGTCAAGTCCAGATTTGGCATAAGCGGCAGTGGGACTATCCTTTTTTTCTTCAGATGGTGTCCAATTTAAATTTAGCCCCCTATCGGAAAAAATGCTGGTTTGCCGGAACCCATAAAATCCAAAGGCAACCAGCATAAAACTCAATAGGATGCCAACCAACGCAAAAGCCTTATCCAACGGAAACAATTGAAACTGGGTGGCGCCAAAGACAAAAAATGACGCCAAAATAAAAAGTGCGAAATAGCCGAAGACCACGTAGCGCAACCAATCGAGGTTTATCCTTTCGTCGAAAGAAAATAATTCACCAATAGTTTTTTGGTGGTGATGCAAGAGAAGTATATCCCAAATACAGTATGACAGTCCAGAAACGGCGAGAGGAATCGCGTAATAGAACATCCACGTTGCCGGATTTGATGGGATGAGAATATGGCCGTTGGCGGCCGTCAGGGTTAAATTATCGTGTTCTTGCAGTAAAAAAAGTAGCGCTACGAATAGCGGATACATGCCGAGATGACCTATGATAGCTGGCCATGAGGCGTAATGACCGGTCAATGAAAAAACATACAGGAACAGCAGGGGTGCGCCTAGCATCGGTAAGCCAAAACCCGCGATGGCCCAAAAGCCATGCAGTTCGAAACGGTAGATGGTGATGTCATAAAAGGCGATCTGAAGTAGCGTCACCAAAATCCAGCACAGGAAAATATAGTCTTCTTGACGCTTATTTTTCTTGACCAGCAGCAATACGAACAGCATTGCTCCTATGCCAAGACCTGCGTTGAGTAAGACTTCCATGTACCTTCACCGATTTGACACCAAACTACTGATTTATTCATAAAGGTGGTGGTATTCAGTCCTTGTTAAAAGAACTCCACCCCTGCGCTGTCAAAGGAATCTTGGCATTCCCCCGGGTAACCAGATGCGCTCCTTCACCTTCGTCTGTCATGTGGCCGATAACGGTCATATTGGGATTGCCTTTGATCTTATCAAAGTCGTTCTGGTCGACGGTAAACAACAGTTCATAATCTTCACCGCCGCTAAGGGCAACTAGGGTACTGTCTATTTTAAATTCTTCACAAGCGGAAATCACGGTCGGGTCAAGGGGAATTTTTTCTTCGAACAGATTACAGCCGACCTTACTGTTTTTACAGAGGTGGAGAATTTCAGAGGATAGTCCGTCACTGATATCGATCATAGCTGTCGGCCGTACTTCCAATTTTTTCAAAAGTTCGACGATATCCTTCCGGGCCTCGGGCTTTAGTTGCCGCTCGACGATATAGGAATAGGGCGATAGATCGGGCTGCGTGTTAGGGTTTACCTTAAAAACTTCCTTTTCGCGTTCAAGTACCTGTAATCCCATATA
>JAGXIC010000158.1 GCA_024635875.1 Pricia sp.
CGTAAAGGCCGGGCCTATACCGACGAAAAATATGATTTCACTCCCAAAGGCTGGGATATTTCCGCGCTTTCTTTTCATAAGGTTTTGCAAACGCTACACAAGGGCGACGCCATGAACGAATGGGGCAGTATTGTAGCCCTGACCTATATGGCGGCTCAGCGGGTTTTTCCCGATTATAACGACATGGCCGATAACAAGGCGTATTTAGAATCGGTAGCCCGTAGTTTTGGCTATTTCTTCGGTAAAGAAAAGAAAGTAAGGGTGAATACCATTTCGCAATCCCCCACTGCAACTACGGCAGGGCAGGGAGTTAAAGGTTTTGATGGCTTTATTAACTATGCTGAAAAAATGTCGCCATTGGGCAATGCAACCGCTCTTGAGTGTGCAGACTATACCGTTACTTTGTTTTCAGACCTTACCAAAAAAGTCACAATGCAAAACCTTTTTCACGACGGTGGGTTCTCGAATACAGGGGTCAGCCAAGAAGTGATGGAGCAGTTTGCGAAGTGAATTTAAACATGGCAATTTCATCCAATAAAAATTTCGCCATCTTCTTGAAGTTTTGCTCCCATATATAGTTTATAAGTTTAGTGGTTTATGAGTTTATGACAAGTAAATGATTGTAACTTTATATTGGTCTTAGGTCAACTGCGCTGAATGAATATGTCTTTTTCCTTCATAATTCCCGTGTATAATCGGCCCGAAGAAATAGGGGAGCTTCTGGAAAGTTTATCAGTACAGACCTACTCTGAACCATTTGAAATCGTAATTGTCGAGGACGGTTCCACTATACCCTGTAAGCAGATTATTGTAGATTTTAGGCACAGGCATGCGGAAGCAAAAGCATTATTTACCATCACGTATCTGAAAAAGCCGAATTCCGGTCCTGGTAGTTCCCGTAATTATGGAATGGCTAGGGCCAAAGGCGATTATTTTATTATTTTGGATTCCGATTGTATTTTACCGCCCCAATATCTCGATACCGTTGAAAAATCGCTTCAGGAGCAGTACGTGCATTGCTATGGCGGACCCGATGCGGCGCATGAATCGTTCAGTTTGGTACAAAAAGGAATCAATTATGCCATGACCGCCGAATTGACCACTGGCGGCATCCGTGGTAACAGAAAGATATCGAAAAAGGCTAGTATTGCTAAAGAGGTAACTGCTGGACAAATAGGAGGGTTTCAACCCCGCAGCTTTAATATGGGCATTTCCAAAATAGCCTTTGAGACCACGGGCGGTTTTGGGAATATTCATCCGGGTGAGGATCCAGACCTAACTTTTAGGATTTGGGGCAAGGGTTACGCCACGAAATTGATTCCCGAAGCTTTCGTTTATCATAAAAGGCGCATCGACTGGTATACATTCTTCGTTCAGGTGAAAAAATTCGGTATGGTTCGTCCAATTTTGAACCGACGGTATCCGGAAACGGTAAAGATGACGTACTGGTTTCCTACACTATTTTGTCTAGGATTTTTAGTGGCCCTAATCTTTTGGAACTTGGGAATCGTGCTGCCTACGTGGTTGTATGCCCTTTATTTCGCACTTGTTTTTATGGATTCCCTATTAAAAAACAGAAGCTTGGCCATAGCGATTCTATCCCTAGTGGCCGTTTGCATTCAATTTGTGGGATATGGTTTCGGTTTCCTTAAGTCCACCATCTTCCTTAACTTTAGCGACGAGAAAGCCGAGAAGCTATTTCCGCATTTATTTTTTAAGGATGCCGATAGGGTCGATTAATTGATATAGATGATAAAAAGCATAAAACGAGTCCTGAAAAAACGCAAGGCAAAGGTATTCTTTGTATTCCTGGGCTGTTCGGCCGCTATTTGGTTTATCAACGCCCTATCACAGACCTATGTCAGCACCGCGTCCTTTGATATGGAGTATGTGAACTTCCCCGAGGGGTATTTATTCAAAGGCGCTTCGAAAAAGGAAATAGACGTCAAACTAAGAGCCGGGGGATTTCAGTTTCTAGGATTTAACTTCAAAAACAAAAAAGTCAGCATCGATTTGTCCGAAACGGAGAAAATCAATTCTAAGTTCTATGTACCCGAAAAGGACTATCGCACTCAAATAGAAAAACAGATGATCGGTTCCATGGCCTTATTGGAAATCGAAAACGATACCCTTTTTCTTGATATGCTTCCTGTAATCACGAAAGAATTACCGGTTAGACCCCGGGTGAAAATGAACTTGGCACAGAACTATATTTTGGACGGAGAAATACGGATGACCCCCGATACGATTTCGGTGACAGGCCCCGCGGATGAAATCGACAGTATCACCCAAATACGGACAGAACAAATAACCCTGCCTGATCTAACTTCAGATTTAACGGAAGAGCTAGCCGTTTTTAAATCCCCAAAGCTAAAGAACACAACCTATTCGCAAAACACCGTACTATTGAGCGGTAAGATTGCCCGTTTCTCGGAAAAGATGTTTGAGGTGCCCGTAACGGTTATAAATCTTCCCGACGATCTTGACGTCAAAACTTTTCCCGATAGAGTATCCGTTATATGCAAGGCGAAAATGAAACGTTTAAAGGAACTTAAAGAATCCGACTTTCAAGTAGTCGCTGATTATAGTGCAAAAAAGAGAGAAGCATCCAAGGAACTATCGCTAGAACTGAGCGAAAAACCCGATGGGCTACATAGCGTTAAACTAAAGGAGACCGAAGTCGAATATATTGTAAAAAAGAAATGAAATATGTAGGCTTGACCGGAGGTATAGGCAGTGGTAAAACTACAGTAGGCAAAATATTTGCCCAACTTGGTGTGCCGGTTTATAATTCAGACAAGCAAGCTAAACAGCTGATGGAAACCTCACAGGAGCTGAAAAAGGCACTAAAAAAACTCTTTGGCGAAGCGGCCTACAACGACGAAAACTTAAACAAAACCTTCATTTCCGAACAGGTATTTAATGATAAATCCCTTTTGGAGAAGTTGAATGCCCTCGTACATCCGGCGGTAAGAACCCATTTTTTGGAATGGGCTAAACAACAAAAGGCAGCTTATGTAATTCAGGAGGCGGCCATAATTTTTGAGATGGGTTCACAAGATTTCTACGATAAAATTATATTGGTGACAGCACCCGAAAATATCCGAATAGATCGTATTCTGGAAAGGGATTCACAAAATTCCCCTGCAACAATTAAGGCCCGTATGCAAAACCAATGGAAGGATGCGAGAAAAATAGATACCTCCGACTATGTAATCGAAAACCTAGACCTAAAAACGACGGAGCTGCAAGTTTTGGAGATACACCGCGCACTTCTTGAAATTAGATAAAATTTTGTATTTTAACATTTCTGTTAAGGTTTGGTTAAACACTTCGATGGCTACTGTTAAATCTTTAATTTTACGAAAACAGTAAAGCTAGTCTTAAGTCTTTTGTAGCGGGTAAGTTGTAGTTATTTTGTCAGGTCAGGACAAAAAATCAGTGTATGGCCGTAGCTACGGAACTATTATTCTAACGCAGGACTGACGAAAAATAACAAAGCTTGGGCCGGCTAAAACAGGCTTAACACATTGGTACATGAACAAGAGGTTATTTGTGCTGTTGGTGGTGTTGATGAGCCTCTCCCTGATAGGAATAATTTTGGTCCAAGTGTTTTGGATCAAGCAATCGGTAGAGGATAAAGAAGAACAATTTACTACGACGGTATCCGAAGTATCGCATACTGTTTCGGAAAAAATAGAGGAGCGCGAAAGAAAAGATTATTTTGAACGCTATATTAATTTAGAGGATAGTGTAGGCGGCGAACCTAGAAGTTCGCATTTGAAGGATATTTTTTTCATTGACCGAGACCTTAATTCCAACGAAATCCGATTTTATTCCCACGGAATCCTTGAGGAAGATTATAATATTTCATCCACGTTCTTTGACAACGGCAATGCCAGCGATACCACGACCATAAAAGGGTATACGAGTAAGCGTACCGAGACTATTTATAAAGAAGATTTTGGTCTGGATGGGAAGGGATATCGATTGACGGCCAAACAAAAGCTCGAGAAAATCGGGGGACTTTCCTCCATGGAAAAAGCGGCCTTTGAAGATGTTTTTAGAGAATTTGCCAAGAAAGTACCGATACATAAAAGAGTAAGCAAGCAAGAAATCGAACTTCTTTTAGATAGTGAGTTGCGGAACCGAAATCTGAACCTTGACTTTGAATACGGCGTATATAGTCGGGGATTGCCAACGAAGGTGAAATCCCCAAAATTCAAATTCGCCGAGAACACGCTATATAAGACACCTATTTTTAAGGATAGTGAGGGAAAAAGTAGTTTTTCACTGCTCATCTCCTTTCCGAAAAAGAAAAGCTTTTTGATGGGGTCGATCATGGGGTTGGCCATTTTGTCCTTATTGTTTACGCTGGTGATAGTGGCTTCCTATGCGGGAGCTATTTACCAGTTGATCCGGCAAAAACAGATTGCCGAGATAAAATCCGATTTTATAAACAATATGACCCATGAGTTCAAAACACCTATTGCCACTATTAACTTAGCGGTAGAGGCCATACGAAACCCAAAAATTATCGGTGACCAAGAGAAAGTGCAGCGCTATCTTACTATGATACGGGACGAGAACAAGCGCATGCACGCACAGGTCGAAAACGTATTGCGCATATCGAAATTGGAAAAAAACCAGTTGGATATCAGTAAGGACAGGGTAGACGTTCACGACATAATTCATGATGCCATCGCCCACGTAGAGCTAATTGTAGCCGATCGGGGCGGGTATATCGATACCCACCTTAATGCAAATCGCAGTGAGGTAGTGGCCAACGAGATGCACTTTACCAATGTCATTGTCAATATTATGGACAACGCCATAAAATACTCCCCCGAGGTGCCTCGTATTGATATTTTTACGGAAGTGGTCAAAAATCACATCATCATAAAGGTACAAGACCATGGTGCCGGGATGAGCAAGGCGGTAGTCAAAAAGGTTTTTGAAAAATTTTACCGCGAGCATACGGGAGACATACATAATGTAAAAGGGCATGGGCTTGGTCTAGCTTATGTTAAAAAAATAATAGACGATCATCAAGGTGAGGTCTATGCAGAGAGTGAAAAAGGAAAAGGAAGCACTTTCTATATAAAACTGCCTTTAATCTGAAGTCCGAAGGACTTCGCTAACTCAAAACTATGGAAACAGTAAACAAGAAAATTCTTTTGGTAGAAGACGATCCCAATTTTGGGATAGTGCTCAAAGACTACCTGTCGATGAACGATTTTGACGTTACCTTGGCAAAAAACGGAATGGAGGGGTTTGAAAAGTTCAAAAAGGATAATTTCGATATCTGCATCTTGGACGTAATGATGCCCTATAAAGATGGCTTCACCCTGGCCAAGGAAATCCGTGAAAAGAACGAACACGTACCTATCGTTTTTCTTACCGCCAAGACAATGAAAGAAGACGTTCTGAAAGGCTACAAGGCCGGTGCTGACGATTATTTGAACAAACCTTTTGATTCCGAGGTCTTGTTGATGAAAATCAGGGCGATCCTTCAAAGAAAATCGTCGAACTCCTTATCCGAGAGTAAGAAGTTTGAGTTCGACTTGGGTAACTTTCATCTGAACTCCAAATTAAGGTTCCTTAAGTACAAGGACCAGGAAGCGATAAAACTTTCACCGAAAGAAAACGAACTGTTGCGTTTGTTGGCCCTGCATGAAAATGATTTGATGCCGAGGGAACTCGCATTGACGAAAATTTGGCGCGACGATAATTACTTCACCTCTCGGAGTATGGATGTTTATATCGCCAAGCTTCGAAAATATTTAAAGATCGATGACGACGTTGAAATCCTGAACATTCACGGTGAAGGTTTTCGTTTGGTGGTAAAGGAAGAGCAGAAGTAAGCTTTTTTCCCTGTAAACTAGGCAATACACTAATAAAACAATAGACCGATTCTATCTGGAATCGGTCTATTTTCATTTGTATTATAAGTTTTTATATTCCCAAACCAAAATAGAGTAGGGAATATGGTTCCAAGGTCTTAGCTGCGACGGTTTCACTTCAATTGGTCTATAATATCGGCAACTATTTTTGAAGGGGTAGCATTTATGGATACCGAAATCGCATCATCCGGCACTTCTAAAGCTTCAAACTGCGAACGTAACAGCTCCGATGGCATAAAATGACCCTTCCGATCGGCCAATCGTTTTGATATCAGTTCAAATGAACCCTCTAGATACACAAAATCTATTTTTTTTATCCCCTGCCGCAGCAACTTACGATAGGTGCTCTTTAAGGCCGAGCAGGCAATAACCGCACCTTGATTTTCATGTTCCTGCGCCAATTCGTTCAGCCGTTCAAGCCATCCCTTGCGATCATCGTCATTCAATGGATGTCCCTGAGCCATTTTTTGAACATTGGCTTCAGGGTGATAGCTGTCGCCGTCAAAAAAGGAAATACCCAGTTCTTCTGCCAGTAGCTTTCCTATAGTGGTCTTTCCGGAGCCTGATACGCCCATGACGAAGAATATGTTTTTGTTGCTTTCCATTTTCTCGTAAAAGGTAATGGTTTGGTTAGTGGTTAAAGGTTGAAAGTGGGGAACTTACGGTTCAGCGAACATTGGCTTAGCTGCCCGTTAGCCCGCTTACCTCATGTGCTACTCTAGAGATCAACTCCTTTGTCCCAATGTCATAAGGTACCCAAACCGTATCTTTATTTTTCTTGAACCAGGTCATCTGGCGTTTGGCGAAGCGGCGGGTATTTTTTTTTATTTCCGAAATGGCAAAATCCAAGCTCCAATTTTCCTCAAAATAGTTAAAAAGCTCTTTGTATCCTACCGTTTGGAGGGCATTCAAATTTTGGTGTTTTTTTAATTTTTCGACTTCCGATACCAGACCTTGGGCAATCATGTCATCTACTCTTGTGTTGATGCGGTCATAGACGAGTTGCCTATCGGCTTTGAGACCAATAATTATCGTTCTAAAAGGCCGTGATTTTTTTGCTTTCGCCAGAAAAGACGAATAGGGTTTTCCTGTGCCGAGACAGACTTCCAAGGCCCGTATGAGACGATGGGGATTTTCTTTGTCCACTCTTTGATAGTAGACGGAATCCGCCACTTTTAATTGCTCTTGAATTTTTTCAATGCCGTTTTCTTCATATACCTTGTTCAATTGCTTTCGGATATCCAGATCGATTTTGGGAAATTTATCCAATCCCTTGGTTACGGCATCGTTATATAAACCACTGCCGCCGACCATTACGACTATATCTTTTTCGCTAAAAAGTTTGTCCAGCAGTTGAAGCGCATCCCTTTCAAAATCCCCGACCGAATACCGATCAAAAATACTTTTATGCTGTATAAAGTGATGTTTTACCGCTTGGAGTTCTTCGAGAACGGGAACGGCGGTTCCTATCCGCATTTCCTTATAAAACTGTCTGGAATCCGAGGAAATGATTTCCGTGTCAAAATGCAGGGCGAGGGAAATGGCCATTGCGGTCTTTCCAATAGCTGTGGGCCCTACAACGGATATCAGCGTTTTTTCCATTACAGCTCACTTCCACAGTTATAACAGTATTTGGCATCGTCTCTATGACCTTCTTTTGCACAGGTCGTACAAGCTTGGGTGTTTACGTGCACAAAGCCTCCATCGCCTGACTTTAGATCACTATTAGGCCGTTTGCCCATTTCTGCGGTGACGATACCGGTCGGAACGGCTATGATTCCGTAACCGAGCAGCATAATCAAAGTAGCAATAAATTGACCCTGTGGAGTTATGGGTGCGATATCTCCATAACCAACCGTGGTCAAAGTAACAATCGTCCAATAGATACTGGTGGGTATACTTGTAAAGCCCGCTTCTTCCCCTTCTATCAGGAACATCACCGTACCTAGTATGACCGATACAATCAGAACGGCGAAGAGAAAAACGGTAATTTTCGCCCTACTGGCTTTTAAGGCGCTTCTAAGTTGAGAGGCCTCCCCTAAAAACCGCACGAGTTTTAAAATTCGAAAGACCCGTAGCAAACGGAAAGCCCTTAAAGCCAAAAGTGCCTGTGAACCGGCAAAGATATAGGAAAGATAAAGCGGTATGGTGGAAAGAAAATCGATGATACCGTAAAAACTAAAAATGTATTTCCACGGTTTTTTGATGGTAACTACACGGGCAATGTATTCTATAGTGAACAGAATGGTTACTATCCATTCCAGTATAAAAAGACTTCGATGGTACGTCGCGTCAATCCATTTCACACTTTCAAGCATAACCAGTAGAACACTGATTATTATGAGAATGAACAATAAAATGTCGAACCATTTACCCAAGGGGGTATCTGCCTCATAAATAATTTCGTGGACTTTATGTCTCCAGCCCTTTTCCGGTTTTTTTCTTGGCAAAACTTAAACGCTTAATTGCAAAATTTTCGAGACCTTTCTTTTTCTGAGATAGGTTTCAATAATATGTTCTGTATTATGGTTTCCGACCATTGGTGTGATGATGGATTCTAAAATCTGCAAGTTATTGATTTGATGGTTCAAGTCGTAAAAGCCTAGCCCCTTTAAACGACCGTTTTTGATAAGTATGGCACTATGTTCACCAATATCACGGCCTTTGTCGACGATAACTATATTTTTGTCGCACAAGGAATATTTCTCAATGGCTTCGGAGACTTTTTGGTTGTAATCTTTTGGACTCTCCTTTTTTAAGCAGGCGCCGTCACACGCATTGGAATCGTAGTTTGAACAATTTCTTTTGGCCTTTGAGACGCCATTTATTTTATCGCACAAACGGAATTCAATTGATAATTTATGGATAAAGTTCTCGGCGGCAACCATACTATTGAAGGTAGCGAAACTTCCATTTTTATCCATAAGTTTTTTAGCCTGTAATATCAGGTAGCCATTTTCGTCGGTTTGCGTACATACCCCGTGAGAAAAATTTAATGCTGGGGATTTTTGGTTGAACTTTGGTCGGTTCCTGGCCAATTCCTCGTTTTCTTTTAAATGGGCCACAAGTTCGCTTCCGGTTTTTTCGAAAGATACTTTTTTGGTCGCTTTCTGCAATTGTCGGCCCCTTCCACCGTTTTTGGTAAAGTGCTGGTTGACCCTTTTCTTCATATTGCTACTCTTCCCCAGAAAGATAATCTCACCGTCTTTATCGTGCATATAGTAAACTCCGATTTCAGACGGTATCGACTCCACAATGTCCAATTGTCGGTCCGATAGCTCGCCATGCGCCTCTTTTCGTATGACGTCCTTGATAATTGTTTTATCCGAATCTTTTGCGAGCAATACCTTGAATAGCTTTAGAGTGGCCAAGGCATCTCCGTTCGCCCGGTGGCGGTCACTAACAGCAATACCGAGGGAACGTACCAATTTTCCTAGGCTGTGTGATTCCGCTTCGGGAATCAGTTGTTTGGAAAGGTCAACCGTACACAA
>JAGXIC010000159.1 GCA_024635875.1 Pricia sp.
AATTGGACCAAGGCTTCCTTTATGGATAACACGCTATCTGCCCTCGCCAAAATAACCGATGCATTGGCACTGAGGCCGGCGCGTATAAAAACGGAATCCTGCTTTTTCATAGTGCCCTTTATCTCGAATTGAATGGCTCCGTTTTCCTGTTTTCCTTTGGGGGCGATATAGTCGAGAACGGCATCGAAAACTTTTCCCTCTAAAGCACCTACGGTTATTTCTAGGGGCAAATTTTCCGTAATTTTGCCGACCTCCGACTCGTCAACCTTTCCCTCGAAAATCATTTTTTCGACATCGGCGATGGCGGCTATGGTCGTTCCCTCGTTGAAGGTATTGCTCTCGATGACCTGATTGCCTACTTCGACGGGTACTTCGAGCACCATACCGCTGACCGTTGACCTAATCTGCGTATTGGCTGAATTTCCCAATCCTTTTGTTGTGCCTGTCTTAACGATATCGTAATTTTTATTCGCCGCGCCGTAAGACTGTTTTGCCTGATCATAGCTGACCTGCGCCCGTTCGAGATCTACCTTCGATATCACGCCTTTTTCGAAGAGTCCCTTTTGTCTCTGTAAGTTCCGCAGTTGATCATCGAGGTTTATCTTGGCCCCGTCGATGGCATTTCGGGCGTCATTCAGAGCGTTCAGATTGGGAACCACCTTAATCCGACATAATAGGTCGCCTGATTTTACATAGTCTCCGCCTTCGACAAAAATTTCTTCTATTACACCGGAGATGTTGGGTTTTATGAGTACTTCCTCCAACGGCAGAATGCTTCCCGTCGCAACCGTCTTTTTGATGATAGTTTTTTTGGATGCCTTTTCGGTCTCGTAAACCACAGGATCTTCGGCATTTTTTTGATAAAGGTAATACATTGCGCCCCCGAAGGTCAACACGATAAGGACTAGGATGATTCTTGTTACCGATTTTTTCATTTAGTTTGTTATTTTTTTATCATTTCTGACCTTCGGCTACGCTCAGGGCAGGCTAAGACGGAAATCCTTTTGATTGATGTTTGATACTTGCAACCTGTATTCAGATCTTTTACATTATTTAGTTTAAAGTTCAATGCTGCCTTACAGCAGGTTCAAAGTTCAGAGTTGAATGCAACATAACTCTGAACCTTGAACAGCTACTTTGGAAGGAATCGAATCTTAAATTTTTTCTACTCTGTTCTTAAGGCATCTATCGGCCGAACTTTAATGGCACTTTGGGCGGGAATAAAACCGGCCAACAAGCCCGATACAATCAATATGACCAAGGCGCCAACGACCACGCCTACACTGACACTGGGGTTTAAAAACATATCTACCGGACCGTTCATATCTAACAATACATTGATTAAGAAAATGACCAAGGCACCAAAACTAATACCGGCCATTCCGGAAATCGTGGTCAAAAAGACCGACTCCATAAGCACCTGCAATTTGATAGACCACGGATTTTCGCCCAAGGCCCGGCGGATTCCGATCTCCTTGGTCCGTTCCTTTACCACGATAAGCATGATGTTGCTCACGCCGATGATGCCGGAGAGCAAGACCAATATCCCCACGAAATAAGCAATGAACTTAATGGCCCAGAACAGGCTCTGAACGCGATTGAACTGTTCGTACAAATCGAAATAGCCGATGGCCCGGTTATCGTCGGGATGGACCTTACGATTCTTTTTCAAAATAGAAACGACCGTCTCCTTTAAATCGGTAATCGAAGATCCATCATGGGCCGTGATGGCCATCCAACCTACGTTGTTGGCGCGGTTGAAGGCTTGGGAAAATGTGGTAAAGGGGACAAAGATTTGTTTCTGACCCTGTTCGCCATTGTTATCGTCCAGTCTTTTGTAAGTACCTATGACCATAAAGTTGACGCCCTGAATTTTGATATAGCTGCCGATCGGGTCTTCTCCCGTATCGTACAATTCTTTCATTACACCGCTACCGATGATAGCCACCTTTCGTTTCTGCTCAATATCGGATTGGTTAATAAATCGGCCCGAGGTGATGCCCAAGGGATCTTGGTTGATGATCTGTGGATAATCCCCGAAAACATTATAGGCTCCGGTTTTTATGCCCCGGACCACATTGCTGCCACCACCAAAACCGCCGAGACGGTTTCTGGGGGACACGTATCTCAGGTTGGACATAGTATTGTTAAGGGTCTCGACATCTTCCAACTTAAACTCAAACTGCCTTCCTTTGGGTAAGCCCTCATAGTCTTTCGAGGTAGCCTGTGTCCAGATAAACATGGTATTGGTAGCGATATCGCCAAAATCGGTCATTATCCCGTTTTGCATCCCTTTTCCCGCTGCCAGTAGGATCAGTAAGATGAAAATTCCCCAAAACACCCCAAAAGCCGTCAGTACCGTTCGGAACCAATTGCCGGTAAGCACTTCCATAATTTCTTTCCAACGGTCTCGGTTAAACATGGTTCACTGCCTGAAAAATTGTAAAAAACAAAAATCTAAATTCCAACCCCTCGACTGCGCTCGGGGAGACATGCTAAAATAAAAAATCACTCATCCTTCAGTGCATCGATGACATGAATGTTCGCTGCGCGCCAAGCGGGGAAAAATCCGGCTACGGCACCGGCGAACACCAGTACGAAAACGGTCGAAAGGGCTACATTAAAATTTACGGAGGGATTGAGCACATAGTCCACCTCGATATGCGGCCCCGCAAGCTCCAAAAGGCCCATACTGAAAATGAGTCCCGCGAAGCCGGAAATGGCAGTTATGAATACGGATTCATGCAATATCATGCCTACAATTTCCAAGGGTTTTGCACCGAGTGCCTTTCTGATTCCAATTTCGCGGGTACGTTCCTTGACCACGATCAACATGATATTGCTCACCCCCACAACACCCGCGATAATAGTACAGATGCCTACGAACCAAAAGAACAGTTTCATGTTATTGGAAAGGGTATAGAATCGCTTGGCCTCTTCCATAGGGTTATAGATTCCTACCGCACTTTCATCATCCGGAGCTACGGTGTGGGCGGCATTCAGGTATTCACGCAGTTTGTTCTTGAAGGTAATGGACTGTGACACGGCATCCTCAAAATTTTCCCTGGGCGGCAGCATGTACAAAAGGTTCCCTAAACGATCGCCCCCGTCAAAAACGAGCTGCGCCGTGGTATAGGGAATAAAAATGCGGTCTTCTTCCTGCTCTCCGGCCCTATCAGCAAAAACACCTACAATCTTGAAGGGCACACCACCAATTTTAATGGTTTCGCCGATGGGTGTATCCACCTTATCGAAGACATCTTTTTTTATCACCTTACCGATTACAGCCACCTTGTTTCTCCGTTCTTCGTCGAGATAATTTAAAAAACGCCCCTCGTGTATCGCAGCGTTCTCAATGGGCTGAAGCCCTGCGGACGTACCCAAAACTTCATAAATCAACGCCTCGTCACCATAAGTCGTGGTGGCGCTATCGATATAGGCGAACTGGGAGGCTTGTTCGATACTTCCTCCCAATTGATCTACAACGGCCTTATAGTCCCGATTACGATACTGTATCCGCCTACCGGGATTCAAGCCTTTATACTCTTTAGTGGTGACCCCGGCCCAAACCCATACACTGGTCGAGGCATCGCTTTCGAATTCCTCGGCAATACCATTGCGCATGCCTTGGCCGAAACCCAATAAAATTACGAGGATGAATATACCCGAAGCTACGGAAAGTCCCGTGAGGAAAGTCCGTAATTTATTTTTACGGATGGTATCAAAAATTTCTTGCCACCTTTCGATGTCGAACATGAAGCCGGTGATTATTGAACCCGAGAAGAGCTCATTGATTGATGAATTTGGCGGGGGATACCATAAAGTAAAAGACGTTCGAAAGTAGGACCTGTTACACCCAAAGACCTTAAAAAAACGTTAAACTTCTTGAGCGGCCTTGGGGTTCATCTTTTTGTACACAAAATAACCCAGTACGGCTATGGCGAGATAAGGGATGGCCATCAAATAGACAATCCCATTGTTTATGCCTTCGGCCGTCGAAGTATTGCCATCACTTTCAAGTACGGCCCGGCACATGGCGCATTGGGCTTCCGTTACTTCCGGAAACAATAAAAAAGGTACTCCCAACCCAACTAAAACCATCTTTTTCATCTAGAACTCATTTAGACTTTTTCTTTTACCTACGAATATCACATTTTGAAGCTATATTTCCTCATTTTTGAATACCGTAGCCCTGCTATGCTATTGAAAAATAACTTCATCTAGCTTCAAAAGCCGATATTCTCGGTTCCAAACAAAAAGTCTAGATGAGTTCATACTCATGTTACATAATATGGGGAAATCATCAAATAAACCACTACCCCGGTAATCGCTACATACAACCAAATGGGAAAAGTAATCTTGGCCCACTTTCGGTGGCTTTTAAAATTCTTCAGATACGCAAACGTGTACGTTTTAAGCACCAAAGGGATTATGATTATGGATAAAACGATATGTGATACTAAAATAAAAAAGTATACGTAACGAATAATCCCTTCCCCACCGAAGGACGTAGATTCAGAGGTCATGTGGTAGGCTATGTACATCACCAAAAACAAAACGGACAGACCTATGCAAGTCGTCATCAGATTTTGATGTAACCGGCGCTTAGCGTTCAGAATGGCCCAAAGGGCAATGACCAGTAGAAATGCGGTAAGTGCGTTTATCGAAGCGTATATCGGCGGCAAAAAGCCTAATCGCTCAACATTCGGTATCTTGACCGTGAACAATATCGCGACCACTACCGGCACCACAATCGACACCACGGTAATGAAAGTATTCAGTTTTTTTTCTTTTTGCGCGACGGAGTCCATTATTCTTCCAACAGTTTTTTGATATCCTTTTTTAATATGGAAATCTGTTCTTTTTCGCCCTGATCGTTCTCACCTTGGGCCTCGGTCATTGCTCCTCTATAGTACACGATCGGATTACCGTAACCATCGGTTCTCGATCGGAGATATCCTTGTTTATCGACCAATGCAAACAATCCTGAATGCTCGAAACCGCCGGGGGCATCGGCATTTTCAGCGGCAAAAATATTGAAACCTTCATTGGCCAATTGATAAATTTCCGCTTTGTCGCCAGTCATCAAATGCCAATCTAAATTCTTTATACCGTTTTCCTCGGCGTAGTTTTTTAAAACCTCCGGGGTATCATATTCCGGCGTAATCGAAAATGAGGCGATTCCGAAATCATCTTTACCTTCAAATTCCTTTTGAAGATACACTAAATTTTCGGTCATTGTCGGACATATAGAGGGGCATCTGGTAAAGAAAAATTCGACTACGTACACCTTTCCTAGGTAATCTTCGTCCGTTATGACCAAGCTATCTTGATCGATCAGTTCAAAAGAAGGTACTTTTCGCTTTTCGCCATCGAATGTCACATATGACAAGGTGCCGGATTTGCTGCTCACATTCATCCTGTCACTTTGTACAATGGTACCACCCTTTATCCGGTCGATTATTGTGGGGATTACAATAATGCCGAAGATTAAAATAATTAAGGATACCCAGATGTATGTGTATTTTTTATTCATTCTCTGTTGCTAGGAATGGGGGGGGGAATTCCAAATTCCAAATTCCAAATTCCAAATTCCAAAATTGATTAGTTGCCATTAATCTTAAATACTAAAACTTTAAACGGGCAAATTTCCAAGTTAATGATGCAAACTGTGACTGTAACTGCCTACTATTTCAAACGTTCGGCATTGTTCTTTTTCAACGCCATTCGATATTCGGCCAATATTATCTTGACGTCATCAACCATTTTGTTATTGAGCTCCGCTACGGAGGCGGTATTAAATCCGAAAGTATTGCCTTCGTTTTCATCGTTCGTCCTACCCCGCAGATTCATATCCTTATCTATGATAAAAACATAGGGCGTGGCCAAATCATCGTTCAGGGTCAAATCGGTTTTTAATCCGTTAAAAAAGCGTTTTATGTCCGGGTTTTCAGCATAGATAAAATACCATTTTTTGATATCTACCAAATGGCCCAGCTCAGTTTTCAGTTCAGCTATTTTTGACTCGTTTCCCTTCGGAACGACCATCACGAACTGAAGATCGTTAAACTCAAAAAAACGTTTGTATATTTTTTGATTGAGATTAAAGGCATTCCCCTTTTTCTGATCAATGTCATTACCTAAAAATCCAAGGACGGTAATCTTATCTTTTAAGGAAATCGTTTCATCCAAATCGGACAAATCGCCAATGGATTCGGTAAGCACTGGGAGTTTTCCAAAATTGGTGACTCCCGAAGCAAAAAAGAGATACGCCACAATGGGGAGAATAAATAAAGTTACGAGTACGGCCGTCTTTTTCATAGTACTACAAAAGTAAAAAAGACGGCTTTGAAACCGTCTTAGTATGCTGTTAAATTCAGGGTATCCCAAGAAAACCCATTTTACCTTTTTTCTTAGCGCTTTTCTTAAAAAATTACGCTTGATAGAATCGCGTCGATCCTTAGAAATTCCATTTAATGAATTCGTCTTTGTATACGTTGTATATGTAATCTGCCTCGAAAAGTAGAATAAATATCAAATAGGCCACGAGAAAAATCGGTGTCCATACCACCGCTCTGCGCAATGCACTTTTCTCATCACGAAGGTGCATAAAATCCCATGCAATATAATAGGCCTTCACCAAAGTAAGAATAATAAATATCCAGTTAAGGGCCTTCATTCCCAAAACATAGGAATGGGTCAGTATACGGGGCTTTGTAATACCCAAAACGACCTCGATGGCAGTAATCAGCGTTAAGAATATAAGTACCCCCCAGATTTTTTGAACGTTGGTCCTGAACTTTAAGGTTCCCCTGAAAATTGCCAATTTGTGATCGTCTGCCATTTGATTAAATGGATTAATGATTATTAATATTGATTCAACAGATTCCCGCCTTCACTTCGACCAAGCTGAGTGACCGCGCGGGAATAACAAAAAAATTAAACTAGATAGAAGAACGTGAATACAAATACCCACACCAAATCTACAAAGTGCCAATACAGTCCTACTTTTTCGACCATTTCATAATGGCCCCTTCGTTCGTAGGTACCAAGAATCACGTTGAAAAAGATAATTATATTAATCAATACCCCTGAAAATACGTGGAAACCGTGAAAACCGGTAATAAAGAAAAAGAAATCGGCAAATAGACGGCTTCCATATTCATTTTGAACTAGATTGGCACCTTCGACCACTTGAACACCCTCCTTTATTTTTTCGAGGGACTGTTCTCGGGTCAACACGGTTTTATTGCCTTCCATCTCCCCTTCCTGCAGAATATTTTCCGTACGGATTACAATATTGGGGTTGGCCTTAAAACCTTCGACAACTTCATTCACCGTATAACTAGGCAAATAGGGCTCTGCCTCGTACCATACCCCTACGGGCTCATCATGTTCCCTGCGCACATCCGGAATCGTCTTGGCAAATTCGGCCAGTGCTGCCCTG
>JAGXIC010000160.1 GCA_024635875.1 Pricia sp.
CGATATACGGGATCCATGATGTGACAGGCCATATCGCCAAGCGCCCCGGTGCCGAAATCGGACCAGCCCCGCCAGTCAAAAGGAAGATAGGCATCGTTATAGTCCCTATTTTCAGCAGTACCCAACCAGAGGTCCCAATTTAAACCTTTCGGTATTTTATCCTTTTTGGTAGGGGTTTCCAGCGCTTGCGGCCAAATAGCCCGGTTGGTCCAGCATTGTACGGTATGTACGTCGCCGATCAATCCAGCATCGTAGATTTCCTTCATTTTACGAACGCCGTCTCCAGACCCGCCCTGATTTCCCATTTGGGTGACGACCTTGAACTTTTTGGCCGCTTCGGTAAGCATTCGAGCTTCCCAGATATCGTGGGTAAGTGGTTTTTGTACGTAAACGTGTTTTCCCATTTCCATGGCCTTATAGGCGGCAACGGCGTGGTTGTGGTCAGGGGTGGAAACCGAAACGGCATCGATATTGTTTTTTTCCTTGTCCAACATTTCCCTAAAATCATGGTAGTATTTGGCTTTTGGATAGGCTTCCCTTGACTCAACAGCTTGGCGATCATCAACATCGCAAAGGGCAACTATATTTACATTCGGACTTTCAGCAAAGGAGGACAGGTCGCTCTTTCCCTTGCCACCCACGCCGATACCAGCAATGTTCAGTGTGTCACTGGGAGCAACAAAACCTGCCCCACCGAGCACATGCCGGGGTACTATCATGAATCCTGCGGCCGCAAGTCCGGAGTGTTTTACGAAGTTTCTACGCGATTTGCTTGTGATTGAACTTTTCTTCTTTTTTGACATAAAGCTAATTTGATTTTGGAAAAAATGAACTGGGGAACAAGGTACTTGAATTATTTTTTATTACCAATTAAAAAGTTTGGTGCCCCATCGACCGTAATGCACTTGGCACATTTTATTCAGCCATAAAAATCACCGATAGTCCCATACGTTATAATAATGTTATTGGCTATGGTCAAACCCTTTGAAAGGCTTATATTTGTAGACTATTTCGTCCAATATCAATGAATTATGATTCAAGTTTCAGAAACAGCTAAAAATAGAGTAGTCAATCTTATGACCGAAGAAGGTTATGACGCTACCAAGGACTATGTTCGCGTCGGCGTAAAGAGCGGCGGGTGCAGTGGTCTGTCCTACGAACTAAAATTTGATAACAAGATAGAAGATTCCGACAAAGTTTTTGAAAACAACAATGTGCGGATCCTTGTGGATAAGAAAAGTTTCCTATACTTGGTAGGTACCGTTTTGGAATATTCCGGAGGTCTAAACGGAAAGGGTTTTGTTTTCAACAACCCTAATGCACAGCGTACTTGCGGGTGCGGGGAGAGTTTTTCATTATAAAATTTAAGATAAGGGATAAAAAGAAAAAAAGAAATGGTTTTGGATTTAAAGAATGGTCATTTTGCTAACCTCAACTATTTAGTTTTTTCACTCATTAACTAAGAAAGAATATGGCATATACAGAAGAAGAGCTTAAAAAAGAGCTGGAGACAAAGGAATACGAATACGGTTTCTATACCGATATCGAGTCGGATACCTTTCCCCCAGGGCTGAACGAAGAGGTCGTTATTGCCATTTCCAAAAAGAAGGAAGAGCCGGAATGGATGACGCTCTGGCGTTTGGAAGCCTTCAAGTACTGGAAGGAAATGAAAGAGCCGGAATGGGCCAATGTGCATTACGAAAAGCCAGATTTTCAAGCTATTTCCTATTATTCTGCACCGAACAGTAAGCCTAAATACGATAGCCTCGACGACGTGGATCCAGAGTTGTTGGATACGTTTAAAAGGCTAGGGATATCCGTAGATGAGCAAAAGAAACTGACCGGTGTGGCGGTTGATATCGTTATGGATTCCGTTTCCGTCGCGACCAGTTTCAAAAAGACATTGGGGGAAAAGGGCATTATTTTCTGCTCGATTTCAGAAGCGATTCGAGAGCATCCGGAATTGGTGAAAAAGTATATTGGCTCCGTAGTGCCCAAGCGGGATAATTTCTATGCCGCATTGAATTCCGCCGTTTTTTCCGATGGCAGTTTTTGCTATATCCCTAAAGGCGTACGCTGCCCGATGGAGCTATCTACGTACTTCCGTATAAACCAAGCGGGTACGGGCCAGTTCGAAAGAACGCTGGTCATCGCCGAAGAGGGTAGCTATGTAAGTTATTTGGAAGGATGTACCGCACCCTCGCGAGACGAGAACCAATTGCACGCCGCAGTGGTCGAATTGATTGCATTGGATGATGCCGAGATAAAATACTCAACGGTGCAAAACTGGTTCCCCGGAAATAAGGAAGGTAAGGGCGGAGTTTACAATTTTGTGACCAAAAGGGGGATATGCGAGAAGAACGCCAAAATCTCCTGGACGCAAGTTGAGACAGGATCTGCCGTAACGTGGAAATACCCATCCTGCATACTTAAAGGCGACAATTCCATTGGTGAGTTTTATTCCATTGCCGTGACCAATAATTTCCAACAGGCCGATACCGGGACGAAAATGGTGCATTTGGGCAAGAATACCCGAAGTACTATCATATCCAAAGGTATATCTGCGGGGAAATCCCAGAACAGCTACCGTGGATTAGTGCAAATTAATAGTCGTGCCGATAATGCTAGAAACTTTTCGCAATGCGATTCCCTGTTAATGGGTAACGAGTGTGGGGCACACACTTTTCCCTACATCGAGGCCAAGAACCCAACGGCGATGATCGAGCACGAAGCCACTACCAGTAAAATCGGTGAGGACCAGATTTTTTATTGTAACCAGCGCGGTATCGACACCGAAAAGGCCATTGCCCTTATTGTCAATGGGTTCAGTAAGGAAGTATTAAACAAACTGCCTATGGAATTTGCCGTAGAAGCGCAAAAACTGCTGGAAATCAGTTTGGAAGGTTCTGTGGGATAGATGTTCGGGGAATGCCATGCTGAATCAGATGAAGTTAGCACAATTTTTAAAAATTACGTAAACAAGTAACAACATGCTAAAAATCAAAAATCTACACGCAAGCGTAGAAGGAAAAAAAATATTAAAGGGAGTCAACCTCGAAGTGAATGCCGGTGAAGTACATGCCATAATGGGCCCCAACGGCTCAGGTAAGAGTACGTTGGCGTCAGTAATTGCCGGGAAGGAAGAATTTGAAGTGACCCAAGGTTCTATAGAGTTTGAAGGAGAAGACCTTGACGAAACCTCTCCCGAAGAACGGGCGCATAAAGGTGTTTTCCTTTCTTTTCAATATCCTGTTGAAATTCCAGGAGTTTCGGTCACCAACTTTATGAAGACCGCCATCAATGAATCGCGCAAGGCAAAAGGCTTGGAAGATATGCCCGCCAAAGAAATGTTGAAACTCATTCGTGAAAAATCCGAAATGTTGGATATTGATAGAAAGTTTCTTTCCCGATCTCTCAACGAAGGTTTTTCCGGTGGCGAGAAGAAACGGAACGAAATCTTTCAAATGGCCATGTTGGAACCTAAGCTCTCCATTTTGGACGAAACCGATTCCGGACTCGATATCGATGCCCTTCGCATTGTTGCGAATGGCGTCAATAAACTCCGTAGTGCTGATAAGGCCACCATCCTCATCACGCACTACCAGCGGTTATTGGAATATATTATTCCCGATTTCGTTCATGTTATCCACGACGGTAAAATCGTTAAATCTGGTGGCAAAGAGTTGGCCTTGGAGTTGGAAGAGAAAGGTTACGATTGGTTAAAGCAGGAGGCTACCGTTTAATCATTCCAGGTTTTGTCATTCCCGCGAAGGCGGGAATCTCTCGATTAACCTTAAGCGCTTCTTAAACAGATTCCCGCCTTCGCGGGAATGAAAAAAAATAATTCTATTCATGGATTTAAAAGACAAGTTAATATCATCTTTCATGGCGTTCGAGAACAACGTCGACGTCGAACATTCGGTACACGATGTCCGTGTGGCGGCCATGAAGAATTTCGAGATCAAGGGCTTTCCTTCCAAAAAAGAGGAGAATTGGAAATATACATCCCTGAACAGCCTTCAAAAGACCGATTTTAGCATTTTCCCAAAGCAAGAGAATACGCTTGAATATAAAGACGTTAAAAAATACTTTATACACGAGATAGATTCCTATAAAATCGTATTTGTTGATGGTATCTATAGTTCCTATCTGTCCGAAACCACACACGACGGGGTAGATATCTGTCTTATGAGTTCAGCCTTGACCAAACCGATGTATAAGCAGGTAATCGATGTGTATTTCAACAAAATCGCCTCAAAAGACGAGTCATTGACCAGTTTAAATACGGCCTTTAGTAGGGAAGGGGCCTACATCTATATTCCCAAGAACAAAATGCCCAAAAAACCGGTCGAAATTCTTCATTTTGCAACGGGTAACGAGGCTTCCTTGTTACTGCAGCCTAGAAACCTTATCGTGGTAGAGGAAAATGCCGAACTTCAGGTCATTGAAAGGCATCAAAGCTTGACCTCCAACGAGGTACTTACCAATTCGGTGACAGAAATTTTCGCCGCCAAAAGTGCCATCGTCGATTATTATAAAATTCAAAACGATAACGCTACGGCTTCATTGATCGATAACACCTACATAGATCAAAAGGATAAAAGTCTGGTGAAAATCCATAGTTTCTGTTTTGGTGGTAAATTGACCCGAAACAACCTGAATTTCTATCAGAATGGTGAATATATAGATTCCACTATGAAGGGGGTTACCATTTTGGGGGAGAAACAACATGTCGATCACCATACGTTGGTACACCACAAACAACCCAACTGCGAGAGCCATCAAGATTACAAGGGAATCTATGGTGAAAATTCTACAGGAGTTTTCAACGGTAAAATTATAGTTGATAAAATTGCCCAAAAGACGGATGCATTTCAGCAAAACAATAATATTCTGGTTAGCGACAAGGCGACTATTAATTCCAAGCCACAGTTGGAAATTTTCGCCGATGACGTGAAATGCTCCCATGGCTGTACTATCGGTCAGTTGGACAATGAAGCGCTTTTCTATCTACAAACGCGCGGTATTCCAGAAAAAGAAGCCCGGGCACTTTTAATGTATGCTTTTGCCAACAATGTGCTCGCCAGTGTGCGGATACCGGAATTGAAGACGCGTATAAACAAGCTGATTGCCAAAAAGTTAGGTGTTAATCTTGGTTTTGACCTTTGATTAATATTTTGTTATTCCCACTTCATTTAAGAGCATACTCGGTATCTTTGTAGTCTATGGAAATTACAATGTTCGACGTACAAAAAATCCGTAAAGACTTCCCCATACTAAACCGGGAAGTCAACGGTAAACCCTTGGTATATCTTGACAACGCTGCCACCTCCCATACCCCGAAACAGGTCATGGACGCCATTGTCGACTACTACTCCAATTACAACGCGAATATCCATAGAGGCGTTCATACGCTCTCGCAGGAGGCTACTGATAAGTATGAGGCAGCGCGCCATAAGATTCAAAACCATTTCAATGCTGCGAAATCCCACGAAATCATTTTCACATCGGGCACCACACACAGTATCAATCTCGTTGCGAACGGATTTTCAACATTGTTGGAAAAGGGAGATGAACTATTGGTCTCGGCCATGGAGCATCATTCCAATATCGTGCCTTGGCAGATGTTGGCCGAGCGCACCGGTGCCATCCTAAAGGTAATCCCCATGAGTATCAAGGGTGAATTGGAAATGGATGCCTACGTCAGATTGTTATCCGACAAGACTAAACTGGTGTTTTGTAATCATATATCAAATGCGCTCGGAACCATTAATCCCATCGATGAAATCATACAAAAAGCCCACGCCGTCGGAGCGGCCGTATTGATTGATGGCGCACAGGCCGCACCGCATATCAAAGCCGACGTGCAAAAGCTTGATGTGGATTTCTACACGGTATCCGCCCATAAAATGTGCGGCCCCACCGGTGTCGGAATGCTCTATGGGAAAGAGGAATGGCTGAATAAATTGCCTCCCTATCAAGGCGGCGGCGAAATGATTGCCGAAGTAACTTTCGAAAAGACGACCTATGCCGACCTTCCCCATAAGTTCGAAGCCGGTACGCCCAACATCTGCGGTGGCATCGCCTTTGGGGCGGCATTGGATTATATGAATGATATCGGTTTTGAAGCTATTGCGGCCTATGAACACGAGCTTTTAGAATATGCCACCCAAAAATTGTTGGAAATCAAGGGTCTCAAGATCTATGGAACCGCCAAGAACAAGACTTCCGTGATTTCTTTTAATATCGAAGGAGTACATCCTTACGATATAGGTACTATTCTTGATAAATTGGGCATTGCCGTACGAACAGGGCATCATTGTGCCCAACCGATAATGGATTTCTATAAAATTCCCGGTACGGTACGGGCCAGTTTCTGCTTTTATAACACCAAGAATGAGGTCGATGTTTTGGTGGAAGGCGTGAAAAAGGCAGCAGCCATGCTTAAATAAACTTTGATAATGTCGATGGTCCTAAAAACAGGCATTCACGAATTTCATGATGCAAAGGTCATACCTATCTTACGAACTTTTTCGAAGTTGAACGTACACAATCCCATAACTATCACAAACCTTTGATGGGCAGCCCTACTTATTGTACTTTTGTATATCATATGTCCCATTTTTTTGTCTAAATAGGAAAAAGGAATATTTGTAGGGAAAAGAAAAGGTTTAACCGAGTATTGAAATAGTTGGAATGGAAATTAAGGAAATTCAACAAGAAATCATCGATGAATTCTCCATGTTCGATGATTGGATGCAGCGGTACGAATATATGATCGAACTGGGCAAGTCGCTTCCATTGATCAATGAAAAGTACAAGACCGACGACAATATTATAAAAGGCTGCCAAAGCAGGGTTTGGGTACACGCCGAACTTGAGGATGACAAATTAGTGTTTACCGCAGATAGCGATGCAATTATAACAAAAGGTATAATTGCAATATTGGTCCGCACTTTCAGTGATCAAAAACCCCAGGATATCATCGAGGCAAACACCGAATTCATTGACGAAATCGGTCTGAAGGAGCATTTGTCCCCCAATCGGGCCAATGGCTTGGTGAGTATGATTAAACAATTGAAACTATACGCGGTGGCGTACCAAACACAGTTGAACTAGTTTATGAGTTTATGTCGGCCTTCGGCCTAGTTTATGAGTTATATACCCTCATAAACATATAAACTCATAAACCCATAAACTTTCAAAATGAGCGAAGCAACAACAATAGATACCAATGAGCTCGGCGAGAAAATCGTCACGGTTCTCAAAACCATATACGATCCAGAGATTCCTGTGGATATTTATGAACTCGGACTAATTTACGATGTGTTCGTAAACGCGGATAACGAGGTGAAAATTCTAATGACCTTGACGTCACCCAACTGTCCGGTAGCCGAATCTTTGCCCGCGGAGGTCGAAGAGCGAGTGAAATCATTGGATATGGTTAAAGATGCCGAAGTGGAAATCACCTTCGATCCACCATGGAGCCAAGATTTGATGAGCGAGGAAGCCAAGTTGGAACTCGGAATGCTCTAATTACATATTTTTGTCATTACCGCACTTCGACTGCGCTCAGCACAGGCTTCGGCGGGAATCTTTACTGAACCTTGGAAACTAACTATGCAAGAAGAACCCATTCTAAATAGAGTCGCCCAAAGCAAGATCATCACCTTTAATCTTGAGGATTATTATCCCAAGGGAAGAAGAATTCTTTTGGATATAAAGGATTGGTTATTCGAGGGGATTATCCTAAAGGAAAAGGAATTCAGGGCAGCCTTGGCAGAACACGATTGGGCGCTATACCAAGATGCCTTTGTGGCCCTGTACTGTTCGTCCGATGCTACTGTACCGGGATGGGCCTACATGCTTATCGCGACAAAGCTAGAGCCTTATGCCTCAAAAGTCGTACAAGGTGATCTTGAACAACTTGAAACTTTACTTTATCAATCGGTTATCGAAAGCTTGGATGTTTCCGAATTCAAAGACCGTTTGGTCATAATAAAAGGCTGCTCTAACAGACCAGTGCCTCCCAACGCCTATTTGTTAATAACCCAAAAGCTTCAACCGGTTGTTAAGTCCCTCATGTACGGTGAGGCTTGTTCTTCCGTTCCTCTTTTCAAGAAAAAATAGCCGTTAACAACTCTGCGGTACCTATCGATAACGCCCTAAAATTTGTTGAAAAGTTTGTTGGTTTATTGTTAACAATACTTACTTTTGGTCTCTGAACTTGAAAAAGTAAATACTCATTACGATGAAAAAAATTGCCTTGACAACTCTGACGTTTCTTACATTTATTGTAGGCTCGGCGCAGACATTAGATGAATTGAAAGCTGCAAAAGCCGCAAAAAATGATTCTATAAGTGCGATTGAGAGCAGAGTCGATGGCATTCAGAGCCAAATCGATACGTTTCCGGGATGGAAAATGGGCGCTTTTGGTACCATCGGGGCCAACCTTTCCAATTTTAACAATTGGTATTCCCAAGGTGTACCCAATAATTCTTCGGGCAATATCGGCGTTACCGTAAATGCGTTCGCGAACCTAGACCGCGAGAAGTTCTTTTGGAAGAACTCGGGTAATGCCAATCTGCAATGGGTGAAGCTGGACAATAAGGAAATCGATACCGATAGTGAGGATTTTGAGGGCACGACCGATGTTTTTACGATAACCTCGCTTTATGGTTATAAGTTGAGCGAAATATTCGCCATCTCGACTTTGGGCGAGTACCGTACCTCTCTCATCAGTAACTTCAATGATCCCGGTTATCTCGATTTAGGTGTAGGTGCCACGTGGACACCAATTGAAAATCTGGTTGTAGTTATCCATCCCTTGAACTATAACTTCGTATTTACAAGTACCGACAATATATACGAGTCATCTGCCGGTGCAAAAATTGTCGCTGATTATACTCGAAAATTTGGAAAATTAAACTTTAAATCCAATTTCTCGACCTTTCAAAGTTATAAAAGCTCTAATTATTCCAATTTCTCATGGATCAACTCTTTGGGCTATACGATATGGAAGGGGATTGGACTCGGTTTCGAATTTGGCCTGAGAGGCAACCACCAAGAGTCCCTTGCCAATGCCTTTGCGCAGACTCCGGTCCCGACACCAACCCCTACATTCGAGAATACCGACAACGATTTACAAACCTATTGGTTGTTCGGGCTTAACTATGCTTTTTAGGTAAGTCTATAGTAGATGGTTTTAAAATAGGTTTCATGAAATTAAAAAGCCCTCTGGTCAGGAGGGCTTTTCTTTTAAAGTAGGGTTAGTTAAGTTTGGTTACACAGTCAGTAATAAGTCAAACTTTAGGTTTCAAATACAGGGCAAATCTAACCTAGTATTCGATAAACGGTAAATTTTTGTTGTGAAAATGCATGAGGTTGTTGCGTAACCTGTTAAAATGTAGGTTAGCGTCGAGGATGTGTGTCTTATTTTACCCTTTTCAAATTATAAAGCAGATTTATCCAATAAAGTCCGTTTTTATGCCGATCGTACACCAAATATTCCCATCCGCACAATTAACGATTTCAGACAAGGGTATACCGTTATATTTGAGTAAATTAGAGTTTGTTCGACATAGTCTTGAATTGCTGTTTTCTAAGTAGACTTAAGGCTTGAGTAAAACAGTCTCTTAATCTTAACCTAATACAATATCAGATGTTAGAAGCCGTAATCGTAGACGATGAAAAAAAGGCACTGCAGAGCCTTACTTGGGAACTGACCAATTTTAGCGATGAAATACAGGTCGAGGCCTCATTTACCGACCCTTTTGAGGCACTGGATTATTTGGAAAAGAATACACCGGATTGTCTTTTTCTGGATATCGAAATGCCGACGATGGATGGTTTTCAGTTTATTCAAAAATTGACGAACAAAAATTTTCCAGTAGTTATTACTACGGCCTATAACCAATACGCCATTAAGGCCTTGAAAAACGAGGCCATCGATTACCTATTGAAACCTATTGATTCGGACGATCTCAAAGAGACCATAGCGAAGATCAGGAAATACAACGCAAAGAACTTTACGGCAGAGCGTCTAGAGAAAATACTGTTGAACTTCAACTCGAGCGCCAAACATAAAAAAATAACGTTCAATACGGACGGGAAGTTGGTTTTTTTGGATAGCGATGATATTCTATATGCTGAATCCGATGGTAACTATAGCACCATATTCTTGGCCGATGGCCACAAGTTGGTGCTTACGAAAAAGTTGAAGGAGGTTAACGAACTCTTACCGGAAGATTCCTTTTTTAGGATTCACAATTCATATATCATCAACCTAAGCAAGATAAAGGAGTTTTTAAAGACCGATGGTTATGTAGTTTTGCAGTCAAACCATAAAATTCCAGTATCCCGACAAAAAAAATCGGGATTTTTAGATATGTTGTAGCACTTGATTTCATGCAATCCCAAATCCCTTATAACCTGGCTTTAGCCGGTACGTGTTTTTTGTGCTCCGCGCAATTCTATATTTCCTTGTTTTTCTTCTTTTTATTTTTCGGGGGATACGCCCAATCGATTCCCGATCCTTTCTTAAAAACTGTCGATAGCCTTGTACGGGCCGAACCAACAACCTTTTACGAGATACACCGGACCTTTGAAAAGAACAGGGAAGATACCCTGCTGATGCGTTATTTCGCCAATACCTCCGCCAAAAGGCGATATGCTGCCGGAGAAGCCTATGCGCTCAATGAACTGGGCCGTACCTATCGGAATACCTCTCAATTTGAAAAAGCCATCGCCCTGCATAAAAAGGCTCTCGATATCGCCGAAAAGACCGATCATTTAGAGTTAAAGGTGTTTAGCCTGAACTATCTCGGCGTAGTCTACCGGAGAATGTTTTCCATCCGAATGGCCATGGATTACAATCAACGGGCCTTAGAACTGGCCCAGACCGTCGAAAAGCCTTCGGAAAGCCTAAAAAGGGGCATCAACGTTTCGTTCAACTGTATCGGAAACCTATATCTGATGCTCAAGCAGTACGGTCCGGCCATTGTTTATTTTGAAAAGTCCCTGAAACTGGAAGGCGAACTTGACAATACCCGGGGGGTTGCGGTCAATTACCATAATATCGGCAGATGTTTTGAAGAGCAGGGCAAACTCGATTTGGCCCTGGAGAATTACCGTACCTCGTTGGCCTATGACGAACAGATTGATAACGATTTGGGTCGAGTGATTTGTAAGACTAGTATCGCACAGGTTTACCTGAAACAGAATCTAACGGATGAAGCCCTAAGCTTGCTCAAAACAGCCTTACCCGTAGCGCAAGGGTTGGGTGACGGATTTTTGATTGCTCCCGTTTACATCGATATGGGCTGGGCACAAATGCTATCCGGGCAATCTGACAAGGCGGAAGAGAATATGCTCATAGGCCTGAACCTGGCCGATTCATTAAAATTACTAGGAGCATCTTCACGGGCCAACCATCTTTTATCGGAGCTGTACAAAAATGAACGGGATTATAAAAAAGCGTTAGAACATAAACTAAAAGCGGACCAAATCGATAATCAGGTTCTGAGCGAGGGTTCCGTTGATTATGTAAACGATATCATTTATCGTTATGACTCCGAAAACGCCGAAAACGAGATGCAGCTGTTGGCACAAGAGAAAGAAATGATTCAGAGGGAGTTGCGCACGAGCCGAACGACCTTGCTCATAAGTGGTATTGCCCTGGCCTTGTTGGCGGGTATTTTTTATATTCTTTATCGGCAGTACCAGCTCAAGAACGAAAAGAAACTGTTGACCTTGGAGCAGAGCATGCTACGAAGTCAGATGAATCCGCATTTTTTGTTCAATTCGCTGAATTCCATTAAACTATACATCATTAACAACGAACAGAAAAATGCAGTGCATTACCTGAACAAATTTGCAAAACTGGTGCGAAAAATTCTGGAATCATCCTCGGTTCGGGAAATTCCATTGGCTGATGAACTGGAGACTGTCGAACTTTATATGACCATCGAGAATATCCGGTTTTCCAACGAAATAAATTTTGACATCACCGTTGATACAAATATCGACACCCACACGGTGCGCATTCCCTCGCTAATTTTACAGCCTTTTCTCGAAAATGCCCTTTGGCATGGATTGTCGAGCAAGGAAGGCGAAAAAAACATCAACGTACATATCTCGAATGATAAAAAAGGCTATACTCATATCGCCATTACCGATAACGGTATTGGCAGGGCAGCCTCCGAAAAGTTAAAGGCGAATAAAGTATTGAAGCGGAAATCGGTAGGAATCGAGATTACCAAAGAGCGCTTGGCCAACTTTGCCAAGGATTATCAAAATTCGTTTTATTTGGAGATTCTCGACTTGTATGACCAAAGCGGAAAAGCTAGCGGTACTAGGGTCGTGCTACATCTTCCTACTATTTAAATAAAATTCCAGGTACCAAGTAAGTACCAAATTCCAAATAAGTAGGAATAATGGCTTCGCCATCTTGATTATATCTGTGAAAATTTAGCCGAGTTACCTTAAGTTTTACTATTGCTGGGGATGCTTTGGTTGTATTGTCTCAAACTAGGGCCTGTTAACACTAAACGGAAAAGCCGATTTTTGGCGTAGTGTTAACAGGCCCTAAATGATTCCGCTTTTGGCTAAATACATAGGCGTAGGCCAAAATTTTAGCTAAATTCTTGGGATTTGGGATTTGGGATTTGGGATTTGGGATTTGGAGTTTCACATGTGTTCAGCTGCAACCTGTTCCAGTTCCGCGTACCATTCGGTGCCGAACTTTCTGATCAAGGCTTCCTTCACGAATTTGTAGATGGGTACTTGCATTTCTTCACCCAAAGCACAGGCGGGATCGCAGATTTGCCATTTGTGGTAATTCACGGCGGTGAGTTCGGTATATTCCCGCACCCGAACGGGATAGAGGTGACAGGAAACAGGTTTTTTCCAGGTTATGGCACCTTGTTCGTAGGCCTCTTCGATACCGCACTTTGCCGTTCCGTTCTTGGTAATGGTTACATAGGCGCATTCACTATCGTTGACTAGAGGGGTTTCCCATTCCCCGTCATCGCCCTTGACAAAGGCCCCGTGTTCTTCGATAACGTCGATACCTTCTTGCCGTAAAAAGGGTTTGACCTTGCTGTAAATATCCACCAGAATCTCGGTCTCTTCGTCGGCTACTGGCGCTCCTGCATTACCGTCGATACAGCATGCGCCTTTACAAGCCGTTAGGTTGCAGACGAAATCTTTCTCGATAATAGCTTCGGATACTATGGTTTTTCCTAGCTGGAACATTTTTGAAAATTTAAAGCGCAAAGATAGCTTTTCTGGAAGGGATTTGCGAACCGTATTTTATTATAACATCCCTACTATAATCCTCTTAATAAACTGTAATTTTGCGGAAATTTTAAAGGCTACTATGAGGTTTCATTTTAATTTTCGGGAAATCGCCACGGCAACTATGGTGCTTTTTGCAGTTATCGATATTTTGGGTAGTGTACCTATTATTATCGGATTGCGTAAAAAGGTAGGCCATATCCAATCGGAAAAGGCTTCCGTTGTTTCCGCGGTAATCATGGTGGCCTTCTTGTTCGTCGGGGAGGAAATCTTGAAACTTATAGGTATCGATGTCTACTCGTTCGCCGTGGCGGGGGCATTTGTAATTTTCTTTTTGGCTATTGAAATGATTTTAGGGATAAGCCTTTACCGTGAAGAAGAAGCTGAAAGTGCCTCGATAGTGCCCATTGCTTTCCCATTGATAGCCGGTGCGGGTACATTGACCGCCATATTATCGCTACGTGCGGAATATTATGTGGAGAACATTATCGTTGCTATTATCGCAAATACTATCTTTGTGTATCTGGTTTTGAAATCATCAAAACGGATTGAAAAGGTACTGGGTAAAAACGGCCTCAGTGTCATCCGGAAGGTTTTCGGGGTGATTTTGTTAGCGATTGCAGTGAAGTTGTTCGCGACCAACATTAATCAACTGTTCCAACCTCTGACCTAATAGAGATTATACGGATGCATAAAATCGCGTTTCTACCTTTAAACATAGTAGCAGATGAACAAAACGCTAAACATACTCCTAATTGTTCTGGCCCTGGCGCTTATTGCCTATAATGTTACCATGGTCGATTTTCAAAATCCTTTGGAAGGGGATAGCACTGTAGCTTTAATCGGCATTTTGGCACCTTTATGTGCTATTGCACTATTGCTCATTTTCAGAACGAGCAAAAAAATCGAACAAAAAGTTGAAGGGAAGTAACGCTCTTGGCGTTTATCGCCCGTACGTAAATTGGTTCATCGCTGAACGAAAGCAACAAAAAGGCGCTTAGCGCATAGCGTACCGCGCAAATCGGGTTTTAGTTGTTCGCCTCGATAGCCTCGGCATCCTCTTGTCCGAAAACGGGATTGTCCAATTCCAAAACTTTTTTGAGCATCGCGTCTTCCGAACTTTTTATCTTGGCATGTGCGTTGGCGCCATATAACTGCTCGGCCAAGGCTGCTTTCAAATATGTTTTTATAGACCTTTCATAATCATAAAAATTCATTTTCAGATTTCTTTGAAGGGAGTAATCCACGAAATTTTCAAAGAAAATATCGTCTGCCGAGAAATCTTTAATAAACTCTTTCTCCGAATAAGTAGCATATTGTTTTCTGTTTCCATCCAAATGTTCGAAGATAAAATAGGAAAACCAGCCATAATAGCTGTCCATACTTTCAACGGCTTCCTCCTCATTTGTGCCGATCGGTACGAAAACATCGGGAATGATGCCACCGCCACCATACACCACCTTACCTTTAGGAGTAGTGAATTTTAATGAATCGGCCACTTTTATACTGTCCACCGAAATCATCTCCCCACTGTGATACCGGTCGGTAAAGGTTTGATAATAATCCTTGGTCCCGTTTTTATACGATTTTTGGATGCTGCGTCCAGTAGGCGTATAATATCTTGAAACGGTCAATCGCACGGCAGACCCATCGCCAAGGTCCATTTCTCGTTGTACGAGTCCCTTGCCAAAGGAACGGCGGCCGACTATGGTGCCGATATCGTTATCTTGTAGTGCCCCCGCAATGATTTCACTGGCCGAGGCGGAACGTTCATTAATTAGGACATAGACGGGCTTATTCTCAAAACTTCCCTTTTCGGTCGCACGGATTTTATCGATTTTCCCCTTTTTGTTCTTAGTGAAGAGAATCAATTTGTCATCTTGTAAAAACTCATCGGCCAGTTTTTCGGCAACCCCTAGATAGCCTCCGGGATTGTCCCGAAGGTCCAAGGTCAGTTTTTTGGCGCCCTGTTTGCTCAGTGTAGCCAAAGCGGACTTAAATTCTTTGTAAGTAGATTCCGCAAAACGGTTTATCTTGATATAGCCCATATCGTCCGTTATCATAAAATAGGCCTCTACACTTTTGATGGGAATCACGCCGCGATTAACGTTTACGGTAAACGTTTTATCAGTGCTCTTTCGATAGATTTTTAATTTTACAGAGCTTCCTATCTTACCTTTTAGTTTGCTAACGATGGCATTGCTGGCGAAATCCTTGCCGTACAGTGTATCATTATCGGCCATCAAAATACGGTCTCCTGCCTGAATCCCGTTAAGGGAACTGGGGCCTTTGGGTATAGTGCGAATGACCGCAATGGTATCTTTATAGGGATAGAAATTGATGCCGATACCTACAAAATCCCCTTTCATGTTCTCCGAGACCCTTCCCATCTCATCTTTTGGGATGTATACGGAATGCGGATCCAATTTTTCCAATATTTGGTTTACCGTAACGTCGACAATGCTATCGGTATCGATGTCGTCAACATATTCATAGTCGATATAATCGATGAGCCGGTTGAGCTTATCTTTTTTTGAATTGGTGCTGAAGAGTTTTTCTGGGGAATCGTTAAAATGTAGTTTGCCACCTACGAAAATACCTAAGGCCAATGCCGCGGCTATGATGGTAGGCCAAATATAGCTGTGTTTTCTTTTCATAGGTTTATTAGGGTATTTAGCACTAGACCAAAGTCTTGATTTCGGGTAGGTGAACGAGCTCGACCCCGGCCCGATCCAGGAACGTTAATCCTGAACCGTCTTTATAAGCAACTTGGTATACTACACGTTTTATGCCAGACTGGTGAATCAGTTTACTGCATTCCCTACAAGGGGATAGCGTGATGTATAAGGTAGCTCCTTCGCACGATTGTGTCGAAGCGGCAACTTTACTTATGGCATTGGCTTCTGCATGCAAAACATACCATTTGGTATATCCTTCGTCATCTTCACAGATATTTTCGAATCCCGTAGGGGTACCGTTGTAGCCATCAGAAATAATCATTCTGTCCTTGACGATAATGGCACCCACCTGTCTGCGTTCACAATAGGAAAGCTTACCCCATTCTTGAGCCATGCGCAAGTAAGCTTTATCGTATTTTTTTTGTTTACTTTCTTTCATTCCACTTTGGGAAAGATTACTAAGGTAGCCGCTTTGTGGCAGCCTTACAATAATAAGGGGTTAATTTTACGTGAAAATCGATGAGCCGTCATTTACGTGGTCAGATAAAGGGAAATGTTTCGATTAACATAGGTAGGGTCAATAGGATGATCAAGAAAGATAAAAGGGCGACAAAAATGGGATGTTTCACTTTGGTAAGGGATGAAACCAGAAGGGAGACGACCAATACCGATAATACGATGATTACCTGTGAAATTTCGATGCCCAGTGCGAAACCCAGTAAAGGGGATAGGGTATTTACTTCCTCCGCCATCAGCATCTTAAAATAGTTGCTGAAACCAAACCCGTGAATCAATCCGAAAAAAGCGGTGGCGAGCATATGCAGCCATAAGTTGTTACCTTCTGCGCCCGACTTGACATACAAAAGGTTAAAAATAGCTGTCATTACAATGGTAATGGTAATCAGAAATTCGATAAGCCCGCTATCCATAAGTACCAAATCATAGGCGCTCAACGCCAGCGAGGCGCAATGGGTTATTGTAAATACAGTGGCAAGAACAACAACTTTTTTCCAACTTTTGAACGTAAACGGTAAGGCCAATACCGTCAAGAACAGAATGTGATCGTAGGCGTTGATATCGAGTACATGATTAAGGCCGAGTTTTATGTAGAACCAAAAGTCTTGCATGTTTTTAGTATTCAGTTGCAGTGGACAGTAAAAATTTAACCCTTCGACTACGCTAAGCAATGGGTTCAATGCTGCCTGCCATAGCGTTTAAGGTTTAATTTGGTATTGACTCCAAAAAAGCGCCGCCTTGAACCGATACCATTTACAGCTACTACAACTGCAAACCTTTACCCGATTCCCCTCTCGGATTGAATTTCTTCATAGGCTTTTTGAACTTCCTTGAATTTCTCTTCGGCACCGCGTTTGATGGCTTCATTTTCAGTGTTTACCCTGTCGGGGTGGTACTTCTTGGCCATTGTACGGTAAGCCTTTTTTATTTCGTCGTCGGTTGCCGATTTTTGGATTTCGAGAATTTTGTAAGCGTTGTTGACCGATTTGATGAACATGGCCTTGATGCTTTCAAAATCACGTGCGCCGACCCTGAGATATCCTGCAATTTCACGGATTTTCTCAATTTCGAGATTACTGACCGAACCGTCGGCCTGAGCAATGCCAAAAAGAAAATGCAACAGTTGAAGACGGACTTCATATCGCGTTCGCTGGTTTAAAAAGGCACAGATCCGTTGGGCGGATATTTCCCGTTTCTTGATGACATCATTGAATGTCCTAAAAATAGCATTGGCTTTTTCTTTACCATAGGTGCTGAGGAAGTATTGGCGCACATAATCCATTTCGCGCTGGCTGACCTGTCCATCCGCTTTGATGACTATTGAACACAACGAGAGTAAATTCAGCTCAAAATCGGCAGGGGATACACTCTGTCTGGTCATATCGCTAAATACCGACTGTGCCCCGCCGCCTTTTTTGCTGAGGTTATCTATAAAACTACCTACTAAAAATCCGAGAATCGCCCCGGGAAACCGAAAAAGGTAGTATCCTACGATGGCCGCAAACCATTTGATCATGTCGTTCAAAAATTTGGGCAAAGATACTAAAGTAGCCAGTAAGCAGTAGCAGTAGGCAGTACAAAATTCAAGGTTTAAATCTGCCTCGCAGTTCTGTTCAATACTTTGACTACTATCAGCACAAGCGCACAAGGTTCAACAAAGTGAATTTTCCTTGAGCCTTAAACCTGTCGTAAGGCAGTATTGAACCTTGAAGCATTCCGGCCTATGTGCGGGTAATGTCATCCAATTTCCGAACGAAACGTTAAGTAATCCTATAAAACACGACTAATTGAGTATCTTTGTTTTCCAAATTAAAAACACAAAATTATGTATCCCGCAGAATTAGTAAAACCAATGAGAGACGACTTGGCCTTAGCCGGGTTCGAAGAATTATATACGGCCGGAGCGGTCGAGAACGCAATCAACAAATCAGGAACAACCTTGGTTGTTGTAAATTCGGTCTGTGGTTGTGCAGCGGCAAACGCAAGACCTGCCGCGAAATTGAGTCTACAAAACGCTAAAAAGCCCGATTATGCCGTTACAGTTTTTGCCGGTGTCGATGTTGAGGCCGTAAAGGCCGCAAGGGATTTGATGGTACCTTTTCCGCCATCATCACCTAGTATCGCCTTGTTCAAAGACGGCGAATTGGTACATATGGTCGAGCGTCACCATATCGAAGGCAGACCTGCTGAGTTGATTGCCGAGAATTTGATTGGGGCTTATGAAGAGTTTTGTTAGTGCAAAGTTCCTTCCCAAGCCCTATACTCCTCTCACCATCGCCCATTGGATGTAAGATGATGGGAGGAAGCCATAAAAAA
>JAGXIC010000161.1 GCA_024635875.1 Pricia sp.
GATCAATATGACGATATAACTTCGTTGATGTCTTATATCTGCAACGCCCCTATTTCATTGATAACGCTCTTGGATAAAGAACGGAACTTCTTGAAATCGCACCACGGTGTTCCTTTTAATGAATCGCCCAGGGAAATTTCGTTTTGTGGTCATGCCATAAATTCCGAGGATCCGATAACAATTGTTGAAGATGCTAGAAGGGATAATCGCTTTTTTGACAATCCTTTGGTCACGGATCATAATGCTATATTCTATGCAGGAGCACCTTTAATAGACTCCGATGGATTTAAATTAGGAACATTATGTGTCTTTGATCAGAAACCAAGAAAACTAACACAAAAACAAGTTAGGGCGCTAAGTTCGATGTCGCGACAAGTGGTGCAACTCTTTGAGCTACGCTACCAAAATTTTAAATTACTACAGATTCAAGATAAGTTAAATAGTAAAAATGAAGACCTGAAAAGATTCGCCGGTATCGTATCCCATGATCTTAAATCCCCATTGGCCAATATAATTTCATTGACTCAGCTATTAGAATTCGAAAACAAGAATAAACTTGACAAAAAATCCTTACAGTGCCTGGCGTATTTAGAAACATCCTCTAAGTCCCTAAAGAACTATATCGATGGTGTTTTGGAATTTTATTTAAGTGATGAACTGCTTAATTGCGGGCAAGAGCAAATAGATTTTGAATCATTGATTCTTGAGATCACTCAAATTGCGGAAACGGATAATTGTATTATTCTTAGCCATGTAAAGGATGATGTCCAGCTAATAGCCCATAGGGCAATTTTAATGCAGGTGCTTCTTAATCTCATAACTAATTCTATCAAGTATAACTCTAAACCGGAGACGAGGATTGAAGTAAGCTTATCGGACAAGTCTGACTTTTATGAATTCTCCGTCGAAGATAATTCCGACGGTATTCCAAAGAAGGAAATAAGTAAGATATTCGATCTTTTTTCAGTAGGAGGTGTTGCGGATAAATACGGAAACATTGGTACTGGAATCGGTTTGGCAACTGTAAAGAGGTTGATACAAAATCTTGGAGGGGAGATTAAAGTTTCTTCCAAGGAAGGACAAGGAAGTACCTTTACATTTACAATAGCCAAAATATTGGATTCTAGATAACATTTGGAAGCCTAATTGCTTTAAAGAATGATCTGATTCGTTCGTTCAAAAAGGTATCAGTACCCATATATGTCATTGTACAAGCCCATATATTTTTCCTTAACAATCTTACGACGAAGTTTCATGGTAGGGGTAAGGTGGCCGTCATTGATACTCCAAACATCGGGAGTCAGTCTAAAATCTTTGACCTTCTCCCATTTGGCAAATTTTTCGTTGGCGACATCCACCTCTTTTTGATAGCGGGCCAAAACCTTTTCATTCAAGACAATATCAGAGTTTTCTGGGATGGTGATACCATGTTTGACCGCCCAGTCGTGTAAAAATTCAAAATCCGGCTGAATTAGTGCAGCAGGCATTTTTTCACCTTCCCCGACCACCATGATCTGCTCTATAAAGCGGGATTGCTTAAACCGGTTTTCCAACAACTGGGGTGCGACATATTTTCCTCCGGAAGTCTTGAACATTTCCTTTTTCCGGTCGGTAATTTTTAAAAAACCATCACTGTCTATTTCTCCAATATCACCGGTATGAAAGTAGCCATCGATCATTACTTGGTCGGTTTGTTCCTTATCTTTATAATACCCGATCATTACTTGTGGGCCTTTGATACAGATTTCGCCATCTTCGGCGATTTTCACCTCGGTTCTTTCTAATGGAACTCCCACTGTACCGATTCGAAAGCCCATGTTGCGCATATCGTTTACGGAAATGACGGGAGAAGTTTCCGTCAATCCGTAGCCTTCCATGAGGCCGAATTCGGCGGCATTAAAAATACGGGCCAATCGAGGTTGTAACGCGGCACTGCCAGAGGCAATCAAGCTCAGGTTACCCCCGAGGCCTTCTTTCCACTTGCTGAATATCAACTTGCGGGCGATACCCAATTTTTGCTCGTACCACCAGCCGTTTCGGCCATAAGGTTCGTATTTTAATCCAAGGTCTATGGCCCAGAAAAAGAGTGATTTTTTGATACCAGTGAGTCCGGTGCCCTTGGCGAGAATCTTGTCGTACACCTTTTCAAGTAACCGGGGAACAGCGGTCATTACATGTGGACCGGTTTCCTTGAGATTTTCGCTGATTTTGTCCAGGGACTCGGCAAAGTAGATGGTGACACCCCTGAGCTGATACAGATACATAAGCATACGCTCGTAGACATGGCAGACCGGCAAAAAGCTGAGTGATTTCGTATCGCCGTCCTTTATTGGAAAGCGTTTAGAGCTTTCGATGGCGTTACTGACCAAGTTGTCGTGCGAGAGCATTACCCCTTTAGGTTTACCGGTCGTTCCGGAAGTATATATTAAGGTAGCCAAGTCTTCCGCTTTGACCCCATTTTTTAACTTTTCGACTTCTTGCTGGTTCGATTCGTCGGCGCCAAGCTCTAGAACAGCTGCCCAATTTTTACAATCGGAAAGTTCGTCGAAAGAGTATACTTCTTTCAAACTGGGTACTTGATCTTGCACCGCCTTCACTTTATCATAGACCTCACGGCACGAAACAAAGCAGTAGGTCGATTCGGAGTGGTTGAGCACGTATGCATAATCTTCTTCCGATATGGTGGGATAGATCGGTACGTTCTGCGCACCAAGCTGAAGTATACCGATATCCATAATATTCCATTCCGTTCGATTGGTCATGGAAATCAGGGCGATTTTTTCGTTGGATTTTATTCCGAGTCGAAGTAGGCCACGGCTGATAGCATTGGCTTTGTCCACATATTCCTGGGTTGATGTCGCTATCCATTTTCCGTCGTACTTGGTGACAAGGGATTCTTTTAAGTTGAATTTTTCCAACTGATAATAGGGGAAATCGAAAAGTCGGGTGATGTTTTGCATGCTTTCATCTGAATGGTTGTTGAAATATAGGGAAAAAAATGGTTTGGTGTTTATAGTTTGTGGCTAGGGGGATGAAAAAAAGGTTATGAGTGTATTAGTTTGGGAGTTTGGTTTAAAAAAATTTATGGAGTCGAGTTTGATAAAAAAAGCTACTAGTATACTGCTACTGCCACAGCAACGACATCATTATTTAAAATGAAGTTTCATCCCCTCATGACTGGCGGTAAACCCCAAATTTTCATAGAACTTTAAAGCTTCTGGCCGTTTTTTGTCCGTGGTCAGTTGCACCAAATGCGCTTTTTTCTCTTTTGCTCTTTGGATGGCCCATTGGAACAACTGTTGTCCGATGCCTTGTCCGCGATAATCCTCATGCACTCGAACAGCTTCGATTTGGGCGCGGATGCCGCCTTGATAGGTCAGGTATTGAATGAAGCTCAATTGTAAGGTACCAATAATCTGACCTGATTTGGTTTCCATGACCATTAATTCTTGATTGGGGTCGCCGAAGATATTTTCATAGGCGTCGTAGTATTTTTTGGGAAGGGGGTCACGGAAATCTTCACGCAGTTGGCCTAGTTTATCTTTGGCGATTAACGCAACTATGGCGGATAGATCTTGTTGGGTGGCCGAACGAATTTCCATGGACTTATATATATTTATTTTTCAAATGTAGCGGATTAATGTGTGCTATTGCAGAAAGAATTAATCCATATGCATGAGGCACCAAATGCATCAGTTTTATCCTTATATGTGTTCAATTATTATAGATTTTAAGAATAAGTTCTTATCAAATAGTTTAGTAAAATATATTTAAATAATTAAAATTTATGAATAATTTAAACAGTATAGTAATGGGCATATTTGCCTTGGCCCTAGTATCCAGTTGTGGACCGAAAGTCACCACCACCAAAACCTCGGATGTAGACCTTAGCCAGTATGAAACCTTCGCATATTTGCCGAACGGTAATTTCGAAGACCCATCAAAGGGTTATGAAGATTCAAATGTCGGCGAAGCAGTTATCAACGATGTAAACCAGAGCATGAAAGAACTGGGCTACGATTTAGAGCGTAATCAGCCCGATCTTTTGGTCTTGATAGGTACGAAGACCGAAACCGATGTCGAAAAGGAGACCGAACCAGTCTACGCCACATATCCCAATTATTATGGAGTAGGCTATCGGGTAGGGACTTATTATGACCCGTATTATTATTATGGGTATAATGCTTATAACAAAGTAGTTGGATACAATGTCGACTACGACAAAATCCAATCTGGTACGCTCATGCTGAGCCTTGTGGACCGGAAAACCAACAATGTAGTTTGGCGCGGAACGGCCTCTAACTTTATCGGTGGAGAAAGAGATTCTCAGGCCATATCGGATTTTGTAGATGATCTTTTTGCTGAATTTCCGGCTAACGCAAATAGTATGTAAATGATACAAAAATTAGTATAAGGTACAATTTCAATTTAATACAAATCATAAGATATAGAATAATGAAAACAAGTAAATTAAAATTTTTAGCAACAATTATCGGGGTATGCTTTCTAAGCATTTCCGTCTATTCCCAATCCAATAATGACGAAATATTAGGTCATATCGAAAATCCAGAAAATTATGAAACCATTGAATTGGCGCAAATGGACAGAAAGCTTACAACTTTCATGAATTTGGTCGCATTATCGGATTTAGGTGTTTCCTGGAAACTAGCGGATCAGGAGTTTACCGTATTAATTCCTACGAATTCGGCTTTTGACGAAATGACTATTGATAGGTGGAACCATCTTACAAATCCGGAGCATAGAGCCGATTTAATACGTTTTGTTAAATATCATTTCATTCCCAATAAAGTGATGAAGAGTGAATTTAAGGATAACCAAATAATGGAAACCGGTCAGGAAGAGGAAATCATGGTATATGCAAATGAGAACTTCGATACAGTGACAATCGGTGGTGCAAAAATCATAAAAGCCGATATTCAAGCTTCAGATGGTATAATTCATGTCACAAACGGTATCGTTAAACCTAATGAAGACATTTTATAGGTACTAACTAATAATCTTAGTAAGTAAGGATTAAACAGCCGATAGTATAGTACTATCGGCTGTTTATTTTATTTGAAACTTATATCGCTATCCTTTTGTTTCCCCTTTTCGATCCATTCTTTAGCATTCACAAAAGCTGCCAACCAAGGCGACACAGTATCCTTTCGATTGTTGGGATAATACGCCCAGTTCCACGGAAAAATAGAACGCTCGATATGCGGCATCGTCACCAGATGCCTTCCCGTTTTATCACAGAGCATAGCGGTATTGTAATCGCTGCCGTTGGGGTTAGAGGGGTAGTCTTCGTACCCGTATTTCGCTACGATATCATAGTTGTCCTCTGATTGGGGCAGCATGAACTTTCCTTCGCCATGGGAAATCCAAACCCCCAAAGTACAGCCTTCTAAACCGGATAACATGACGGAGTTGTTGTGCTGTATTTTAACCGAAGTAAAATTGCTTTCGTGTTTTTGGGAATCGTTGTATGTCATTTTACCGCTGGTTTCATGATCGGGATGGATGAGGTCGAGCTCCATGAACAACTGGCAACCATTGCAAATACCAATGGAGAGCGTATCTGGTCTGGCAAAAAAGTTTTTGATGACCGTGTTTGCCTTTTCGTTATACTTGATTGCTCCGGCCCAACCTTTGGCGCTTCCTAGGACATCGGAGTTTGAAAAGCCACCGACCGCCCCCAGAAACTGGATATCTTCAAGATTTTCACGCCCTGAAATCAGGTCGGTCATGTGTACATCTTTAACATCGAATCCGGCCAAGTACATGGCGTTGGCCATCTCGCGTTCAGAATTGCTTCCTTTTTCGCGAAGGATAGCTGCTTTTGGCCGGTGCTGACCCCTCGACTGCGCTCTAGCGGAAAAAGTACCCTCAAATCCTTTTGGAAACGTATATTTTAAAACCTGCTCTTTATAATTCTTAAACCGCTCTTTGGCCAATCCGTTTGCAGTTTGTTTGTCATCCAATAGATACGAAGTCTTAAACCACGTATCGCGTAAAGATGCCACGTTAAGCCCCATTTCCATACCGGCATTTTTGATAGTCAAAGTGGCTTCGGGTACGACTTTTCCAATTTTGGCGTATTTCACGTTATTAGCTTCCAACACAGTTTCCAATGAGGCATCCCCTTGAAAAACAATGCCTGCGTTTTCGGAAAAAAGAAGTCTTATCGGGTCCGATTCCTCCAAGTCGGATAGATCGAGTTCGGCGCCCAATTCATTATCCGCAAAGCACATTTCCAACAAGGTCGTAATCAATCCCCCTGAGGCAACATCGTGACCTGCAATGATTTGTCCGGTTCTAATTAAGTTTTGAACGGTGTTAAAGGCGGATTTAAAATAGGCGGCATCGATAATGGTCGGCGCCTCACTGCCAATGGCATTTCGGATTTGTCCGAAAGAAGAACCGCCTAATTGGAAACGATCTTTCGAAAGGTTGATATAATATAGTGCACCCCCATCTTTTTGAAGTACCGGTTCGACAACCTTGGTAATATCGTCGCAATTACCGGCGGCCGAAATAATGACCGTTCCCGGGGAGATGACATCGCCATCAGGATATTTCTGCTTCATGGAAAGGGAGTCCTTGCCTGTGGGTACGTTGATACCGAGTGCGATGGCAAATTCTGAAACGGCCTCGACCGCCTTGTACAATCGGGCATCCTCGCCTTGGTTCTTGCAGGGCCACATCCAGTTGGCGGATAGGGAAACGGATTTGAGTCCATCCTTCAATGGCGCCCAGATGATATTGGTCAATGCTTCGGCAATACTGTTTTTACTTCCCGCAGATGGGTCGATAAGTCCCGATATAGGGGAGTGGCCGATGCTGGTCGCAATGCCTTCCTTGCCCTTAAAATCCAAGGCCATAACGGCGCAATTGTTCAAGGGTAGTTGTAAGGGTCCCGTACATTGCTGTTTGGCGACCCGACCGCCGACACAGCGGTCTACTTTGTTGGTCAACCAGTCTTTACAGGCCACGGCTTCCAATTGCAACACCTGTTCAAGATAGTCATGGAAGAATTCTAAGGAATACTCGGCATTCTCATAGATTGTTTGAATGGTCGTATCGGTCATGACCGTCTTTGGCGAGCTTCCGAAAATATCTGAAAGGTTGACGTCCATTGGCTTTTGGCCAGTAATTTTAGATTCAAAAGTAAATCGATCATCTTCCGTTACCTCACCGACTTCATACATCGGAGATCTTTCGCGTTCCGCGATTCGGGCGAGTAAATCGATGTCTTTTTTACCGATGACCAAGCCCATACGTTCTTGGGATTCGTTGCCGATAATCTCCTTGGCGGATAGTGTGGGATCTCCGACGGGGAGCTTATCCAGATTTATTTTTCCGCCGGTTTCTTCAACAAGTTCCGACAGGCAGTTGAGATGACCGCCGGCGCCATGATCATGGATGGAAACAATGGGATTGTTATCGTTTTCGACCATACCGCGAATCGCGTTCGCCGCCCGCTTCTGCATTTCAGGATTAGAGCGCTGTACGGCATTTAGTTCAATGGTAGAATCGAACGCACCGGTATCCGCACTAGAAACGGCTGCACCGCCCATGCCGATGCGATAGTTGTCGCCACCAAGGATTACGATTTTATCGCCTGTTTTCGGTAAATCCTTCAAGGCTTGATCGGCTTTTCCGTAGCCGATACCGCCCGCTTGCATAATGACTTTGTCATAGCCAATTCTACGTCGGCTCTCGTGCCATGTGGTTTGGGCCTCGACAAACTCTTTGGAGTCGTCAGGACCTTGTTCCGAAACGGAATAGGTAGTATCTGAAACCGCCGATATGTATTGATGCTCAAAGGTCAGCACGCTTCCCGCAATTAACGGCTGTCCGAATTTATTGCCAAAGTCCGAGGCACCGTTCGAGGCCTTGATTAAAATATCCATGGGGGTCTGATACAGCCATTTGCGTTCCGGCATCGCTTTTTCCCAAGGCCTATCTTCCTCTAATCGGGAATAGGCAGTCATATAAACAGCGGTTCCCGCCAAGGGCAGCGAACCTTTTCCACCGGCCAAACGGTCACGGATTTCACCTCCCGAACCGGTCGCGGCACCGTTAAAAGGTTCAACAGTAGTGGGAAAATTATGCGTTTCCGCTTTAAGGGAGATGACGGATTCAAAATCCGTTTCGACATAAAAATCCGGTTTATCAGCAGATTTTGGGGCAAACTGTACCACTTTGGGCCCCTTTACAAAGGCAACATTGTCCTTATAAGCCGAAACAATGCCGTTCGGATGTTCTTGGGATGTTTTTTTGATAAGTTTAAAAAGTGAGGAAGGCATTTTTTTGCCATCGATAATAAACGTACCGTTAAAGATTTTATGCCGACAATGTTCGGAGTTTACCTGACTAAAGCCGAACACCTCGGAATCCGTCAGTTTGCGTCCCATTTTTTTGGATAGCTGTTGTAAATAAGCTACCTCCTCATCGTTCAAGGCCAAGCCTTCCTTTTCGTTGTAGGCGCCAATGTCATCAATTTCTAAGATGGGCTCGGGTACGACGTCCACTTTGAAAATATCCTGATAAAGCCCGTCATATTTTTGGGAAAGCATGGGGTCGAAATCCGTAAAATCTTCTTTGATAGCTTGGAATTCCTCGATACGCACTATCCCCGAAATACCCATGTTTTGGGTGATTTCGGTGGCATTGGTACTCCAAGGCGTAATCATTGCGGCACGCGGACCAACAAAAAAGGCGTCAATAGACGCCAGAGGCTTGTCGGTCGCTCCGGAAGCCCCGCCTGCCGGAAGGGCAGGAAGTTCAGGACGAGCGAACAACCAAATGAGCTTATCAGTATCTTCCTGTGATAGTTCTTTGTGCGTTTGAACTGCGAAAACGGTAGCGCTCGCATCCCCGAAAAAATAAATCATTGACCGTATTATTAATGAGTTGGAAAAAGGCGAATTTACGGATTTTTAGGCAATGATTTCTGGGGAATAGTTAACAGGGGAGGCAGTTGATTGTTAATTACTTTCGCTACTTTTTATGGACAAGGTTTCGTAATTCTTCTGCTTGTCCGTTCGAGCTCAAACGAGAACTGCAGGTCACGATTGTCAGGTAGGTCGCAACTGCGCGCGATCCGACAGAAGGAGCATTTGCTTAAAGATACTCAACTCCTTTGTAGCAAAGCCATATAAAACCCATCAAAACCACTTTTGGAGGCATAAATTTTCTTCTGTCTTTCCAACGAAAAGTCCTTTCCCTCCTCCGAGGCTAAAAAAGATTGCACCTGATCAGAATTCTCTTGTGGCAATATCGAGCAGGTCGCATAGACCATTTTACCGCCCGGTTTTACGATTTTGCTGTAGCTGCGAAGTATTTCTTGTTGCGTCTTGGTAATTTTTTCCAGAAAATCGGGTTGCAGTTTCCACTTGGTATCGGGGTTCCGGCGAATGACGCCCAAGCCTGTACACGGCGCATCGATCAACACCCGATCAGCGCTGCCGTAGAGTTTTTTGAATACTTTGGTGGAATCGATTTCACGAGGTTCGATATTGTGCGCTCCATTTCTTCGGGCACGGCGTTTGAGTTCTTTGAGTTTACTGCCATAGACATCCATGGAGATGATCTGTCCCTTGTTTTCCATCAGGGCGGCGAGGTGAAGTGATTTACCTCCTGCGCCGGCACAGGTGTCCACGACCCGCATGCCCGGTTGCACCTCCAAAAACGCGGCTACCAATTGGGAATTGGCATCCTGTACCTCGAATAGGCCCTTTTTAAAAGACTCGGTGAAGAATACATTGGCGCGTTCTGGTAGGCGTAGTGCGTATGTATAGCCTTTGATAGGCTCGGTTACAATATCTTCGTCCAACAAGGCTTGACTTAGTTTTTTCTTTGTGGTCTGAAGGGTGTTGGTCCGTAAGATAACTTCGGCCTGTTGGTTAAGGGCGGCACTTTCGGCTGTCCATAGTTTTTCTCCCAAGGCTTCGGCGCAGAGTTCGTCGATCCAATCGGGAAAGGCTTCCCTGTATTTTCGGATTTTGGAGAGTTCATCGAACTTCCCCTTGATGCGGCGTTCGGGCGTAGGCTCGATCTGTTTCCAATCCGGTAGCTGTATTCCCTTTAAAACGGCCCATACCGCCCACATTCGGAAAAGATCGGCACGGCTGAACGGGGCCTTGACCTCGGCAATTTTCGCATAAAGGCGTTTATAGCGCACCATTTCGTAAATGGTCTCCGCAATAAAACCTCGATCTCGGCTACCCCAGCGTTTATCGAACTTCAGCACTTTCTGCACTACTTTGTCCGCATACTGGTCTTCGTTGAAGATGAGGTTTAGGCCATCGATTACCGCGAATACCAGATTTCTATGTAATTTCATTCTAGAAAATTAAGGCTGCAAAGGTAGTGAACTCATCTTGAGTTTTTGATTGAAGCCCAAATTTTCGGTTTCCAACAAAAACTCGGGACGAATTCAAGGTATTGGTAGGAATATCGGCTACATTTGATTTGGAAAGCACCGATTTGCAGCATCCGTTTTTTGAGGGGAGCTAGGCGTGACAGATTTTTCTTGGGAACCAGACCTCTCAGGCTTGGTTTTGAAACGAATGTCCATTAAAACATAAGGGGTGGATTGACAACAGAAGTAAACCTGACAGTTCTAAATGGTTAAATTCCGAAATAAAGTTTACCATTTCTTCAAAGTTAAACTATGAAATACTTCGCTATCATTTTGGTTTTAATGCTCGCCTGCTCCTGTTTCGAAAACAAAAAAAAGGACAAGCAAACCCTTCCCTTCACATCCGTCAAAATCGAGACCATCTATGAAGATTCCATTAGTATCCGTGCTATAGAGATTATCGATAACAGTCTGGCCTATGCCGGAAATAAAGGCGTGTTCGGAAATATTGACCTGAATTCTCGTAAAGTTATGGAAAGCGTACAAAAGTATGACACGATACTTCCTGAATTCAGGGCCGTTGCACATACATCTACCGACTTTTTTATGCTCTCCGTTGCCAATCCTGCCTTGCTCTATAAAACGGGTAGCGACGGAAAAATGGAACTCGTCTATACCGAAGCCGGTGAAGCGGTCTTCTATGACGCCATTACCTTTTGGAACGACCAGGAGGGCATTGCCATAGGCGACAGTTTGAACGGCTGCCTAAGTATTATTATTACAAGGGATGGGGGAAATACTTGGAACAAGATTCCCTGTTCCGATTTGCCTGACGGTATAGTTGGAGAGGGTGCCTTTGCCGCAAGTAATACGAATATCGCAGTAGTTGGGGATAAAACATGGATTGCGACCACAAGCAGCCGCATCTATTTTTCTGATGATAGGGGAAAAACTTGGGAAATTCAAGAAACGCCAATTGTAAAGGATGCGCCGACCCAAGGCATTTATTCCATTTCGTTTTATGATGAAAATTTGGGGGTTGCCATTGGGGGCGATTTTACCAAGCCTGAAGCCAATTTGGCCAATAAGGCAATCACTGAAGATGGTGGTCAATCTTGGCAATTGATAGCCGATGGCCAAAATCCGCAGTATAAAAGTTGTGTTCAGTTTGTGCCGAATTCCAAGGGAAACGGATTAATAGCCTTGGGCTTTACAGGTATTTCACATAGTGAAGATAGGGGGGCGACTTGGCGAAAACTTTCTGATGATGCCTCTTTCTATACTTTTCGATTTTTGAACGATTCGGTGGCGTATGCCGCGGGTAAGAACAGGATTGCCAAGTTGTTGTTTAAATGAAAAGGCCTGATCAGCAAGGTTTTTCGCCAATACCGGAACCTATATATCACCCCTTGTTATGCCGGTACTGCTTTAACAACTGCTTCTTGAACTCATATTCGGAACGCAGTAATAAAAGCGTTTTTTTTGCTGGAATGACCTTGGCAATGCTCTCTATAAAATTTTTATCAAGCTCTTCCTCTTCCTCCTCGAATCTGAGATAGTGCTTGATTAGCTCGGCCGCCTCTTTTTCCGATAAATTTTCCAAATTTTGTATTTTTTCCCTTATCTGCGTATGTTCCCGTTCCCGCATAGCCTCCCGTTTTTCTTCATACTCGTTGTAAACGGGCCAAAACGTTTGTGCTTGTTTTGAAGTTAAGGCCAAACGTTCTGTAATAAAGGCTACTTTAAGGGATTTTATTTTATCCTTATCAGGTTTGTGCTGGCCGTAAAATTGCGATGCAGTCAGCATCAAGGCACACACGATTAGTATTTTTATATTATTCATCGTACTCAAGATTTAGTTCTTCAAATTCATCTGTATTGTTGTCTAGGTAATTTAAGATGATATCATCATTGAGCGTATTTGACATAAAATCCCTGATTTCCAATTCATCCACCGGCACTACTTCGGCAATCTCATAAGGACTGAAATCCGACCAATTATCCTCAAAATAATTTTCAATATCGGTATTTGCGATATCTTCAAATGTAATTTCTTTGGATGTATTTTGATTGAACATCAAGATTACCAAGGTAACTGCAGCGATAGATGCCGCAGCGAAATAGTATTTTTTGAAAGGATGTAAAGGGATAACTTTAGTATCCTCCGCGTCCAGTCTTTGTCGGATGTTTTTGTGTACACCTTCAAAATAGGAGTTTGGCACGATAAAACCTTCGTTATTAGGAATATCAATTTCTTTTTCCGAAAGCTTTTTCATCAGTCTCTCGGAAAAACCCTCGAAATACGCCTCAGGAGTCTTAAACGGATTTTTGTTATTCAATTCCTTCATTGTTTTACTTTGACTGTCAAATGCTTAAAAGGTTTAATGTTAGATTTTATGAGTTTAAAGGTTTATGAGTTTATAAAGAACTTAAATACTAGGTATCTTCCTTTAAGTATGCTTCAATCTTTTTAACCGCCAAATGGTACGAGGCCTTTAATCCGCCTACGGAGGTCTCCAGAATTTCCGAAATCTCGGTATACTTCAGTTCCTCGAAATATTTCATGTTAAAAACGAGCTTCTGTTTTTCAGGAAGTTTGGCAATCGCTTTTTGCAACTTTAACTGGATGGCATCACCCTCGAAATAGACATCTGCCTTTAGGTTGCCGAGCATCCTATCCTGTAATTCCCCAGAACCTATTTCTAGTTTTCTAGCGTTGCTTTTCAAAAAGGTCAAGGCCTCGTTCGTCGCTATACGGTACATCCACGAATATAATTTACTTTCGCCCTTGAAACCCTTGATATTCTTGTACACCTTGATAAACGTATTCTGTAAAACATCATCGGCATCGTCGTGGTTCAAAACGATTCTTCTAATGTGCCAGTATAACCGCTGTTTGTAAGTGTCAACCAATACCTCGAAAGCCTGCGAAAGGGTTTCCGGGTGCTGTAAATCCTGCACTAAAGTGTCTTCGGCAATCACTATTCGGACTTAAGTTCTGTTACTATGACGCTAAAGTTAACGAAAGGTTTAATAACAATAGCTATGAAATGTTGGTGTTCTTGCCAAATCAAGGCTATTCTACAGCAGATGTTGTTTCAGAAATTTCTTTGGATCATTTGAATAATTGGCTTGATACCTATACCGAAAGGGGGATTGGACCTAAAATCTCCAAAATTTAGGATGGAATACAAGAGCATACGTAACGGGGTCTTGACCACTATGGGATTGGGAATCGCATTTTCGAATGTTGCGGATTTTAAAAATATAAATAAGAATGCCTCTCTAAGTATTTCAAGAGTGCTACAGAAAACATGTATAGAGGTCAATGAAGCGAGGGACGGAGGCCGCAACGGTTTCGAGCATTGGAATAGTCAATACTTTTATTGAAATAACACCAACATGTAGTGCGGACCATCCCTTTCTTTACATTGTATGGGACAATTACAGGGGCTATATCTGCATTATAGGTCGTGTGGGCAAGCCATAGCCTTAACCTAAAGATTGCATTTCTACCAATTTTTTATACACTCCATTTTGGCAGAGTAGCTCCAAGTGGGAGCCTTGCTCAACAATTTCACCCTTTTGAAGAACCACAATCTTGTTGGCATTTTGAATTGTGGAAAGTCGGTGTGCGATTACTATGGAGGTACGGTTGCGCATCATTTTTTCAAGGGCATCTTGCACCAACCGCTCACTTTCGGTGTCAAGGGCCGAGGTGGCCTCGTCCAATATCATGATGGGCGGATTTTTCAATACTGCCCGGGCTATAGACAAACGTTGCTTTTGTCCCCCGCTCAGTTTGTTCCCGCTATCGCCGATATTGGTATCATACCCTTTTGGTAGGCCTTCAATAAATTCGTGGGCGTTTGCGATTTTAGCGGCCGCTACGATTTCGTCACGGTTTGCGCTTTCCTTGCCCAAGGAAATATTTTTGGCCACAGTATCATTGAACAAGATGGAATCTTGGGTGACCAAGCCCATCAATTGCCGTAATGACTTTTTTGTAATATCACGGATGTCGGTGCCGTCGATTTTTATTTCGCCCTGATTGACATCGTAAAAACGGGTAACCAGATTGGCAATTGTACTTTTACCACTTCCGGATTGACCGACCAAGGCCACCGTTTCTCCCTTGGGAACGCTCAGATTAAAGTTTTTCAGTACGTAATCATCCTCATATTTAAAGGAAATATTTTCCAGCTTGATACCGGTTTCAAAACTACTCTTTTCAATTGCACTAGGTTTATCGATTATCCGGTTTTCGGTTTCCAGAATTTGCAACACCCGCTCTGCCGCAGCGTTTCCTTTCTTTACGCCATAGGAAGCTTTGCTGATTGCTTTTGCAGGCGTGAGAATTTGATAGGCCAGACCCATATAGGTAATAAAAAGTTCGGGTTCCAAAGTCTTATCGACCAAAACCATCTGCCCGCCATACCAAAGCAATATACCGATTACGGCTATGCCTAGAAATTCGCTGGCCGGTGTAGCGAGATTTTGACGGTTCGGCAAGGTGTTCGAGTACCTAAAGAATCGACTTGTAGATTCCCGAAACTTACCGCTAAATCGGTTTTCTGCCGTAAAGCCTTTGATAATTTTTAAGCCCCCGAGGGTTTCTTCTAAAATAGATAGAAAGACGCCTTGTTCTTTTTGGACCTTATCGGACTTGCGTTTGAGGGATTTACCGATTAGGGATATAATAAAGCCGGAAACCGGAAGAAAAATAAACACAAAAAGCGTCAATTTCGGACTTATGGAAACCATGGCAACGATAGCGAACAAAAGGGTCAAAGGCTCCCTGACAATCAGTTCTAAAATGGATAAAAAGGAGTGTTGAATTTCCAAAACGTCTGAGGTGAGCCGTGCGATAGTATCGCCCTTACGTTTTTCTGAATAATGTGAAATGGGTAAAGAAATGGTCTTATCGTAGAGTTCGTTTCTGAGATCTTTCAGAACACCATTACGCAAGAACGTAATAAAGTACATGGCGAGATAGCCGAATACGTTCTTCAGAAAGAACATAATGAGTACCAATAAGACCATAAAAATCAGGGCATCACTACTGTCCTCGCCCGCTCTTTGGGTCACGAAATAATTAAGGTAATCGTAAAGAAACTCTTTGACATCGCCAAGGCCGGTCCACACGGGTTCGGTCTCTACCGTTTCGGTTTGATTGAAAAGTACGGCGAGCATGGGGAATAAAGATACCATAGCCAAAGTCGAAAAAAAGGCATAAAAAATGTTCGCGATAATGTTCAATATGGCATAGCCTCGGTATGGCCGGGCAAAGCGAAGAATCTTTCTGAAATATGTCATTAACCCAATTTGAGTTCACTCTTGATACGATTGATCTTGGCATCGAGTTCCGCGGAGACTTTTTTGAAGTTTTCCGCTTTGTCAAGTTTCGCATTCGTGCTGATATAGAATTTGACTTTGGGTTCGGTACCACTGGGCCGGGCAGCGATACGGGTGCCGTCCTCCGTTTCGTAAATCAGTACATTGGATTTCGGAATGTCAATACCTTTTTCCTCTCCGGTCAACACATTTTTAGCGGTCGAGGTATTGTAATCCTCGATCCATTTTACTTTGGAACCGGCTACGGAATCGACGGGATTTTCCTTAAAATCCTTCAACATCTGCTTTATTTCCTCGGCACCGCTGATACCTTTTTTGGTCAGGGATATCAGATGTTCCTTATAAAATCCGTAATTGACGTAGCAATTAATCAAGTCTTTGTAGAACGAGCTGCCGTTGGCCTTGGCTTGGGCACCGATCTCACAGGCGAGTAAGGTAGCGGTAACGGCATCCTTATCGCGTACGAAATCGCCGATCATATAGCCGAAACTTTCCTCGCCACCCCCTAAAAATTTCTCGTTGGGATAATCCTTGATCATTTTGCCGATCCATTTGAATCCGGTCAAGGCCGTCTTGAAGGTAACGCCGTAGGCTTTGGCCATGGCCTCCATCATCGGGGTCGAAACAATGGTCGTCGCTACGAACTCGTTGCCTTCGAAGCCTTTTTTCTTTTGCTGTTCCAATAGAAAATGGGTCATCATGATCATGGCCTGATTTCCGTTTACGATTTCCATTTTACCTTCCAAATTCCGAACGGCCACGCCCAGACGGTCGCTGTCGGGGTCCGTACCAACGACCATGTCCGCCCCGATTTCCTCTGCTTTTGCAATCGCCATGGAAAGGGCTTCCGGTTCTTCGGGATTTGGGGATTTTACCGTTGGGAAATCCCCATCCGGTTCGGCCTGTGCTTCGATGACCGTCACGTTTTTATAGCCCGCCCGTTTCAAGACTTCTGGAATGGCGGTAATCGAAGTGCCATGTAGGGAGGTGAAAACAATTTTAAAATCATCCTTTCCTGACGCGTGAAAATCTCCGTGGGCGACCGAGGCCTTAAAAAACGGCTCGTCTACTTGGGTATCGATGAGCTCGATCAGACTTTCATCCGCCATGAATTTGATTTCCTCAAATGAAAGCGCATTGATAGCGGCAACAATTTCCCCATCTTCCGGCGGAACGATTTGGCAGCCATCCGACCAATATACCTTGTATCCGTTATATTCAGGGGGATTATGCGATGCGGTCAACACGATACCCGCATGACATTTCAAATGTCGTACGGCGAACGAAAGTTCGGGAGTTGTACGCAAAGCCGAAAACAGAAATACTTTGATGCCATTAGCAGAGAAGACTTCGGCCACCGTTCGGGCCAGGGTATCGCTGTTATGGCGGCAATCGTAGGCAATGACCACTTTGATATCTTTGCCGTCATAAACCTTTTTAAGGTAGTTGCTTAGGCCTTGGGTACTTTTTCCCAAGGTATATTTATTGATGCGATTAGTGCCAACGCCCATTATACCGCGCATACCACCGGTACCGAATTCCATGTTCTTATAAAAGCGGTCCTTAAGCTCTTCGTTGTCTTTCTCGATCAGATGTTGGACTTCCTTTTTTACGGCCGGATCAAAAAAATCGGTGAGCCAGCTTTTTGCGGTGTCTAGAATGTTCTCCATATACTAGGTTCTTTTGTTACTAAGTTGTTCTGTGAAATTTTAGTTCATCTGTTGCAGTCCATAAAGATAGGAAGATATGGAATTTTTGGGATAAAAGGATGGGAAATAGTATTTTGTCGGATGTTTTTGTCGCCTTTTACCCCTAAAAAAAAAGCAGGATAATTATGTGCAAAATAGTATCAATAACTAATTTCTCATGAGGAATAGGGCCTTTTCCCATCAACTATATTAACCCCCTCCGAAACCTCGTACCGAGTTTCGTTCCTCCGATTCCGCACTAATATTTCCCCCAGAAACCCGGCCAAAAACAATTGCGTGCCAATGATCATGGCGGTAAGGGCAACGAAAAACTGGGGCCGATCGGTAATCAAGCGTCCGAATTGGTTGATGAAAAGTTTGTCAATACCTAAGTAAATGGCAAAACCGAAGCCGATGATGAACATTACTACGCCCAAGGCTCCGAAAAGGTGCATGGGACGACGGGCGAATTTCGATACGAACCAAATGGTGATGAGGTCTAGGAATCCATTGGTAAAGCGTTCCATGCCGAATTTTGTTTTACCATATTTTCGAGCCTGGTGCGCTACGATTTTTTCGCCGATATTCGAAAAGCCGGCATTTTTAGCGAGTACGGGAATATAGCGGTGCATTTCCCCCGAGACTTCTATGTTTTTGATTACTGTTTTTTTGAAAGCTTTTAGTCCGCAGTTGAAGTCGTGCAGATTCACGCCCGAGGTTCGCCTTGCCGCCCAGTTGAACAATTTAGAGGGCATGTTTTTGGAGAGTACGGAATCGTACCGCTTTTTTTTCCAGCCGGAAACTAAATCGTAGCCATCCTTTTGAATGAGGCGATATAATTCGGGAATTTCTTCGGGATTATCCTGCAGATCGGCATCCATAGTAATCACCACATCGCCTTGTGCCGTTTTGAAACCGGCGTGCAGGGCCTGTGACTTTCCATAGTTTTTGAAAAAACGGATGCCCCGGACCTGGGGATCCACTTCGGAAAGCTGTTGGATGATCGGCCAAGAATTGTCCGTACTGCCATCGTCGATGAAGATAATCTCGTACACATAGCCTTCCGATTTCATGACGTTGACGATCCAATCGTGCAGTTCTTGAAGGGATTCCGCCTCGTTGAGAAGCGGTATGATTATGGATAGATTCATGGATTGCTGCTGTAAATCCGTCCAAAAATACGATTTTGATCTCTAAAATATTTAATAGGCCGGCTTTTGTTTTTTAAGGATAAGGCCGGTAATCAAACCAATCACAAGACCGATAATGATGTTAAAGAGGAGGATAAAAGGATACGTCAGCCAAGCAAATTTCTTTTGCATCTCTATGCCCTGGTCTATCTGCTCTTCGGTGAGTTTCGGATTATTTGCCAATGCCTCCTGTTTTCCGATTTCGGTCATGTTGGCCATATAGTCCGGCTCGATGAAGTTCGAAAAAACGTAAAAATAAAGCAGACCAATTACGCCAGCAATCAAAGCCACACCGGCACCCACCTTTAATGCTTCTGAAATAGTTAAAAAACCGAGATTCGCTTTTTTAAATTGCACGACTCCTAAAACAATACCAGCAGCTAATATGGCTATCTGAGTACCTTGAACTGCAATTCCCCGTTCGTAATGCATGTCTATCATATATAGCATAACGCCGAATACGATACCCGCACCCCCAACGAGCAGGCCATAATTCAAGGCAAATTTTCCGGTTTTAGGTTGATTCTCTTCCATTTTGGATACTTATTTATAAGGTTAGTTGTTCCCAAAGGTTTTTTGTTTCAGCTAAAAGTACATTTTTTTTATCGTTCTTTTTATAGGTATACATTGCAATTCTCTAAAAAATACCTAAATTTGCAGCCTTAAAATGAGTGCCTGTCGGAATGGGCGCGTAAAATTTTAGTTTGATGAAAAAAGACATCCACCCAGAGAATTATAGACTGGTAGCATTTAAGGACATGTCGAACGACGAAGTGTTCTTGACCAAATCTACTGCAGATACCAAGGAGACTTTAGAGGTTGACGGAACCGAATACCCATTGGTAAAATTGGAAATTTCAAGAACCTCGCATCCGTTCTACACCGGAAAGGCCAAACTTTTGGATACTGCCGGACGTATCGATAAGTTCAAGAACAAGTACGACAAGTTCAAGAAGAAAAAAGCGGCTCCCGCTGGAAAACCGTCAGAGCAGGAAGCTCCAAAAACTGAAGCTAAGGCGGAACCTGCTAAAAAAGAAGCGCCCAAGGCAGAAGCAAAAGCCGAAGTCGTGAAGAACGACGTTCCGAAAGCTGAAGCAAAGGCAGAAACTTCCAAAAAGGAGGATGCTAAAGCCGCAGCCGATACCAAAGAAAAGGAGTAATCTTTTTGTTCAAAGCTATTTTATAAGATGCCCTCGATGTTCGAGGGCATTTTTTTTACACAACTGATACAACAAAAGGCCTATCCGAATAGAATAAGCACGAATCTTTAGCGTTTTTAAAGCAAAATCCCTTTGTATTACCTTTTGTTACCTTCACCGAAATATTGACCCATGAACTACATTCTTTTTGACGGTCCGGTCCGGAATAATCTGCTGCCTTTTACCTTTACCAGACCGGTCGCGGACATCCGTATCGGTATTCTCACTATCCGAGAAAAATGGGAAAAATATCTCGGAAATACCTCCACCACGATTACGGAGGACTATCTGGCCGAAAAATATCCTATGGTAGAAATGGAGGAGAACGTTTTGATAAACGCATCTTTCTTACCGACAAAAAAGCTTGTACATCTCATAATCGAGCTAAAAGAAAACGAGGCCATTTTTCAAGGGGAAGAGGTCATTGCCTTTTTTACCAGGGATACACAGGAAGAAGTTGACTTTTCGGCGTATAAAGCCATTGATTTTGAGGATGATATATTGCGGGTTGTCAACACTTGGGATATTTTCGAAAGAAACGGGGAAGCACTTCAAGCGGACTTCGAATTGATTACCGCTGGCAGGGCAAGCGCTCCGATTTCCGACACCAACCGAGTGATACATCCGGAGAACATTTTTATAGAGGAAGGGGCTAAGGTGGAACATAGTATTTTAAATGCCACTGACGGACCCATATATCTGGGAAAACACGCTGAAATTTGGGAAGGAGCCATGGTGCGCGGTGCTTTTGCCCTTTGCGATCATGCCGTAGTGAAAATGGGCGCCAAAATCTATGGCGCTACTACCATTGGGCCACACGGCAAGATTTGTGGGGAAGTAAGCAATTCCGTGATTTTCGGTTATTCCAGCAAAGGCCACGAAGGTTATCTTGGCAACGCGGTGCTAGGGGAGTGGTGCAACATAGGGGCGGATAGCAACAACTCCAACCTCAAGAACAACTACGCCAAAGTGCGGTTATGGAACTACGCCACAGAAAGTTTTGAGCAAACGGGACTCCAATTCTGCGGCCTGATGATGGGCGACCACAGCAAAACGGCCATCAATACCATGTTGAATACGGGTACGGTGGTCGGGGTAAACGTTAATATATATGTGCCCGGTTTCCCTAGAAATTTTATCCCAAGTTTTAGTTGGGGCGGGGCCAGCGGCTTTTCGACTTACCTACCGGAAAAAGCTTTTGAAGCCGCCAAGGTCATGATGGCACGAAGGGGAGTCGAATTCGATGATGTAGAGGCCCGAATTCTCAAGCATGTTTTTGAGCTTACAAAAAAGTGGCGCAAGTATTAAGCGGGCCTGGGTTCAAATACAAATCTATCCTGGAAGTCGTGTAAGAGTTGTTATATTTGCATTTTGGAAAAATCCGGTTCGCAAAAATGAAAAAGAAAGTCGCTTTTTACACCTTGGGCTGTAAGCTCAATTTCTCTGAAACCTCGACGATAGCCCGGGGTTTTACAGAGGAAGGCTTCGAGCGTGTAGACTTTTCGGAAGCTGCCGATATGTACGTCATC
>JAGXIC010000162.1 GCA_024635875.1 Pricia sp.
TCGGCCCTGCGCACTTCGCGGGTTCGCGATGCGCGCAGGGCCTCCTTGTTATATGGTTCCTTCCCCCGGACCATCGCCCGGGGGTCGTTGTATTATCTCCACAGTATGTCAATGAACATGTCTTTCCTGCGCCCCTAGGACATCGATAGTTGCCTATCTGTCTCCCAAAGCGGGTGCAAATATAAGAGGGTTTTTTAGTTTGCACAACCCCATCCGTAAAAAAATTTAAAAAAAATAGGATTACAAAATTTTAGGATGGACAAGGTGGGGCTCAACCTTTATGTTTTCAGTAGTTTACCGAAGTGAAACACATCCAAAATATTATGAGAAAAAATTCCAAACCAATCCAAAACGGATGACAAAATCCCGATACGGGTAATTCGGGGCGGAATAAAAATCCCTGTTTTGACTAAAACTGGAATTGAAATGTTCTGCTTTTAGATAAATCCTCGTTTGCTGAATCCTCGCGTTGATGAAAAAATCCAACATCGGGTATCCTCCCAATTTTTCCTCGTTCTGGATATAGAACTCCCCTAAAAGTGGATTGTAGGCATCCATTGTATATGCGGTAAAATACTTCAACGTCACGCCGGTCTGCAGGTACATCGCCTTTTTAAAAACATGCGAAGAAAAATATAAGGTATTTCGCGTCACCAACTGCGGTAGGTTAAGCACCTCATTGGCCTGTGAGACATTTTGGTACATTACCGTATTGTTTAGGGCAAAGCCCCCCAGCCGAAACTCTTTCCTGTACGTCACCTTGGTATGGTTTAGCACATTGCCCTCTTGAACCGGTCTAACTATTGAATTCTCTACACCTTCCACTCTGATATTATCCGGGGCGGAGCCGAAATAACTGTAATTATCGACCGTGGTATAGTCGACCGTCAAATCTCCCCATATATCGGAATCCAGATTGAACTGTAATCCATATACCTGTTCTTTTTCAAAAGCGCCTAGGTTCGACCAATTATAATCGACATAATCGCTTTGGTACAACAAATAGTTAAAATCAGGCATGCGGGCAGATGCATGGGCCGATGCAGTTATCCTATAATGATCATTAAGTTGATATCCAGCGGACGCATTGAACAGGTTACCCCCCAATTCGCCCGAAAGATTATATTTGAACTCGCCCTTGAGGGCAAAGCCCCGTATCTTTTTTTCGTAGGTCGCCCCGACAGCTATCTCCTCCCCTTTCAAACGACTTGGAATGCGACTACCGTCTTCGGTAATCAGTACGCTATTGAAAAAGTAAGTATAATTGTACACCGATATATTTCCCTGCAACCTACCCAATGTCGCATTATAGAATTCGGCGTTGACTTCGTTATACATGGTCTTCAATTGCGCCTTATCAACAATGGTAGGTACCAACCTGTCGCCAAAATAAGTACTCTGTTGGGTTTGATTGAAGCTGTAATATTTGGTCTCATAGTTGAACACATGCCCAATACCCAACGATGTTCTTTCTATACGGCTTGAATCCTTTTCTTTTTTGAACACTTTATAAAAATGGTCGAAATAATACCGCTTGCCGAGTATCTTGTTGTCGGCATCGTTAAACCTGACATCCACTTTTTTCCGGTCGCTAAAATTATCGTCGCCAGCTTCGAATTGCTCCTCTTTATTGGTAAGTCCCCCGTTGGCCTGGGTTTCGATATCCTGTGCGGCTACGTGTGCCCGAATCCGATACCTTCCGTTTTTAGTAACATAGTTGGTAGTCATGCGAAAATTGCCGGATTCGGCCTGGTCGGAGAGGTATTTACCTAAGGATCGAAAGCCCTTGTATGCCAAAGAGAAATTAAATCGAGGGGAGGTATTGAAGGTCAGTGTGGCATCTAACAACTGCCCCTCTTCGAAAGTAGTCTTGAAAAAAAGATCGCTCATGGGGGTGGCCACATTATAGTAATCGATATCCCGAACCTCCATATAATTATAGTTCAAGGCGGTAGCCCCTAACGCCGGATAGGGCTGTACGGACCTAAGATCTACGCCCAATTTATTGTAGGGCTGCCCCGTGTTGGCGAAAGGCATCAGTTCGAAATCGTCTTTTCGCAAATAATTGAATTTGTATTCTTTTTGGATGGTCAGGGTCGTATCCAAATACGTAGTATCCCTTTTATAGGATATAATCTTATAATCTTCGATAGTTATGGGTTGGGCTAGCAATGCAGGATCCCGGGCGTCGAGCCTTCTCTTTTTTGTCTGTACCAAGGATGAATCGACCGGTTGTTGAGCAGGGATAGCATCTTCTTGGGCGGAAATGGGACAGCATATTAATAGGAAAAGGATGGGGAGGAAATAGTTGCATAAATATCCTATGGGGATGCATGCTAGGGGGGTACTTCGTAAATTCCAACTTTTCAATTCCAAATTCCAACTTTTCAATGCAATAGGATGCGTCACGATCTAAATGGCTATCAAGGTGACCTTGAGTAAGACCTTGCGGACAAAGTTAATTTTTTTAGTTGGTAATTAAATGTGAAAGTTTTTTATACAATTTCGTATTTTTCCATCTTTAAAACCATATCAATCCTAAAGTCATATTATCTGTTTATGGAAGGCGAGGCAGGCACCGATGAAGCCGGCAGGGGCTGCTTGGCCGGTCCTGTAACCGCAGCTGCCGTACTATTGCCCAAAAACTTTTCCCACGAACTGCTCAACGATTCAAAACTGCTCTCTCACAAAAGCCGGGATATTCTTAGGCCGCTCATCGAATCGGGCTGTACCAGCTTTGGGGTCGCCCATGTGCATCCGCAAGCAATCGACGAAATCAATATCCTCAATGCGGCTATCCTTGCCATGCACAAGGCCATTGATCAATTGACTATTTTACCTGAATTTATTATTGTTGACGGCAATCGGTTTCACCGCTACAAAGCAATCCCTCATGAATGCATTATCAAAGGCGATAGTAAGTATATGAGCATTGCCGCCGCGTCGGTACTGGCAAAGACTTATCGCGATGCCTTTATGGAGGAACTTCATGAGGAGTACCCCATGTACAACTGGAAGCAAAACAAGGGATATCCCACAAAAGAACACCGCGAGGCCATCCGTGAATATGGGCTTACCAAATACCACAGACGGAGTTTTCGGCAGTTGCCCGGCCTGCCAAACCCAATGAAATTCTAAGGCCTAAGGGACCAAATTTCGAATCTGTGTCCGTGGGTGCTTCGGTAGGGCTACATATAAACAGCGGTCGAGATGCCCCACATTACTTAAAAATGATCTTTCTTTTGATGTATACTTCAAGAGGTCAAATTTGCCTTTCTTTTTACATCCTACAACCCATTCTTTCCAATGTAATGCAGATGGTACAGTTTTGACTTCCATCCATACAAAATCCATTACCAATTATAGTATTTTTGATACTGGACAAGGTTAACCTTTTTATTTTGCATCCATTAAGTCAATATAACGCCCTTTTCCAAGGCCTACCATTAATCTATTTTGACTATATCAATTTGAACTATGAAAACGATAACATTTATCACCCAATTTTCGCTGACCGCCATCTGCCTTTTGGGCTTCTCAAATGAAATGACCGGTCAATTTCTGAACAAACTAGGCAAGGCCGCTGAAAGGGCTGCCGAGCGGACCGTTGAACGCCGCGTCGAACATGAGACCGCCAAAAAGACCGACCAAGCGCTGGACAGTATCTTCGAACCGGGCGGTAATGGGGGAAACGAAAAACGGAACCCGATACCGAATAGCGAAACGACCGGCAGCCCTCAAATTGGCGGTACTGACTCCGGTCGCGGAACGGAGTCCGGTGGTAATTCCGGGGCAGCCGACACTCCCGAGACCTCTAATTCGAGCGACCCAAAATCTATAGAAGTTTACAGCAAGTTCGATTTTGTACCGGGCGATGAACCTATCTTTACCGATGATTTTTCAAAGGATTTCATAGGGGATTTTCCATCGAAATGGAACTCCAACGCCAGCGGCGAATTGGTCAACATCGAAGGCTATCCCGAAAAATGGTTGAAAATCTTACCGGGCTTCAACACGGCCTATATACCGGATATCACCAATCTTCCCGAAGAATTTACCCTTGAATTCGATGTAGTGGCCACAGGTCTTGACAATAAAACCTCGTCTCAATCGTATCTTGGTGTTATGGTCGGTGACAACAATACCTTTGACAAACCCAAGAACTGGGGTATGATAGAATATTCGTTTTGTCAATTTATTGACAGGGGTATTGTCGTGGAAAACAACTTTGGGGGCAAACGGGTCATTCGCAATGAGGTAAATGCCGATATTCGAAACATCATCAATAAAAAGCATCATGTTTCCATAGCCGTAAACAAACAACGTTTTCGACTTTGGATTAATGAGAACAAATTTGTAGATGTGCCGCGATTGCTTCCTGAAAACATACAGATGCAAGGTATCAAGTTTACGTTGAGTGGAATAGACACTGAAAAGGAGGCGATTTTTATCAGTAACATCAAAATCGCAAAAGGAGGGCTTGATTTAAGGAGAAAACTATTGGCCGATGGAAAGATTTCCACCAACGGCATTCTTTTTGACAGCGGCTCAGCCAATATCCAACCACAATCCATGGGAATCATCCGGCAGATATATCAGGTTTTACAACAAGACACCAAAATAAAACTGAATATAGTGGGCCATACCGATGCGGATGGAGACGACGGAAAAAATCTGGAATTATCAAAACGGAGGGCGGAGGCTGTCAAAACTGCCCTTGTAAACATATATAATGTATCTTCCGATAAATTAACGACGGATGGAAAGGGCGAATCTGAGCCGGTCGGTGATAATCAGACCCCCGAGGGCAAAAGCCAAAACCGACGCGTAGAATTCATCAAACTTTAATAAATAAATAACCCTTAAACTGTAGTACGCTATGAAAAAGATTCTTTTATGTATTTCGGCCTATATTCTAATGACAGGCATCGGCTTCGCACAAAATACGTGCAGTAAATTCTATCCCTTGGAGGAGGGCACCACCTTTCAATACACGAGCTCCGATAAAAAAGGAAAACCTGAGGGTACCGTCGATTATACCATTTCGGAGGTGTTATCTAAAGGATCGGCCACCGAGGCAACATTTGATTTAAAATACACGGACAAAAAAGGAAAGGAACTATTCGACTCCAACTACAAGATTACCTGCGAAAACGGCATTGTGCGCATCGATTACAAATCGCTTTTCCCGACCCAGATGATGCAACAATATTCAGAGATGGATATTGAAATGGACGTTACCGGAACCGATATCGAGCTCCCTAACGACCTCAGTGTCGGCCAAGAACTGGCCGATGCGAATGTATCTGTAGAAATGAGTATGGGTGGTATAAAAATGAATACGACCGTAGACCAGACCGACCGTAAAGTAGAGAAGAAAGAAAGCGTAACTACACCGGCCGGAACCTATGATTGCTATCTGATTACGGAGACCACTACCTCAAAGACCATGGGAGCCTCTTTCGAACTGAATTCCAAACTCTGGTTGGCCGAAGGTGTAGGTATGGTGAGACAAGAAAGTTATAAAAAAAATGGGGACTTAATGAGCAGTACGGAACTGACGAAATTTAGTAAATAAACCACTATGGATTTGAAATCCATAGTTTTCTCAAAGAATGAAATTCTTACTCGACGTTATTCAAATATCCAGTTGCCCTTCTCCGAGTTGGGCTTGCCCTTATGATGCTCGAGATATTCCTGGACCATTTCATCGGTTATCTTTCCTGTGCTCCATGCACCATAGCCGACAGCCCAAAAGTGACGGCCCCAATACTTCTTGCCAAGCGCAGGGAATTCCTTCTGAAGAAGGCGGGAGGAACGGCCTTTAAACTTCTTCACCAGATTACTTATACTCAGGGATGGCGGATATTCGACATGCATATGAATATGGTCCTTACTCACAACGCCCTTCAGAATATGTACATTCTCCGAATCGCATATCTGCACCAGCAAATCGCGACAGCGATGCTGAAGGTCGCCCGTTAAAACATTATATCGATATTTTGTCGCCCAGACTATATGACAACTTAAATTACTTATTGAATGTGAGTCCCTCCGATATTCGGCCATCCAACAAAACTAAAATATTTATAGAAACTAAAGTAGCTGCAATGAAATTGCAGGGTTTTAACCATTAACTAGAATATAAAACCGAGGCCCTAAACCTCGGTTTTGTCTTTTATCAATTCAGCCTCGAAAAGCGTTTCAAAATGCTGGATTAATTTCTGTTTTACCTCATCGATATGGACTTCCTTTTTCCCCAGCTCCATGTTCAGTGAAGTCACCGCTTTATCCTTAATCCCGCAAGGTACCATCAAATCAAAATAGCCCAAATCGGTATTCACGTTCAGCGCGAAACCGTGCATGGTCACCCAACGGCTGGCGCGAACGCCCATGGCACATATTTTTCGGGCGAACGGGGTGCCTACATCCAACCAAACCCCGGTCTCTCCCTTCGAACGTTCGGGTTTCAATCCGAATTCGGCCAAGGTCAAGATGACCATTTCCTCCAAAAGGCGAAGGTATTTATGAATGTCGGTAAAGAAATTTTCGAGGTCCAGAATCGGATAACCTACAATTTGTCCAGGGCCGTGGTAGGTGATATCGCCTCCCCTGTTTATTTTATAGAATTTGGCATGTTTTTGGTCTAATTTAAACTCATCTACCAGAAGGTTATTGATATTGCCACTTTTCCCTAAAGTAAATACATGGGGGTGCTCGACAAACAGAAAATGGTTCGGTGTTTCTTGATTCGTTTCCTCACGTCGATTCTTTATTTTTAGATCGACGGTTTTTTGGAAAAGCAATTCCTGAAAGTCCCAAGTCTCTTTGTAGTCTTTCAGTCCCAAATCCTGAAAATGTACCTTTTTGTTCATCTTAACAAAGGTACGATGTTTCAAATTGACTGTATATCACCTTTTGGCCTGGAATGGGTCCCTCCCCACTTGCATCCGATGAGCGCAGCGATAGAAATGTAGGGGTCAAACTGCGTAAACCATAAGGGAGTAAGGGCGGGGGGAGAGTACTTCAATTCGGATTGTTCAAAATAACAAGCGCCGCGATAACCCCCGGCACCCATCCACAGAAAGTAAGCAGCAGCACAATTAAAAAAGAACCGCAGCCCTTACCAAGTACGGCCAAGGGCGGAAAAAGAATGGCGAGCAATACGCGTATAAAACTCATGGTGATTTGATTTTTCGATTGATGAAATGCCCATTTGATCGGATGGGCTTGCCCATATGACGAAAAAGTGGCGTGATTGTTACAAAAATAGATACAAGATTTTCGATACGCCCTGAAAATGATTGCCTTTTTTTGTCTGAATTCGAATTTTTAGGGTAACAGGATTTTAGCATTCTCAACTCCTCAAATTCATTGGCTAAAAATAATCCGTTGCAATATATTCACAAATCTGAACATAGCGCATCCGACATCATTCATCATCGGTCAATTTTCAAATCATCACATCCTCAAATTATCGGATTGCTACATTAAACCATTATATTTGCCTCCTTTAAAATACCACTATATGCAACTCTCGGAACAAGAAACCATCAGAAGGGAAAAACTCACCAAACTGCGTGAATTGGGCATCGACCCCTACCCCGCTGCTTTATATCCAATAAATGCTACTTCAACAAATATAAAAGCGGACTATAAGGAGGGCAAAAAAGTGATTATTGCCGGCCGGTTGATGTCCCGACGTATCCAAGGGAAAGCTTCCTTCGCGGAATTACAGGATAGTGATGGCCGTATTCAGGTCTATTTTAATCGGGATGAAATCTGCCCCGGGGAGGATAAATCACAGTACAACGACATCTACAAAAAATTGTTGGATATCGGGGATATCATTGGCATCGAGGGCGAACTTTTCACGACACAGGTCGGTGAAAAGACCGTTATGGTTAAAGGTTTTAGGATGCTCAGCAAGGCGTTGCGCCCCCTGCCCTTTCCGAAAAAGGATGCCGAGGGCCATGTTTTTGATGAGTTCAACGATCCGGAACAGCGCTACCGCCAACGCTATGTCGATCTGGTGGTCAACCCGAAAGTAAAGGAAACCTTTATCAAGCGGACCAAGATTACGAATACCATCCGTCAATTTTATAACGACATGGGGTATTTGGAAGTCGAAACGCCCATACTACAGCCGATTCCCGGCGGGGCGGCTGCGCGTCCGTTTTTGACGCATCACAATGCGCTGAATATTCCACTGTACTTGCGTATTGCGAACGAGCTTTATCTAAAACGATTGATAGTTGGCGGTTTCGACGGGGTCTATGAATTTTCAAAGGATTTCCGTAATGAGGGCATGGACCGCACCCACAACCCTGAATTTACGGTGATGGAACTCTACGTAGCGTATAAGGATTACCATTGGATGATGGACACCACGGAAAAACTTTTGGAAAAAGTGGCTCTAGAGGCGAACGGCAGTTCCAAAATTACCGTAGGCAAAAACGAGATTGAATTCAAGGCGCCCTATCCTAGAGTGCCAATTTTAGAGGCCATTAAAATCCACACCGGATTCGATGTCGCCGGCATGGAAGAAGATGAACTGCGCGAAACGGCCAAAAAACTACATATCGCGGTTGACGAGACCATGGGCATCGGTAAACTTATAGATGAGATTTTCGGCGAAAAATGTGAGGAAAATTACATTCAGCCCACGTTTATTACGGACTATCCGAAAGAAATGAGTCCGCTGACCAAGCAGCACCGTGATAACCCGGCGCTCACAGAGCGCTTTGAACTCTTTGCCAACGGTAAAGAAATCGCCAATGCTTATTCCGAGCTTAACGACCCGATAGACCAGCGCGAACGCTTTGAAGACCAGCTAAAACTCTCCGAAAAAGGCGACGACGAGGCCATGTTCATCGATCAGGATTTTTTACGTGCCCTCGAATATGGCATGCCACCGACTTCTGGTATCGGCATCGGCATAGACCGCTTGGTGATGCTGTTGACGAACAATTCATCGATTCAAGAAGTGCTTTTCTTTCCGCAGATGCGGCCGGAGAAGAAGAAAGTTGAGCTGACCGAAGAAGAGAAGATTGTTCATGCTATACTTTCCGAATATGGAGACCTAAGAGACTTTTACGTTCACGAAGTAAAAAATGCATCAGGTCTAAGCAATAAAAAATGGGATAAGGTTACAAAGGCAATGAAAGCCAATGGAGTTATAGACATACGAAAATCTAATGACGATCTATTAATCAAACTGAAAAGTTGAATCCGGGCAGTTATTGCTTTGTCGCTTCGCCTGAGGCTTGCTATTTGCAATGACTGCCCTGGATACCCTTGTTAATCCAATTATTGTCCATGTTTTCCATCAAATCGTCCATCTAAAACCATCAAAAACTTCCTATTTTTAAACTATCTATTCACATTTGGCATTTAATCCTTTTAAAATTGCTTATCTTAACATAGATGAAAAAGAAAATTCACAAGGGAATACGTATACTCTTGCTCTTCGCTCTAGTTGCAGCGGTAGGCATCCTACACTCCTGCGGCGAATCCGAGCGTGTCGATTTCAGCACCCAGATCAAACCCATTTTCAATAGTAAATGTATAACCTGCCACGGTGGGGTTAAAAAGAACGGTGATTTCAGCCTGTTGTTCGAGGAAGATGCCTTTGCGGTAAACAAATCGGGGAAACCTGCTATCATTCCGGGGAATGCTTCCGAAAGCGAGATGATCAAAAGACTGCACGAAACCGATCCGGAAATCCGAATGCCGTACGAAAAACCGCCGTTATCCGAAGAGGAGATCGACCTGTTGACCCGCTGGATAGACCAAGGGGCGGAATGGGGGCAGCATTGGGCGTATTCGCTTCCGGAAAAAGTAGAGGTTCCCGCAATTACTGCGGAAGCTGGACTTTTACCTGATAAATCATCCGGTTTCATAAAAAATAACATTGACCATTTCGTCTTGGCCCAGCTCGACAATGAAGAGCTAGTGCCGAATCCTCCCGCCGAAAAAAACATCATCGCCCGAAGATTGGCCTTGGATATTGTCGGATTACCACCCGACCCCGAACTATTAAAGCGTTTTGAAAAAAACGAAATTTCCTATGAAACCTTGGTAGACACCTTGTTATTGCAAAAGACCTATGGCGAAAAATGGGCGACCTGGTGGTTAGATCTCGCTCGATACGCCGATTCCAAAGGCTATGAAAAGGATATGGGAAGAACCATCTGGAAATATCGGGACTGGGTTATCGATGCATTTAACAATGACATGCCATACAATCAGTTTACCGTCGAGCAATTGGCGGGCGATTTATTGCCCAATCCCTCTACCGATCAATTGATTGCAACGGCTTTCCATAGAAATACGATGAACAACGATGAAGGGGGTACCGATGATGAAGAATATCGAGTGGCAACGGTCATCGACCGCGTCAATACGACTTTCGAGGTATGGCAGAGCACGACCATAGGCTGCGTACAATGTCATAGCCACACCTATGACCCCTTCAAACATGAGGAGTATTACAAGTTGATGGCCTTTTTCAACAACTCTAGGGATGAGGACACGCCCAGTGAATCACCAGTTCTAAAACTGTATACTCCCGAGCAACAGAAAAAGATGGATCGAGTAATCGATTGGACCTCGAAATTTGGAGATGACAGCTCGGTCAAGACTTATAAAGATTTTTTACAGTTTACGGAACCTGTTTACAAATCACACTTTTTCAAGGAGTTCAAGAATAGTGTCTATGACGACCATGCTTCCGTCGTTTTTTGGGACGATGGCAACTGCCTTATCGAAAATGGCTTTACGAACGATGCCGGCTATGTGTACCTAAATTATCGCTCGCATTATAACGGAACGAAGATGGTCATTCGAGAGAAAAATGCCAAGGGGCCTATTTTAGGGGAATTTACCTTACCCAAATCCAAAAATAACCTTACCTCACAATTCCCGATCAAAAAAATCGATCATAAGACCGATATCTACATCGAAACCCAGAACAGTACGGTGGCCGAAGAGGTAAATATTCTCAACTTATATTGGGTAGGTTTTATCGCAGACATGCCGGGCCAAGGGCAACCGGGGTGGGCGGCCGTCAATTCCGATTTTATGGATATCCTGAACGCCGATGCCGAAACGGTGCCGATCATGGCGGAAAATCCCGATTATATGAAACGTACAACACAGGTATTTGATCGTGGCGGATGGATGTCGAAGACCGATACAGTCGAACCTGGGACTCCGAAAAGCCTGAACGCATGGAATGCCGATTGGTCTGCCGATAGAATGGGGCTCTCCCAATGGATCGTGAGTAAAAAAAATCCGCTTACGGCCCGCACTTTGGTCAATCGGGTCTGGCACCAAATTTACGGAAGGGGTCTTGTTTCGACAATCGAGGATATGGGTTCCCAATCGGAGTCCCCCTCACACCCAGCACTGTTAGATTGGCTTTCCCTCAGGTTTATGAACGAACACAACTGGAGCATCAAGGCCCTTGTTAAGGAAATCGTGATGTCGGGCACTTATAGGCAAAGTTCCGATACGGACCCGGAAATGTACAGCATCGATCCCGAAAATAAATGGTATGCCAGAGGGCCGAGAATACGCCTGGGCGCCGAACAGATACGGGACCAGGCCTTGGCGATCTCGGAGCTGCTGAGCGACAAAATGTACGGCCCTGGCGTTATGCCCCCACAGCCCGATGGGGTTTGGCAAACAGTTTACAACGGTGCACAGTGGATTGAGAGCAAAGGGGAGGACCGGTACCGAAGGGGCATCTATACCTATTTGAAACGTACTAGTCCCTACCCATCCTATTTGACCTTTGATGCGGGTAGCCGCGAAGTAAGTACTATTCGAAGAACAGTGACAAATACCCCGCTGCAGGCTTTGGTGACCTTAAACGACCCCGTATATATCGAAACCGCATATCAGTTAGCGAAAAACACCCAGGTTATCGGAGAGATTGACAAAAGTATCTCCCGTGCCTACAAAAGGGCGACCCTGAAGGAAATTGCGCCAAACTCTTTAACAACCTTAAAACGGTTGTATGAAGACTCCATGTCCGAATTCTCTAAAAACGATGGCGCATCAGAGCTGTTCCTCCATTTTGAGGAAAAGCCGACCCCTGAATTGGGTGCTTTGACTATCGTTGCAAATGCTATTATGAACTTGGATGAGTTTTTGACGAAAGCGTAAAAAAGATTGAAGATTGAAGATTGAAGATTGAAGAAAATTATAAATATCTTTTGAGGTGAGAAATAATTTAGAAAGACTTATTCGAGAAAAACTGGCGCGTGAAGCTCAGTCAAACACCCGAAGGCATTTCATAAAAAGCTGTGCACAAGGTATGGGCGGTCTGGCGCTTAGCTCTATTTTTATGGGATGTGATCCCTTAGGAAAACCAAAGACAAATTTATCATCTGCTTTTTCCGAACGTGACCTGAATCCTTTGGCGACCTTGGCACCTCCTTACAGTCCCAAAGTCAAATCGGTCATTTATCTGCACATGGCAGGCGCGCCGTCTCAGCTGGAAATGTTCGACTACAAACCGGCCCTCCAAAAATTGGATGGACAAGACTGTCCTCAATCCCTGTTAGCGGGAAAAAAATTCGCATTTATCAAAGGTACGCCCAAATTGATGGGGCCACAAGCGGAGTTTAAACAAGAAGGCGAATCGGGCAATTGGGTCTCGAACTTCTTGCCACATTTTAAAACTATAGTCGACGAAGTAGCTTTCCTAAAAGCCGTGAATACCGACCAGTTCAATCATGGGCCCGCACAATTGTTCATGCACACCGGAAGTGCGAGATTGGGCCGCCCCAGTATCGGTGCCTGGGCCACATACGGCTTGGGTTCCGCAAACCAGAACCTTCCGGGTTTTGTGGTTTTGACCTCGGGCGGTAACTCCCCAGATGCCGGAAAAAGTGTTTGGGGCAGCGGTTTTTTACCGTCGGTCTATCAAGGGGTGCAATGCCGCTCTAAAGGTGACCCGGTACTCTACATAGAAGATCCCGAAGGTGTTACCAGAAACCTTAAAAAAAGTACGATCGATGCCATCAATAAGATCAACAAGGAAGAATATACGAAATACGCAGATCCTGAAATTTTGGCGCGAATCAACCAATACGAGATGGCCTACCGCATGCAAATAGCTGTGCCAGAGGTCATGAACATCAACAACGAACCCGAGCACATCAAACAAATGTACGGGGTCGAGCCCGGCAAGGAATCTTTTGCCAATAATTGCCTGTTGGCCAGAAAATTGGTCGAGGACGGCGTTCGTTTCGTACAGCTTTTCGATTGGGGATGGGACAGCCACGGCACGGGCCATGATACCGCGGTAGACCTCGGCTTAAGGAACAAATGTCGCGAAATCGACCGACCCATGACCGCTTTACTATTGGACTTAAAACAAAGAGGCCTTTTGGATGACACCCTGATTGTCTGGGGCGGGGAATTTGGCAGGACCCCCATGCAGGAAAATAGGGGCAATAAAGAAATGGGCTTCAAGGGGCGCGACCACCATGGCGACGCCTTTACCATGTGGATGGCCGGCGGGGGAATCAAAAAAGGAGCCTCCCACGGAAAGACCGATGATATCGGGTTTTCTGGCATCGAAGGCCGTGTATCCGTCCACGATGTACATGCCACTATTTTGCATCTACTAGGCTTTGACCACGAAAAGTTTACCTATGAATTTCAAGGCAGGCCGTTCAGGTTGACGGATGTCGAAGGAGAAGTTATTCGGGAGATATTGGCGTAAATCGTCATTTAGAGGGTTTGACTTTTCGAAAGAAAAAACCTAGCTTAGACGACACGAATTGCCACCCATGAACCTCAGCAAAAAATTAGGCCTCTTTCTAGCCCCCATCTGCTTCCTCATTCTTATTAACCTACCTTTCACAATGGTCTCAGAAGAGGGCGATGCCGTAATCGCCGTCGCCGTCTGGATGGTCATTTGGTGGATTACCGAAGCGGTTTCCATTTCCGTCACCGCGCTGTTGCCCCTATTGCTATTTCCAATTCTGAACATCATGGAAATTGGCGACGTGGGGGCCAACTACGGCAGTCCTATCATATTTCTGTTCTTCGGAGGCTTTGTACTCGCGCTCGCCCTTGAAAAAGTAAACCTACACAAACGTATCGCACTTAACATTATAAAGGTTACAGGAACCACCCCGAACAAAGTAGTTCTCGGTTTTATGATCGCCACGGCCGCTTTGAGCATGTGGATCAGCAATACGGCTACCGCTGTGGTCATGCTGCCCATCGCGATGTCGGTTATCGGCCTACTGGTAAACGATGAGGACGGGTTCACCAAGGGCGATAAAAACTTTGCGCTCAGTGTAATGCTGGGCATCGCTTTCGCCGCCAACGCAGGTGGAATTGCCACGGTCATCGGAACGCCGCCCAACTCGATACTGATCGGCCTATTGGAGAACGAGTACCAAATGGAAATTTCATTTGTAAAGTGGATGGTTGTCGGTGTGCCCTTTTCCACGATATTGATCTGGATTATCTATCTCGTGCTCGTAAAATGGATGTACCCCTGCGGCACGTTGAAATTTACGGCATCGAAAGACGTTATACACGACGAGCTTGTAAAGCTAGGGCCAATGTCAGGAAAGGAAAAGCAGGTACTCGTCATTTTCGGCTTCACTGTTTTTCTTTGGATTTTCAGAACGGTCATCAACGAAATATTTCCGGAACTAAAACTAAACGATACGATCATCAGTATGATGGCGGCCATTGCTATGTTCGCCATTCCCTATAATCTCAAGAAAGGGGATTTCATCATCAATTGGAAAGACACGCAAAAATTGGCTTGGGGCATTCTGATCCTTTTCGGCGGTGGACTTGCATTGGCAGAAGGGATGTCGGTCAGCGGTATTGTAGATATGGTTTCCGGGGCGATTGCGGAAAGCGAGGTCAGCATCTGTCTCTTATACACATCTCCGAGCCCACGAGACGCTCA
>JAGXIC010000163.1 GCA_024635875.1 Pricia sp.
CCCCCAATAGCACCAAACAGGCGGCCGATATTTTTAAAAGGGTCAAGTTGTCCTTCCCCATTGCGACCGCAAATAGAATACCGACCAAGGGCTGAACGTATACAAAAGCGCTTACCGTGGATGCCTTTAGTTGGGTGAGCGCAAAAATGTTGAACAGGTAGGTGCAAAAAGTAGTGCCCAGAATAACAAAGCCAATACGCCAAATAGCGTCAAAGGGCAGGTTAGCAAAATCGACCTGAACAAATTCCCGATAACCAAAGGGCAGGCAAATAAAAATGCCCAACGTGAACAACCATTTCATAAAGGTAAACGGATGATACTTCGCGATCAATGTTTTTGCGCAGATCAAATAGCCTCCATAGAACACCGAGTTCATCATCAACAGAAAATTGCCCAAGGGAATATCGGGGGCATCTTCCCTAAGCATAGGTCCGAAGAATATTAGGGCGACGGCACCGGTAAGTCCGATAGCGATGCCCCCGATTTTTCGTCCCCCGATTTTTTCCTTGATAAAAATGGCGGAAAGTAACAGCACAATGATCGGCGTTGTAGTTACAATGACGGAGCTATTGATAGGCGTGGATAGCGAAAGCCCCTTAAAAAAGACCAACATATTGAAACCCATGCCCAAAAAGGCACAAAGTAGCATTCTGCCATAATCTCTAGGATTAATTTTTTCCTTTGGCCCGAAAGGCGATATTGCCCAGAATAATAGCGCCGCACCGATGACGCGGAACATTATAAATCCGAAAGGTTGCACGTACCCAGGCATTACCCCCTTGGCAATGGTGTGGTTGAGTCCGTAAATGGTAGTGGCCCCGATGGCGGCGAATATGGCAAGGGTTCTTTTGTTCAACAATGAAGGGCTTCTTGGGCCGCTGCGACCGATTTTTTGCTGTTTCCGATAAAGATTTGGTCTCCGACCACGATAACAGGGCGTTTTAGAAACGTGTACTGCTCCAAAATCAGGTTTTTATAATCGGTTTCCGAAAGTTCTTTTTCGTGCAGTCCCTTTTGGCGGTAGAGGCGGGCGCGTTTACTGAACAAAGTTTCGTAGCTTCCGGCCAGCCCGTGCATTTCCTCCAGTTGTTTTTCGGTGATGGCATCCGTTTTGATATCCTGCAATTCGACGCCGTCCAAAGGTTGTAGTTCTTTGATGATGCGTTGGCAGGTGTCGCAGGTGCTGAGGTGGTAGACTTTCATGAGAAAATTTTGATTTACAAAGAAACCCAATTTCATTCAATTGTACTATTTTTAGCATCCACATTAAAAATGTACACCTTGAAAAAAATATTCGATACTACGCTACAGAACCGCAAACTCCTCTATAAAATCCTCGACAGAACGCCTAGCGAACAATTACTGGAAATCCCCACTGGGTTCCGTAACAATATTTGGTGGAACATCGCACACGTAGTCGCGACCCAGCAGATATTGGTCTACAAGTTCAGCGGATTGAAAGTGCGCATTCCCGAGCAGTTCATAGAGAAATTCAAAAAGGGAACGGTGCCAGATGGGACGGCTACCGACACGGAAATCAAGGAAATCGCAGATTTTTTGATATCTACCGCCGAATGGACGAAGGAAGATTATGGGTCTGGACTTTTTAAGGAATATGATGCATATACGACCAGTCTCAACGTAACCTTGAGCGATGTTGAGGATGCGATGGTTTTCAACCTGTTTCATGAAGGCCTGCATTTGGGGACTATTCTTGGGTTGCAGAAGGTTGTGAAGAAACAAGCAATTGTTTAATGCGCATAGCGATAAGCGTATTGCCAACTTACGCCTGTAGGATATATTTCGTACGTTTTTTCAGGTGTATTTCGCAGCTGCCAAGACCTAGTGAATCACGACTTCGTCTCCTTCGCCAAATACCGCTTGACCTCTTTGAAAGGCAGGGTCAGCACGATGGGCCCATCGGCATAGGAAGCGACTTCGTAAGGGTTGTAAAGTAATTTTACGCCTTCGTTGGTAAAGCCGATGTTCTCGGGCAGGTAAAAACTGTCCTTTTCGAACATAAGGCCCGTGTGGTTTATCGAGGCTTCCTGGGGGATGGCTTCCTGCTCACGGAATTTTGTCTCGGCAAATTTCTGAAAATCCTTTCTATTTTGAAAGAGCTGCCAATTTTCCAATTCTACGCCCCTTTTCTTATCGAAGTTTAGGAAACGTTTGGCACTGTAACCATGGGCGCCACCAGTGAAAATGTATGAATTGAGTTCTAAGGTAAGTACTTTTTTATCCTCATAAACGACCGCTCCATCAATTTTTGCTTCCCAGGGCGTGGTTTCCTTCGAATATAGGTCCTTAAGTTCTGAATACCCATTTTGAAATGAAGTTAGGGCTTCATCAAGGTTGGCGACTTTCAGGTCATCATCAAATAGAAGCAGGGAAATAATTTCTTCCTGTAGGGCTGTATTGATAGTGCTTGCGGTACGGGTTCGTTCCACCGCCCGAGGTATCGTAATGGAGATTTGGGGGCAGTCGGCACATAAGGTTTCGCCCAACGTAAGAGGTTCAAAAGTCAGTTTATCCTCTTTTTTTTGACAGCCGATCAGCACTAGAAAAATCAAGAAACAGGTCAGCGGGGCTTTCATAAATTTGGGATATGGGGTCGGTTTATAGGGCACACAGGTCTGGAATACCTTTGTATGCTATCAAAGATAACGATACATTTGTAGGAATAATTGTAGAAAATGGAAGAAAAAAAGTTAAAGTTCAACACAAAGACGATTCACGGAGGTCAAAGTCCCGATAAAGCCTACGGTGCGGTCATGCCACCGATTTACCAAACATCGACCTATGCGCAGACCACCCCGGGCGGGCATCAGGGCTATGAATACTCCCGAAGTGCCAACCCTACGCGCACGGCACTTGAAAATTCGTTGGCAAGTATCGAAAACGGAAAATACGGCCTAGCGTTCGGCAGTGGATTGGCCGCTATCGATGCGGTAATCAAGGTTTTGAATCCTGGGGACGAAGTGGTTTCCACAAATGATCTGTATGGCGGCAGCTATCGTATTTTTAAACAGATTTTCGAAAAATACGGAATTACTTTTCATTTTATTGGGATGCAGGATACCGATGTGATCGAATCCTTCATCAACAAAAACACAAAGTTGCTTTGGGTCGAGACGCCGACGAACCCGATGATGAACGTCGTCGACATTGCGGCGGTTTCGCAATTGGCCAAAAAGCACAATGTACTTTTGGCAGTGGACAATACCTTCGCAACACCCTATTTACAAACCCCTTTGGATATGGGTGCCGACATCGTCATGCATTCCGCGACCAAATATCTTGGTGGCCATAGCGATGTGGTCGTCGGGGCGTTGGTGGTGAAGGATAAGGCACTGGCGGATAAACTCTACTTTGTACAAAACGCCAGCGGCGCGGTATGCGGTCCGATGGATAGTTTTCTAACCCTGCGGGGCATTAAAACCCTTCACGTTCGAATGCAGCGCCATTGTGAGAACGGGCGGGCCGTTGCGGAATATTTGGATAGGCATCCAAAAATCGACAAGGTGTTTTGGCCCGGCTTTGAAAGTCATCCGAACCATGAAATCGCCAAGGCACAGATGAAGGATTTTGGGGGCATGGTTTCGTTTATCCCTAAGAGCCGTACCGAGGCGGATGCCATTAAAGTTGTGGAAAAACTAAAGGTCTTTACGTTGGCCGAATCGCTTGGCGGGGTCGAAAGTTTGGCGGGCCATCCGGCGAGCATGACACATGCCAGTATTCCTAAAGAAGAGCGGGAGAAAAGCGGGGTAGTCGATTCCCTGATCCGGTTAAGCGTAGGTATTGAGGATAGAGATGACTTGATTGCCGATTTGGAGCAGGCGATAGGCTAAGTCTCCCCGTACGTTATCAAATTCTAAAAAAAGCACCCTTCAAAAGGTATAAATAGCATAATTTTGACGCTATATTTTATTTTCAACAAAATAGCCTTAGATTTCAACAGAGGCGATAACTACTAAAATTTTTATGGAAGCAAAAATAAAGGTATTTATGGACGAGGTCACGTCCCGAAACGGGCATGAACCCGAATTCATTCAAGCGGTACAGGAAGTGGCGGAAACCGTAATTCCCTATATCGCGCAACACGAAATATATAATGGCAAGAATATTTTGTTACGTATGGTCGAACCCGAGCGCTTGATTTCTTTTCGGGTATCTTGGATAGACGATGATGGCGATATACACGTCAACCGAGGCTATCGCATTCAAATGAATTCGGCCATCGGCCCGTATAAGGGCGGTCTGCGTTTTCACCCTTCGGTCAATGCAAGTATCCTAAAGTTTTTGGCGTTTGAGCAAGTTTTTAAGAACAGTCTCACCACATTGCCCATGGGCGGTGGAAAGGGCGGTTCCGATTTTGACCCGAAAGGAAAATCCGATGATGAGGTGATGCGGTTTTGCCACGCTTTTATGACCGAACTTTGTCGGCATATCGGTCCGTTTACGGATATACCGGCCGGTGATATCGGTGTCGGCGCCCGTGAAATCGGTTTTCTTTTCGGAATGTATAAAAAAATCAAGAACGAATTTACCGGGGTTCTCACTGGAAAGGGACTTTCATGGGGCGGATCAAAAATACGCCCGGAGGCAACAGGCTACGGAACTGTATATTTTGCTGAAAGCATGTTGAAGACCAAGGGTGAGGGCTTCGATGGAAAGACCGTGGTAGTATCCGGTTCGGGCAATGTTGCTCAATTTGCTGCAGAAAAAGTTATTCAATTGGGCGGTAAGGTCGTCACCCTTTCGGATTCCGATGGATATATTCTTGACGAAGAGGGCATCGATCAAGAGAAACTGGAATTCGTGATGGACCTGAAAAACAACCGACGTGGCCGAATCTCTGAATATACAGAAAAGTATAAAAATGCCGAGTTCCATAAAGATGAACAACCTTGGCAGGTCAAGTGCGATGTAGCGTTGCCATGCGCGACCCAAAACGAACTACAGGGTACCGATGCAAAAACGCTGTTGGACAACGGCTGTATTTGTGTTGCGGAGGGAGCCAATATGCCCTGTACGGCAGAGGCGGTCCATGCCTTTCACGAGGCTGAAATTCTGTTCGCACCCGGAAAAGCCTCCAATGCAGGAGGGGTAGCAACCTCTGGTCTTGAGATGTCACAAAATTCGTTGCGGATCAGTTGGAGCAGGGAAGAGGTCGATGATCGTTTAAAGATCATCATGGACGAAATTCATCAATCCTGTATCGAATACGGCATGGAAGGTGACGACTACTGTAACTACGTGAAAGGGGCCAATATCGCCGGTTTTGTGAAGGTAGCCGACGCGATGTTGGCGCAGGGGGTAATATAAGTTGGCGGGAGCAGTAGCGGTGGGCAAAGAAGTTCGGGGCTCAATAGATACCTACATTAGTGTATAAGGTTTAAGAGTTTTCGTATTTTGAACTTTGAACAATTCCTTTCGGCATGGTTGAGCGCTGCCTCGCCGACAGACAGACTGGAAAAATACGGCCAACTGTTACTGACAACCGCTACTTTTAAAACATGCAGGTAACCACCAAAGCTATCGTCCTTACTTCCTTAAAATACGGCGATACCAGCCTTATCGTAAAGGCGTATACAGCTTCCGATGGACTGAAATCGTATATGTTGAAGGGCGTTTTGTCTTCCAAAAAGGGAAAACTAAAAGCCGCGTACTTTCAACCTTTGACCCAATTGGAGATTGTTGCTCATCACAGGAACAAGGGCACTTTGGAAAGCATCCGGGAAGCAAAAATCAACTATCCATACCGAACGGTACATAACAATATCGCCAAAAACGCCATGACGCTTTTTTTGGCCGAGATGTTAAGCTATAGCATTCATGAAGAGGAGGCCAACCTCTCGCTTTTCGAATTTTTGGAAGCCTCCTTTCAGTGGTTGGACATGAATGAGGAAATCGCTAATTTTCACTGCCATTTTCTGATACAGCTCACAAAATATTTAGGATTTTATCCCGACACTTCTGCCCTACAGGCGCCTTGTTTTGACCTCTTGGAAGGTGGGTTTACCGATACCCCTTCGCTTCATCCGGTGCTCACCGGAGACAACCTTGGGTATTTCAAAACGTTCTTGGGCATACATTTTGATGCCATACATACCATCAAAATGAACAAAACGAACCGACAGGAGCTTTTGCAATCTTTGGTGCTGTATTTTGAGCTGCATCTTCAAGGCTTTCGAAAGCCCAAATCCCTCGCTGTCCTGAACGAAGTATTCGGATAAAATGAAACCTATTGTTTTCGGACTATTTTTATGGGGCATCCAACTGCTTTCCGCCCAAACCATAACGGTTTTTGATGCGGAAGACAGGCAACCCATTCCCAATGTAGCCGTTTACAATGTTGACCGTTCCAAAACGGTACTGACCGATAATAACGGAAAATGTAACCTATCACTTTTCGATCGCAACGAGCGTATCACCTTCAAGCATTTGAGCTACAGTGTACGACGGGCCACGCCTGACCAAATTGTGCGGCAGAAAAAAGTAATCTATCTCCTTATGAAACCCGAACAGCTCGACGGGGTGGTGCTGTCCGTATCCAAATGGGAGCAACAGAAAAAGAATATCCCGAATAAAATCATAGCCTTGGATGCGCGCGATATTGCCTTTACAAATCCGCAGACCGCTGCCGACCTTTTGCAGAACAGTGGGAAGGTGTTCGTGCAAAAAAGTCAGTTAGGCGGTGGAAGCCCCATGATTCGAGGCTTTGCGACGAACCGCTTGTTGCTTTCTGTAGATGGCGTCCGTATGAACAACGCTATTTTCAGGGGTGGCAACCTGCAGAACGTAATCTCTATAGATCCGTTTACGGTCAAGAAAACAGAAATCATTTTTGGCCCCGGTTCGGTTATTTACGGTAGCGATGCCATTGGTGGCGTAATGAATTTTTACACCAAAGATGCTGTTTTTACCGATGACAACGGGATGAAGGTCACAGGAAATACCGAGTATCGCTTTGCTTCCGCCAATACCGAAAATACCTTGCACTTCGATAGTAATCTGGGTATGAAAAAATGGGCCTTTTTGACGAGTGCATCCTATTCCGATTTTGGGGATTTGTGGATGGGAGGGCATGGTCCGGATTCCTATCTACGGAACGCCTACGTGGCCCAAAAAAACGGGGAAGATGTATTCGTGGCGAACGACAATCCCAAAAAACAAAATCCCACAGGATATCATCAAATGAACCTGATGCAAAAAATCGGGTACCGACCGAACGCAACATGGGACTATAAATTGGGACTGCATTATTCCGAGTCTTCCGAATTTGCCCGATACGACCGTTTGATACGACCGGACGCAGCGGGCAGTGGTTTACGGTCTGCGGAATGGTACTACGGCCCTCAAAAATGGTTTATGGGTAACCTTCAACTGGAAAAAAAGGGCAAAAGTGTTTTTTATGATGGATTAAAACTGACCACCGCCTACCAATATTTCGAGGAAAGCCGCAATGACCGCGACTTTCAAGACCCCATCCGCTTTACGACCCGGGAAAAAGTCGATGCCCTTTCAGCCAATCTTGATTTTGAGAACAAGAAAATAGGAAATTTAAGGTTGTACTACGGCGGGGAATATATTTTCAATAAGGTCCGTTCCGACGGTAGCCAACGAAATATCGAAACCAACGTGTTGACCCGTGCCGCATCGAGATATCCCGACGGCTCGACTTGGCAGAGCACGGCGGGCTATATCAATGGGGAATATCAGGCCAAGCCCAATTTTACCCTACTTTCCGGGCTACGCTATAGCCATGTTTGGATCGATGCCGTTTTTGACAAGACTTTTTATCCCTTCCCCTTTGACAATGCCGATTTGAACAACGGCGCATTGACCGGTAGCCTTGGTTTAAGCTGGTTCCCCAAAGAACATTTACATGTAACCCTGAACGGTTCGACGGGTTTCCGCGCCCCGAACATCGACGATATCGGAAAAATCTTTGATTCCGAACCTGGGGCGGTGATCGTACCCAATCCCGATTTGGAACCCGAATATGCTTATAATGCCGAACTGGGTGTTCAAAAGAACTTTAATGATAAGTTAATGCTAAAGGGTGCCGCCTTTTATACCTATCTTGTAGATGCCTTAGTGCGCAGGGATTACCAATTCAACGGCGCATCACAGGTAGCGTACAACGGGGAGTTAAGCGATGTTCAGGCGATACAGAATGCCGCCAAGGCCTATGTATACGGCTTTGAATTCGGCCTAGAGGCTTTTCTCTCCGACCAATGGTCCCTCATTTCAAACCTGACCCTGACCGAAGGCATCGAAGAAGAAGAAGACGGTACCGATTCCCCCGGCCGGCATGTACCACCAACTTTCGGTGATTTTCATATACTATGGAAAAATCAGAGATTCAAGACCGACCTATTTGTGAACTACAATGGGGAAGTGGCTTTTAAAGACCTAGCGGCCTCCGAACGTGGCAAAACCTACATCTACGCTGCCAATGCAGAAGGCAATCCATATTCTCCATCGTGGTACACCATAAATTTCCGTTCTCAGTTTACGGTTTCGAATGCACTAAAGGCTTCTTTGAGCCTAGAAAATATTACAGACCAGCGTTACCGTTCCTATTCGTCGGGCATTACTGCACCTGGTATTAATTTGATAATCGGGTTGGGGTATCGATTTTGAGCAATGTAAGTTGACAAAAGAAGCCCCAACTTCGCAGTCAGGGCTTCATAATTTAATAAGGTATAGCGTTCTAGTTATCGTCAACGGCATCCTCTATAGCATCACCGGCATCATCCATGGCATCCTCAACATCATCGGCCGCTTCTTCGGCACCATCTTTAATGTCGTCGCCTACTTCCTCCATTTTATCGCCTGCCTCTTCCATGGCGTCCCCTGCCTCTTCCATGGCGTCTTTTGATTTATCTTCGGCGTCCCTACAAGAAACGAAAGACACACTTAAGGCAAGCATTAAAAGTGAACTTAGAAATACTTTTTTCATAATTTAAGTTTTTAGTTGTTGTCACAAAGATATACGGATCGATTTGATTTTTGGATGCTATTTAATAAAGTGTGGAACCCTTGTGAATTTCAAGGATCTGATATCCGAGAAATCCGACCAAAATCCCTAATTTTGCAGCCTGAAATTAATTAATGTAGGATAACAGGTACTATGAAATTCGCCGAATATAAAGGATTGGATCTGCCCAAGGTAGCCGATGAGGTTCTCGACTATTGGAAGCAAAACGGAATTTTCGAGAAAAGCGTTTCCACGAGGGAAGGCAGGCCTAGTTATGTTTTCTACGAAGGGCCACCGTCCGCGAACGGTATGCCCGGCATCCATCATGTGATGGCCCGCACGATCAAGGATATTTTTCCCAGGTATAAGACCATGAAGGGGTTTCAGGTCAAACGGAAGGCCGGTTGGGACACGCACGGCCTCCCCATTGAACTCGGGCTGGAAAAAGAACTCGGTATCACAAAAGAGGATATCGGCAGCAAAATTTCCGTGGAGGATTACAACGCCGCCTGCAAAAAAGCGGTTATGCGCTACACCGACGTCTGGAACCGAATGACCGAACAAGTAGGCTATTGGGTCGATATGGAGGATCCGTACATCACCTACAAGCCGAAGTATATGGAGTCGGTCTGGTGGTTGTTGAAACAGATATACGACAAAGGACTGATATATAAAGGATATACTATACAACCGTATTCGCCCAAAGCGGGTACGGGCCTCAGCTCCCACGAGCTCAACCAGCCCGGTACCTATCAAGATGTTACCGACACCACGGCCGTAGCGCAGTTCAAGGCGGTCGAGTCTTCACTTCCTGATTTTTTAAAGGATGAAGGCGATATCTATTTCTTGGCCTGGACGACCACGCCTTGGACATTGCCATCGAACACGGCATTGACGGTCGGACCGAAAATCGATTATGTTTTGGTGGAGACCTACAACCAATATACGTTCAAGCCGATTAACGTCATTCTGGCCAAAAGTTTGGTGAACGAACAGTTTTCGGGAAAATTCAAGCCTGTCGCGTCAAAGCCCGAACTTCTGGAGTACAGTTCTGGGGATAAAAAGATTCCATTCTACGTCGTCAAGGAGTGTAAGGGAAAAGATTTGGTCGGTATAAGATATGAGCAACTTCTAAAATATGCCCTGCCCTACCAAAACCCTGAAAATGCATTTCGAATCATCGCCGGGGATTTTGTGACTACCGAAGACGGTACGGGCATCGTTCACACCGCACCGACTTTTGGTGCCGATGATGCCTTGGTGGCCAAACAGGCCGTACCGGAAGTGCCGCCGCTATTGGTTTTGGACGAGAATGACAATCCAGTGCCCTTGGTCGATCTTCAGGGCAAATTCCGCCCCGAAATGCAGGAATTGGCGGGCAAATATGTCAAAAACGAATACTACGACTTGGGACAGGAACCGGAAAAATCGGTCGATGTCGAGATTGCCATCAAACTAAAGGAAGAGAACAAGGCCTTTAAGGTCGAAAAATACGTTCATAGTTATCCCAATTGCTGGCGTACCGATAAACCCATCCTGTACTATCCTTTGGATTCTTGGTTTATCAAAGTCACCGAGGTCAAAGACCGTATGGTCGCGCTGAACAATTCCATCAACTGGAAGCCCAAATCGACTGGCGAGGGCCGTTTCGGTAACTGGCTTGCCAATGCCAATGATTGGAACCTATCGCGATCGCGGTATTGGGGTATCCCGTTACCCATCTGGCGCACCGAAGATGGGCAAGAAGAAATCATCATCGGTTCCGTGGCCGAACTGAAGTCCGAAATGGCGAAAGCGGTCGAAGCGGGGGTGCTCAAAAAAGACATTTTCGAGAATTTTGTGGTGGGCGACCTATCCGAAGAAAACTACGACACTATCGATTTGCACAAGAACATCGTCGATGAAATCACTTTGGTTTCCCTTACCGGAAAACCCATGAAGCGCGAGGCCGACCTGATCGACGTTTGGTTCGATAGTGGGTCGATGCCTTATGCGCAGTGGCATTATCCATTCGAAAATGAAGCGTTCATCGATAAGAACGAAACTTTCCCCGCCGATTTTATCGCCGAAGGCGTAGATCAGACCCGGGGCTGGTTTTATACGCTACATGCTATTGCCACCATGGTCTTTGATTCCGTGGCGTATAAAAATGTGGTTTCCAATGGACTTGTGCTCGATAAGGAAGGAAAAAAAATGTCCAAACGCTTGGGCAACGCCGCAGATCCGTTCGAGACCATGAACGAACATGGGGCCGATGCCACCCGTTGGTACATGATTTCGAATGCAAATCCTTGGGACAATCTCAAGTTCGATATCGAGGGTATCGCCGAGGTAAAGCGCAAGTTTTTTGGCACCCTTTACAACACCTATTCCTTCTTTGCGCTATATGCGAACATCGATGCTTTCGATTATTCCGAAGCTGACATTGCGCTAAACGAAAGGCCGGAAATAGACCAATGGGTATTGTCAGAATTACATTCCCTGATCGAGACCGTTGACCGGGCCTATGCCGATTACGAGCCGACAAAGGCTACGCGGGCAATATCCGATTATGTTCAGGAAAATTTGAGCAACTGGTACGTTAGACTTTGCCGAAGACGCTTTTGGAAGGGAGATTATCAAAAGGATAAAATATCCGCCTACCAGACATTGTACACCTGTCTAGAAACGGTGGCCAAACTTTCGGCTCCGGTGGCTCCCTTTTTCATGGACCGATTGTACAAAGATTTGACCGCCACTACGAAAAAGGATGCTTTCGATAGCGTGCATTTGGCTGATTTTCCGAAGTACGATACATTTTTAGTCAATAAGGAGCTGGAAAGTAAAATGGAAATGGCGCAGACAATATCATCCTTGGTATTGTCCATCCGCCAAAAAGAAAAGATTAAAGTCCGCCAGCCGTTACAGAAAATAATGATTCCAGCGCTGAGCTCAACCCAAAAGCAGGAAATCGAAGCTGTGGCCGATCTTATCAAATCGGAAGTGAACGTTAAGGAAATCCAACTATTAGACGATGCCTCCGGAATCTTGGTCAAACAGATTAAACCCAATTTTAAAGTATTGGGACCGAAGTTTGGTAAGGATATGAAAAAAATAGCCCAGATTGTCAGTGAGTTAGGGCAAGAAGACATTCAAAAAATAGAACGAGAGGGAAAAATATCCCTCGATATTGAAAATAATATCATTATATTAGAGTTACAAGAGGTAGAGATAGCCTCGCAAGACATTGAGGGCTGGTTGGTGGCCAATCAAGGCTCGCTCACCGTTGCGCTTGACGTTTCAATCAACGATGAACTGAGAAAAGAGGGCATCGCGCGAGAATTGGTCAACCGCATCCAGAATATCCGAAAGGATTCAGGGTACGAAGTGACAGACAAAATAGATGTGAAAATTCTGAAAGATGGATTTGTCGAAAAGGCGGTCGAAAGCAATCTTGAATATGTCAAGACCGAGACCTTGACCGCAGCGCTTGATTTTGAGGAAAAATTAGAAAAGGGTACCGAAGTGGCCTTTGATGAAGTGAACACGAAATTATTTATTGTAAAACATTAGGTTATGGCAGAAGATTTAAAAGTTAGATACTCGGATAGTGATCTTGCGGAATTCAGGGAGCTGATCGAAGATAAAATAGCAAAGGCCAAGAGTCATTTAGAGCTGCTCAAAAGTTCGTATATGAACGATGGCAATAACGGTACGGATGATACTTCGCCTACTTTTAAGGCTTTCGAAGAAGGTTCGGAGACCATGAGCAAAGAAGCGAATACGCAATTGGCCATACGCCAAGAAAAATTTATACGTGACCTCAAGAACGCTTTGCTGCGTATCGAGAACAAAACCTTTGGTATATGCCGTGTAACCGGTAAGCTCATTGCCAAAGAACGTCTAAAATTGGTGCCGCATGCTACCCTGAGCATCGAGGCCAAGAATATGCAGCAGTAATATGTAATGCCCTAGTAAGACTTGCAAGGTTTTGCCGACGCAGGAGTCCTCCTAGTAGGTCTGCCCGGTTCGCTTTATGCTTCGAATTTCGAACCTTGATATTCAGGTCTACAAGGATCGCTCGTGCCTCGATCATGCCGCGCAAAGCCATCTCGCTCATAAACTTCGACTGCGCTTAGTACAGCGCCTTGAATGTCAGTCTTGCTCAAGCTTTTGTAGGTCATTAAACTGGCAACTCTCGTAGGTCTTAATTCCCTGCAATGAAACATATATGTCTTGTCATTTTCTTAACGGCGAACATCTTCAACGGCCAAAAAATAGTCAAGAAATCCATAGTAAATACTGAAATAGCGTCCATAAACATAGACGTCACGAACATTTTCGAATTGTCGATCGATACGGCTCAGGGAGATGAGATGGTTCTTGAGGCGAGCATTGACGGCGAGTATAGCAAAGATTTGTTAGTAAACGTAAGGGAATCGCGTAATACACTTTTTGTAAGTACTGGATTTCAGCCGAATTTTAAGAATCCGAACGACAAGCTTAGTGCCCATAAAGTGATTTCCATTGCATTGAAACTCTTGGTGCCGCAACAGAAAAAAGTGATGATTTACGGCACCGGATGCAACGTATCGGCCAAGGGCAGGTATGCTACTTTGAAGGTAACCCTAAATGACGGTAGCTGCCATCTGGAAAGTATTTCCGGCACTGCGGAAGTCGCCACCCAAAGTGGAACTATTTCAGTTTCGACCGCAAGTGCAAAAATCAGGGCAACGAGTAAATATGGAAATGTAGAGCGAAATCAGATTCCATCCGGGGACACCTTTTATGCTGTCAGTTCAGTAACTGGCGACATCCTTTTTGATAAAATCGAATAATATGCTGCAATATCCCTATTTTTGCCCTTAGAGACTGTTTTGAAATTTGTGATTAGAATTTTTATAGCTCATTTTTATGCCCTTCTAGGCAAAATTTTCTAGCATAGCAGTAGTTACGGTATAAAATTTTAACGACGAAGGGCGAAAAAAGGGGCATAAAAAAATAATCGACAGATTTCAAAACAGTCTCTTAATCTATCCAAAACTATGAGTTTAAGGAAATCGGTGCTCATCATAGCGGTATTATTGCTGGTAGACCAAGTGAGCAAATTCTACATAAAGACCCATTTCGTATTGGGGGAATCCGTGGATATTTTTAGTTGGTTCAAAATATTGTTCATCGAAAATTCTGGTGCGGCTTGGGGCGCGAAACTCAGTGATTTCATGCCGGTTTCGGAATCCACTGGGAAACTAATACTGACGGTGTTTCGACTATTCGCCGTAGCGGGCATTGGGTATTGGCTTTACGATACGATTCGAAAGAAATCATCGAAAACCTTAATTTGGGCCGTTTCTTTAATTTTTGCGGGAGCCTTGGGCAATATTATCGATTCCGTTTTTTACGGAATGATTTTTAACGATAGTTACCAACAGGTGGCCACCGTATTTTCTGCCGAACCCTACGGCGATATCTTCCATGGTAAAGTAGTCGATATGCTTTATTTTCCAATTATCGACACTATATGGCCCGAATGGGTGCCCTATTTTGGGGGGTCGGATTTCCGATTTTTCGAACCAGTCTTTAATATTGCCGATATGGCCATTAGTACAGGCGTAGGTATTTTAATCGTCTTCAACAAGAGGGCCTTTGGAAAAAATGGGGAAGAGATAGAATCCGATACCTGGGAAGACTACGTGGCAAGAACGGAAAAGGAATAAATTTTTTTTGGAGTGATGCAATAGTCTAAAGGGATATCATAGGCATTGATATCGGTAATGGCATCTTCCGCTTGAAATAGGGAGAGTCCTATTTTCATTACGTCCTTTCGGCATTCCCTTAGAAAAGTATCATAAAAGCCTTTGCCATACCCAACGCGATTTCCTTTTTTATCGAAGGCCAGAAGAGGAATGAATACCACATCGATTCTGTCGGGCGGTACTTCGATGCCGTCAACAGGCTCCGGAATGTTCCACTGGTTCATTCGAAATTTAGTAGCGTCGGTAAGCAAATAGTGTTTTAGAGACTTTTGGCCGGTTACCTTGGGAAGCACAACATTTTTATCCTTGCCTTGAAGGATGGTAAGTATAAAATGGGTGTCGATTTCTTTTTGTTCGGAAATAGGAAGGAAGATATGATAATATCCATAATCCCAAATAGGAACAGTCAGCAACGCATTAGCGATAGCCAAGCTCAAAGCCGAGAGGGAACTTTCCGATATGGATTTCCTTCGATTTCTATATTCCGATCGTAAATCCTGTTTAAGCATGATTCTAATCAAAACCGAATCGGGAAAGGTCGGTAAACTCTATTCTTTAGCGTTTATATAGTAATACACCTTGAAAGAAATCATCAGAAGTAAGTATAAAACTAGGGTTATAATGTATTTATCCATGGGGTAATTGATTTTGATACGTTAAATCTAGTTAAAAAAATCGTTATCTGTACTGCGAACGGAATGTTTTTATCGATGAACTACACTATTTAGCTAAAAATTAACATTTTAATGTTAAAAGGCTTGGTAAATAGGAATTTTAATAATCGCTAATTTCGCCGAATATATTTAATAAGTAAAGACTTACAGGATATTCTTACAAAATTTTGATATAGCTAGTTGATGAATTTGTCTCTAACTTTGTAGCTCCTATTGCTTTTTACATTTAATCCGCGACCCAAATGTCCCAAGTCTCCATAGAAATCCAGTTGAGTACCTTGCCCGATAGTCCGGGGGTATATCAATTCTATGATGCGGACGAAAAAATAGTATATGTAGGAAAGGCAAAAGACCTTAAGAAACGGGTTACTTCCTATTTTACCAAGACCCATGAGTATGGCAAGACCCGGGTGATGGTCAAAAAAATTCGGGGTATAAGGCATATCGTGGTGCCCACCGAATCTGACGCCTTACTTCTTGAGAACAACTTGATTAAAAAGTACCGACCGCGCTACAATGTTTTGCTCAAAGATGATAAATCGTATCCGTGGATCTGTATAAAGAACGAGCGTTTCCCTCGAATTTTTCCGACCCGTAAACTGATAAAGGACGGGTCAGAATATTATGGTCCCTACACTAGCATGAAAACCGTGCGCACGCTTTTAGATTTGGTAAAGAGCGTTTACCCGCTGCGCACATGCAACTATGACCTTTCCCAAGAAAAAATCGATGCGGGTAAATATAAAGTATGTCTTGAGTATCACTTAGGCAATTGTAAGGGGCCTTGTGAGGGTATGCAAAATGCGGAGGACTATCATTCCCAAATCGAGGATATACGTGAAATCATAAAAGGAAATTTCAAGTCCTCGCTACAGTATTTCAGACATCGTATGAAAGCCTTGGCGACCGATATGCAGTTCGAAGAGGCCCAGCTCATCAAGGAGAAAATCGAGGTTTTGGAGAACTATCAGGTGAAATCGACGATAGTCAATCCTAAAATCAACAATGTAGACGTCTTTTCCATCATTTCCGATGAATCGCATGCCTATGTCAATTTTTTGCAGCTGTCCCACGGTTCGATAATCCGCTCACATACATTGGAAATCAAAAAGAAACTCGATGAAACCGATGTCGATCTTTTACAATTGGCCATTATCGAAATACGGCAACGCTTCGATTCCAGCTCCACCGAGCTTTACCTGCCTTTTAAGGTAACGGTCGAACCCCATTTAAAAGTGACCGTGCCAAAATTGGGCGACAAAAAAAAGATTGTAGATCTTTCGGAGCGCAATGCCAAGTTTTTTAGGCAAGAACGCTTCAATCAGATCAAGATCATCGATCCCGACCGGCATACAAACCGTATTATGGCACAAATGCAAAAAGATCTACGTCTTTCGGCCGAGCCAAGGCATATCGAGTGTTTTGATAACAGTAACATTCAGGGTAGCAATCCTGTGGCCGCCTGTGTGGTATTCAGAAACGGAAAGCCCTCTAAAAAGGAGTATCGCCATTACAACATCAAGACCGTTGACGGCCCTGATGATTTTGCCTCCATGGAAGAGGTAGTCTATCGAAGGTACAAGCGTTTGCTGGCCGAGGAGGAATCCTTACCCCAATTGATCGTTATCGATGGAGGCAAAGGGCAATTGTCATCTGCCTTAAAAAGTTTGGATATTTTAGGTCTACGGGGAACAATCGCTATCATAGGTATCGCCAAACGTCTTGAGGAAATCTATTTTCCCGAGGATCCCATCCCCTTATATTTGGACAAGAAATCGGAATCCCTGAAAATTATCCAGCAACTCCGCAACGAGGCGCACCGCTTCGGGATTTCCTTCCACCGGAACAAACGTAGCAAGGCGGCCATTAACTCTGAGTTGGAAAGCATCGAGGGGGTCGGCGAAAAAACGGCCCGAGAATTGCTGAAATCTTTCAAGTCGGTCAAGCGTATCAAAGAAGCATCCATAGAAAAGCTGGCAGAAACTGTGGGAGTGGCCAAAGCCAAGAAAATTTATGGGACGTTTCATTGATATGGACATTAGTCTGCCTAAATTTGATATCTTGAAAAAACTTCTATTATTTATAGTATTCCTAGGATTAGGCCTTTTCGTATCGGCACAGGAAACGGATAAAAAAGACCTGAAAGTCGGTTTGGTACTCAGCGGGGGCGGGGCAAAAGGTCTTGCCCACATCGGGGCGCTCAAAGTCATGGAGGAGGCGGGAATCAAAATCGATTACATTGGCGGTACCAGCATGGGCGCTATCGTCGGTGCGCTATACGCCGCTGGGTATTCGGCTAAGGAACTCGATTCAATTTTCCGAACTACCGATTTTACGAACCTGATCGAGGATAATCTTCCGCGAAGCGCCAAAACTTTCTATGAAAAGGAAGATTCGGAAAGATACGCGATTACACTGCCGTTCAACAAATTCAAAATTTCCGTTCCCCCAGCTTTTTCGGGCGGGCAGAACGTGTACAACAAACTAGTAAAATTGCTCTACCCGGTAAAGAACATAAAAGAGTTCGATAAGTTGCCGATTCCCTTTCTGTGCTTGGCGACCGATGTAGAGACGGGCGAAGAGGTCGTTCTTTCAAACGGGTATCTGCCCCAGGCCGTTATGGCAAGTGGGGCCTTGCCCTCGCTTTTCGAGCCCGTTAAAATCGGCAATCGCTTATTGGTCGATGGGGGGGTGGTCAACAATTATCCGATTGAAAAAGTCAAGGACATGGGTGCGGATGTAATCATCGGAGTCGACGTACAACACGGACTCCGAGATAGGGATGGACTGATTTCGGCCACCGAGATTTTACTGCAGATCAACAATTACAGATCCGTTCTCGATATGGAAGAAAAATCGAAGCTGACCGATATCTACATCAAGCCCGAAGTCTCCAATTTTTCGGTCATCGATTTTAATCTCTACGACCGGATTATAGAGAGTGGCGAAGTGGCGGCAAAAAGTAGCTATGGCGATCTGAGAAGG
>JAGXIC010000164.1 GCA_024635875.1 Pricia sp.
TACTTTCTGTCCTTGTTTGCGAAGGAATTCGATGGCTTTCTCGAAATCGCCATCGGCTTCGACCAAGGCCTTTTTGCAGTCCATCATACCTGCACCTGTAGTCTTCCTTAATTTATTTACTTCTGCGGCTGTAATCTTTGCCATAGTTTTATGTGCTTTTATAGAATATAAAATTATATTCCGATTCTGAAATTTAGATTTTAAATCAAGATAAGGCCTACTCAACGCCTCCCTTAGCCTTATCCTGCCACTCCTGAAGCTCGTCCCATTTTCCATCAGCGGCCATTTGCGCTTGTTTGGGCCATGTGGTCGGGTCTAGATGTGCCATTCTTGAACTTGACTCGGTCAATACTTCCTTAATCTTGTCAGCATCTGCCTTTGCCACGTTCACATACGTATCAATTCCGGCTGCGACCATTGCTTCTGCAGCCTTTGGACCTACCCCCTCAATTTTGGTTAGGTCGTCAGCTTTTGACTTGGTCTCTTTAGCCTCCTTTTTCGGGGCTTCCTTTTCTTCCGCCACGGCCTCTTTGGTCGCTTCTACATCTACTTCGGGCTTGGGCGTTTTTGCCACTACGGGAGGCGCGTTGGTCTCCGCTGTTCCAGGCGTCGGCTTCGGCCTTTCCTTGCCTTCGGCAACTACGGGAGCTTCCTCGATTTCCGTGGTGCTATCCTTACCTTCTGGCTTTGATTTCTTTTTCTTAGGAGTAACATCGGTAGCCTTCTCTACAATACGATCTTTCTTTTTCTTTTTCTTAGGTGCTCCGTTTTCATCGTCGCTACCTTCATTATCCGAATGCTTTTCGGATTTTCTTTCCGCAAGACCCTCTGCCACCGCATCGCAAACCTCTGTCATGATAATACTTATGGACTTAGAGGCATCGTCATTGGATGGAATCAGATAATCTACGTCCCTGGGATCACAATTGGTATCGACCATTGCAAAAATGGGAATATTTAATTTCTGGGCCTCCTTCACGGCGATATGCTCGCGCATGGTATCGACTACGAAAAGTGCGCCCGGCAATCGGCTCATTTCGGAAATAGAACCTAAGTTCTTCTCCAATTTGGCACGGAGACGGTCTACCTGCAACCGCTCTTTTTTGGATAACGTGTTGAATGTACCGTCTTTTTTCATCCGGTCGATATGTGCCATTTTCTTGACCGCCTTACGAATGGTCACGAAATTGGTCAACATACCACCAGGCCACCTTTCGGTAATGTAGGGCATGTTCACGTTGGCAACCAACTCGGCTACGATGTCTTTCGCCTGTTTTTTGGTGGCAACAAAAAGAATTTTTCGTCCGGATGCAGCGATTTTTTTCAAGGCCTCGTTGGCCTCGTCCAATTTTGCAACGGTCTTGTAGAGATTGATAACATGAATTCCGTTACGCTCCATGTAGATGTAGGGCGCCATGTTCGGATTCCACTTTCGTGTAAGGTGGCCAAAATGTACACCTGCTTCCAATAATTGTTTTACTTCGACTTTCGCCATGTTTACTTAAGTTTACGTTCCTTTGAATAGGCAATGCTTGAGTGGTATCATCTAGAAGTGAAGCCTCTAGCATTTGGATGCTAAACTAACGGTGATTTGATGCTTCTACGCAAAAATCTACCGAAAAACCATCCTAACAAAAAAGACGGTTTTTAATTTATCCATATCCCAAAAAATTATTGGGAACAGGACTTTCAATGAACTAGGTTAAAAAATATATGAGTGAAACATCCATCCCCAGAAAAAATCGGAAGATGGATGATTGTAAGTTCGTGATTAACGTTTAGAGAACTGGAATTTCTTACGGGCCTTCTTCTGACCGAATTTCTTGCGTTCCACCATTCTAGGATCACGGGTCAAAAGACCCTCGGGCTTCAACACGGTCCTGTTTTCCGCATCTACCTCGCACATGACCCTGGAGAGTGCCAAACGGATAGCCTCGGCCTGTCCCGTGATTCCACCGCCATATACGTTTACCTTTACATCGTAGGTGTCGTCGCTACCGGTCAACGAAAAAGGCTGTTTTACCTTATATTGTAATACCGCCGTCGAAAAATAATCGTTCAGGTCCCTCTGATTAACCGTAATGTTTCCTTTTCCTTCTGAAACATAGACTCGGGCGACCGCCGTTTTTCTTCTTCCGATTTTATGAATGGTCTCCATTATTTGAATTCTTTTAAGTTGATAAGCGTTGGTTTTTGAGCTTCATGGTTGTGTTCCGAACCAATAACTACCTTGAGGTTTCTGAAAAGTTCTGCACCCAATTTATTTTTGGGAAGCATGCCTTTAATCGCTTTTTCAACGATTCGTTCGGGATGTTTTGCCAACATATCCAACACCGATTTCTCGCGTTGCCCACCCGGATATCCAGTATATCGCTGATACACCTTATCGTTCCATTTGTTTCCGGACATGTGTACCTTTTCGGAATTGATGACGATAACGTTGTCACCACAATCGACATGGGGCGTAAAATTGGGCTTGTGCTTACCCCTGAGCATTTTGGCGACTTTAGAGGCCATACGTCCCAAGGTCTCCCCTTCTGCATCTACTAATACCCATTGCTTGTCAACAGTCTTCTTGTTGGCCGAAACGGTCTTATAACTTAATGTATCCACTATGGTAACTTTAAAATTAGTCTTACTCTCCCGAAAACGGGCTGCAAATGTACACTAATAAACTTAAAATACAAACCCTTGTTTGCGAATATTTTCTTTAAAGAATTAGCGCAATTCCACCGGAATAATACGTGGTCAAACCGATATTCCTGTCATCCAGTACCACAACTATTCCCGCATTTGCTCCGAAGAAAGACGTGAAGGGTACATAGACAATAGCACTGGAGTAGTTGACAATCATCTCGGGAAAATTACCGGCAAAGCCAGGACCCATGATATCGACGCCCGATACCGAAGTTTGGGAATCGAATCAGGCATCTACATAAAAATGGCTGCCGGCGTACCCTAGTTTCAACCTGGCATTGGCAACGTTCGGGGCATCGAATTTTCCCCGCCACCGCCCAAATTAGTATCGGCCTTTCCCCGAAGCCCGGAGCCCGCGATTACCGTGCCGAAGAAGCCTGAATTGTTATTATACTGCAGTCCCAATTTTCCATCAAGTCCAGGCGCGTACGTACCCAACGATAGCATGCCGTTCGGTTGGTAACCCAAGGGCATGAACCAAGCCTATCTCTAAAAAAGTGGGCCATGAAAACGGCCGCATCGAATTGCGATGCGGCCGTTTGACATTTAAAGTGGTACTTAAGGGACTGTTCTTGGTTGTCAGATGATTTGTTTTAGGGCTGTCTTATTGCTTGTAGAATTTCGTCCGCACCTGTTGTTCATCTGAATGTATTCGAATAATATATGCCCCTGGCTCAAGTGTGGAAATAGGAATATTCAATGCATTGCGCCGAATGGCCCATTGATGGGCCAAGACAATGTTCCCGTAAATATCCATAATGGCTATATCGGCTTTTGAGGTATCTTTCAAACCGAGAATGTTCACTACGTTCGTAGCCGGGTTCGGGAATACCTTGACCTTGACCTCCGCACCGGGCTGTTGTGTTATAACTTCAGATCCGCTTTCCGAATTACCGGACTGGGCATTACCGATCAAAATGACAGACCCTATTAATAAAAGTGCAAAATACTTTTTCATGGCATCGTTCCGCTCAGGGCAGATTTTAAGACAAAAGTATCCCGTTCTGCGATTTTTGGGAAAGAATTGTTGTGAAACCGTGATTTTTGTAGGTGAAAAGGGAATTAAGGGCTATTTGCATTTTTGCGTTGTACCGTACTGGCGGATGTATCAAATAAACTAGCCCCGAACCTTCGGGGGCTAAAGACCGATTCCGGCCCGACAGGCAGTTCAGGCGGGGGTTTTGATTCCGACTCAAAGTCGGCTAAAGTCCGACGGTTCGGCCCAACGCCATACGCCGATCGCTTTACTCTTTTTTTGCGTACGGCATATAGCGCAAAGCGAACGGCAAATCAAACTAAAGTCTTTACCCAAAAGCAAGGGATTTTCCCTCAAAATGATGCATTAAAGTCTGAACCACCTAAATGTGAAAAACCAATGGATAATAACTACGTATTCGGCCCGCCGAAAGGCTAGGGCTGAATATCTTGAACAGTGTGTAAGCGTTTACATTTTGGATTTGATATTCGAAGGTAATTGGAAAAGTGGCAATGGGAATTTTAATTCAAGTCAATTTCTAGCGCTACTGGATATAGGTACACCTACTCCAACAGTCTTTTCACAGCTTCCTCCTCGGCCGCGTTGAAAGGGGTTATTGCGGCCGCTTGGAAACAGAACCAAAGGCAGGGCTGGTTCAGTTTTTGGTCGTATTCTTCCCAATAGTCTGTGCAAACCGCGTCGTGAAAGTCATAGCCGACCGAATTTTTGAAACTACCATCATCATTGAACCATACCGTGCGAAAGGTTAAACCGGTTCGTTGCCCGCCCCTCATCACCCAAGGGCTAATATCTGAGATGTCATCGGCCGGTACACAGCATCTGGCCCAATTGGTCTGGACCTTGGTAACGGGATCTCTGTTCAAGCTCATCTTCGATTCGATGATATCGTAGCTACGGTCAAAAAGATATACTTTTTGCTGTGTTTTCATTTTGTTATCCTATATCCATTAAAACGTTTTATGGCTCGGTCTAATGGGCTTCCAACCAGTTATCACCAATCCCTAACTCCACATCTAAAGGTACGGAAAGTTTATAGGCGTTCTCCATTTCGGATTTAATCAGCGGTTTTAGTTCTTCCAATTCCGATCTATGGATATCGAACACCAATTCATCGTGTACTTGCAAGAGCATCTTGCTTTTATAGTTTCCTTCGGATAGTTTCTTGTGGATGTTGATCATCGCAATCTTGATAATATCGGCCGCGCTGCCCTGAATCGGGGCGTTAACGGCGTTACGCTCCGCGGCTCCCCGCACTACTTGGTTACTGCCGTTAATGTCTTTTAAGTACCGGCGCCTTCCCAAAACGGTCTGTACATAACCGTTTTCGCGGGCGAAATCGACTTGCTCGCTCATGTAATTTCGTAGTTTGGGATACGTCTTATAATACGTATCGATCAGTTCTTTGGATTCTGAGCGCGAGAGATCGGTCTGGTTGCTCAGTCCGAATGCGGATACGCCGTAGATGATTCCAAAATTTACCGTTTTGGCGTTGCTGCGTTGTTCGCGGGTGACCTCATCAATGGGAACGTTAAATACCTTGGATGCCGTGGATGCGTGAATATCTTCCCCGTTCTTGAAAGCTTCGATCATGGTAGTCTCCTCGCTCAGGGCGGCAATAATCCGCAGTTCGATCTGGGAATAATCGGCGGCTAGAAGAAGATAGTTCTCGTCCCTTGGGATAAAGGCCTTTCGCACCTGGCGGCCACGTTCGGTTCGTATCGGAATATTCTGAAGATTGGGATTGTTGCTGCTCAATCTTCCGGTAGCCGCAACGGTTTGCATATAATCGGTATGTACACGACCGGTCGAAGGCTCGATTTGTTCGGGAAGTGCGTCGATGTAAGTGCTTTTCAGCTTGCTTAACCCGCGGTAATCCAAGACCTGTTGAATAATTTCGTGATCTTTGGCGAGATAGGATAGTGTATCCTCGGCGGTGGAGTACTGTCCCGTCCGGGTTTTCTTGGGTTTGGCCACCAATTTCATTTTATCGAAATGGATTTCCCCCAATTGTTTGGGCGAACCGATATTGAATTCTTCCCCGGCTTCCCTGTAAATGCTTGCTTCCAGATTTTTGATATCGTTGTCCAAAGCTTCGGAGAGGGAGTTGAGAAACTCTTTATCCAAAGTAATACCCTCGAGTTCCATATCGGCCAACACGTGCAATAATGGAATCTCAATCTCATTGAAAAGTTTATCGGTCTTGGCTTCCGCCAGCTCGGGACTGAAATGTTGTGCCAGCTGAAAGGTGATATCGGCATCCTCGACGGCGTACTCGGTTTGTTTCTCCAAGGGAACATCCCGCATATTGAGCTGGTTCTTTCCTTTTTTGCCGATGAGTTCGGTAATGGAAACCGGGGTGTAATTAAGATAGGTTTCCGCCAATACATCCATATTATGCCGCATATCGGGATTGATTAGATAGTGCGCGATCATCGTATCGAAAAAGCGTCCCTTTACCTTAATATTGTACTTGTCCAATACTTTGATGTCATACTTGAGGTTTTGGCCGACCTTTTCGATGGTTTCCGATTCAAAAAAGGGCCGCAGCTGTTCGATAAGCGCTTGGGCCTCCTCTTTCTTTTCGGGGAACGGAATATAAAAACCCTTAGTGGCTTCCCAAGAAAAGGCGATACCGACCAACTCGGCGGACAACGGGTTCAGGCCAGTCGTCTCTGTATCAAAACAAACAGAGGTTTGCTTCATCAGATTTTTCAGGAACAGTTCCATAGCCATACCTTGGGCGACGCTTTGATATGAGTGTGCTACCTCCTTGAGGGTCTTTCGACTGTTAAAGTCGGCTATGGTTTCACCAGAATTCCCAGCATCCGCACCGAACAACGAAAACTGTCCGCCCCCGGCTTCCTTCGCTTGTGCTTTTGCGGTCGGGGTGCTGCTGACCTGTGCTTGGACCGTATCGCCTTGCCCTGAAAATATTTTGATGAACTGATCTTTGAGCCTGCGGAACTCCAACTCCTCGAATAGTTCCTGAACCTTATCACTATTGGGCTTTGAAAGTTCATAATCTTCGGCATCAAAAGTCACGTCACAATCAATAATTATGGTAGCCAGCTTTTTGGATAGTCTTCCTAGTTCCGCATTGTCCTCGACCTTTTCCTTCATCTTTCCCTTCAACTTATCGGTGTTCTCCAACAAGCCTTCCATCGAACCGAACTGTTTGATGAACTTTTTAGCCGTTTTGTCACCAACACCCGGAAGTCCGGGAATATTATCACTGGCATCGCCCATCATCCCCAAGTAATCGATTACCTGATCGGGCCGCTCGACGCCAAAACGCTTTTGTACTTCGGGAATGCCCCAAATTTCGATACCGTTGCCCATTCGCGCCGGGCGGTACATGAAAATGTTTTCGGAGACCAGTTGCGCAAAATCCTTATCGGGCGTGACCATAAAGACCTTATAATCCTCTTTTTCGGCCTGTTTGGCCAGGGTACCGATAATATCATCGGCTTCCAGTCCCGATAATTCGATACAAGGTATGTGCATGGCCTTAAGAATATTCTGGATCCAGGGAATGGCCGTTCTGATGGCATCGGGTGTCTCATCGCGGTTGGCCTTATATTCGGCGAACATTTCGACACGTTCGGCACTGCCATCTTTATCGAAGCAGACGGCCAAATGGTCGGGCTTTTCGCGTTTGATGACATCAAAAAGGGAATTCATAAAACCCATAATGGCTGAGGTATCCATCCCTTTTGAATTGATTCTCGGATTTTTGATCAGGGCGTAATATCCACGGAAAATCAAGGCGTAGGCGTCGAGAAGGAAAAGGCGTTTTTGTTGTGACATATGTTGAAATTAGAAATATGAAATTAGCAGTACGAAGTTAGATATATGAGTTTTTGAAATGAGATATTCGATGCTAGACTTGAGATTTGATTTTGTATTTGTTTGGAGGCGGTATTTCGCTCGAAAAGTTAGGAATCAAGATAGGAATCAGAGGGATTATTGATATGCCCATCCTCCGAATAGGTTCGATAGGAAAATCCAGGATGGATGCAATACCCTCCGGTCTCCCCTTTCTTATTGACAGCGATAAAACCGATCTGAAAGTCCTGTTTATCTTTGTTCTTGGCGATGATGCGCTTTACGCCCTCTTCGCAGGCGGCCTGGGGTGATTTGCCTTGACGCATCAATTCTACGATCAAAAAACTGCCCACGGTGCGGACTACCTCCTCCCCTACTCCCGTGGCCGTGGCGCCACCGATCTCGTTGTCCACGAATAGCCCTGCGCCGATGATGGGGGAATCGCCCACGCGGCCGGCCATTTTATAGCCCATCCCGCTGGTCGTACACGCACCCGAGA